>NZ_JBWJZD010000003.1:0-505529 GCF_056429065.1 Bradyrhizobium sp. USDA3010
GCAGCCGCCCTCAGGCGGCTCGCTCAGCGCCTCAACGATACCCCACGCAAATGCCTGGACTTCAAGACACCCGCCGAGGCATTCTCCAAGCTCAAATCAATCGTTGCACTTCAAACGTGACTCCATCCCCCTGCTTTCGAAGGGACGACACACAGTCCACCATTGCGAGCAGGGCGCGTGAAGGTGGGCACGTCGCTGCATTCCTTCGCCCATCCTGCGGCGCTGAACGACAAATAGCCGTCACCAACTCCGCTGTCGTCCCTGCGAAAGCAGGGACCCATACGCCGCGGCTTCTGATGTGAACGGGACTCGTCGTTCCAGCATGGCTTGACAATCTGCATCGGTGGTTATGGGTCCCTGCTCCCGTGCGCAATTGCGCACCAGGCAGGGACGACACCGAGTTTGTTGCACGTCCTTCACGCCATTGTGACGGCGAGAATGTGTGCTCAGCGCAGGCTGGCGTTGATCTTGTCCAGCACGGCTGAGCCGGGGCACAGCGCCTGTTCGTCCAGCGTGTTGAGCGGCGTCTCGACGGTGTCGAGATGAGTGTGCAGGTCCTCGGCATCCGGATCGACGTAAAGGAGCCCGGTGACGATCTGGCCCTTGGCCGCGTGCTTCTGCAGGAAGGTCTGTGCGCCGAGCCGATCGTGCGGATCGTAGTCGGCGTCGAGCTTGCGCAGCGCGAGCCGCGTGCCGTCATGCTGCTCGACCACCTGCACGGTGCCGGGCGCATAGTCGACGCTGATAGGATCGCGGCCGACCAGCACGTCGAGACGATTCACCGCATCATTGTGCTCACGGACATAGTCGAAGCTCTTGGTCGAGCCGGCGTGGTTGTTGAAGGCGATGCAGGGGCTGATCACGTCGATGAAGGACGCCCCCTTGTGCCGGATCGCGGCGGCGATCAGCGGCACCAGCTGGGCCTTGTCGCCGGAGAAGCTGCGCGCCACGAAGGTGGCGCCGAGTTGCAGCGCGATCGCGACCAGGTCAATCGCATTGTCGGTGTTGGTGACGCCCTTCTTGGACTTCGAGCCGCGGTCGGCGGTCGCCGAGAACTGGCCCTTGGTCAGGCCGTACACGCCGTTGTTCTCGACGATGTAGGTCATGTTGACGGCGCGCCGGATCGAATGCGCGAACTGGCCGAAGCCGATCGAGGCGGAATCGCCGTCGCCGGAGACGCCGAGATAGATCAGGTCGCGGTTGGCGAGGTTGGCGCCGGTCAGCACCGACGGCATGCGGCCGTGCACCGAGTTGAAGCCGTGCGAATTGCCGAGGAAATAGTCCGGGGTCTTCGAGGAGCAGCCGATGCCGGAAATCTTCGCCACCCGGTGCGGCTCGATCGAGAGCTCGTAGCAGGCCTCGATGATCGAGGCGGTGATCGAATCGTGGCCGCAGCCGGCGCACAGGGTCGAGATCTTCCCCTCGTAGTCGCGATGGGTATAGCCCAGCTCGTTCTTCTTCAGGCCGGGATGATGAAACTTCGGCTTTGCAATGTAGGTCATGTCACGGCCTTGCGGAGAGGGGTCACCTTGAGATGATCCTGGTGGTCGCCGATCGCGTTGGCGATGAAGCGCGCGGTGATCGGCGTGCCGTCATAGTGCAGGATCGGCACCAGCCGCACCGGGTCGATGCCGTTCTCGTTGACGATCAGCTGACGGAGTTGCGCGTCGCGGTTCTGCTCGACCACATAGACGAAGTCGTGATCGGCGATGAAGCTCGCGACGCTGGAGTGGAACGGGAAGGCGCGGATGCGCATGCGGTCGAGCTGATGGCCGCGGGCCTCCAGGATTCCGATCGCCTCGTCCATCGCGGGCGAGGTCGAGCCGAAATAGAGCACGCCGTACTTGGTCGGCTTCGCCGCATTGGCCTGCAGCGGCCGCGGCACCATGTCCTGCGCGGTCTCGAACTTGCGCACCAGGCGCTGCATGTTGTCGGCGTAAACAGCGCCTTCCTCGGAATAGCGCGCGTAGCGGTCGCGCGAGGTGCCGCGGGTGAAGTAGGAGCCCTTGGTCGGATGCGTGCCGGGATAGGTGCGATAGGGGATGCCGTCGCCGTCGACGTCGAGATAGCGGCCGAAGTCGCGGCCTTCCTCCAGCATCTCCGCCGTCATCACCTTGCCGCGGTCGTATTGCTTGGCGTCGTCCCACTTCAGCGGGCGGCACAGCCGGTGGTTCATGCCGATGTCGAGATCGAGCATCAGGAAGATCGTGGTCTGCAGCCGCTCGGCGAGATCGAAGGCGGCGGCGGCGAATTCGAACGCCTCCGCCGGATCTTCCGGGAACAGCAGCACGTGTTTGGTGTCGCCGTGCGAGGCATAGGCGCAGGCGATCACGTCGCATTGCTGGGTGCGGGTCGGCATGCCCGTCGAGGGGCCGGCGCGCTGGATGTTCATGATCACGGCCGGGATCTCGGCGAAGTAGGACAGGCCGATGAACTCGGTCATCAGCGAGATGCCCGGACCCGAGGTCGCGGTGAAGGCCCGCGCGCCGTTCCAGGACGCGCCGATCACGATGCCGATCGAGGCGAGCTCGTCCTCGCCCTGCACGATGGCGTATTTCGCCTTGCCGGTCTCGGGATCGTGGCGGTACTTCTTGCAGTGGCTGGTGAAGGCTTCCGCCACCGACGACGACGGCGTGATCGGATACCAGGCGCACACGGTGGCGCCGCCATAGACGGCGCCGAGAGCGGCGGCGCTGTTGCCTTCGACGAAGATGCGGTCGCCGACCTTGTCCGACTTCTTCACCCGGAGCCCGATCGGGCATTTCAGGTTCTGCAGCGCCCAGTCGCGGCCGAGATGCAGCGCATGGACGTTGGAGGAGAGCAGCTTCTCCTTGCCCTTGTACTGCTCGCCGATCAGCTGTTCGACCAGCTTGGGATCGAGGTCGAGCAGCGCGCAGAGTGCGCCGAGATAGATGATGTTCTTGAACAGCTGGCGCTGCCTGGGATCGGTGTAGGTCGAGTTGGTGATCGCGGTCAGCGGCACGCCGATCACCGTGATGTCCTCGCGGAACTTCGACGTCGGCATCGGCTTGGTCGAATCGTAGAACAGGTAGCCGCCGGGCTCGATCGAGGCGACGTCCTTGTCCCATGTCTGCGGGTTCATCGCCACCATCATGTCGACGCCGCCGCGGGCGCCGAGATGGCCGTCCTCGGTGACGCGCACTTCATACCAGGTGGGCAGGCCCTGGATGTTGGAGGGGAAGATGTTGCGCGGCGACACCGGCACGCCGTGGCGCAGAATCGAGCGCGCGAACAGTTCGTTGGCGGAGGCCGAGCCCGAACCGTTGACGTTGGCGAAGCGGACGACGAAGTCGTTTACGCTGCTGATCGGGCTTTGGACTGACATGTTGATCCCGCTTGAACCATATCGATGAGGTACTTCTGCATGTCCCAGGCGCCGGTCGGACAGCGCTCGGCACACAGCCCGCAATGCAGGCAGACGTCTTCGTCTTTCACCATGACGCGACCGGTCTTCAGGTCGCCGGAGACGTAGAGCGCCTGGTCGTGATGCGGCGAGGGCGCTTTCAGGCGCTGCCGCAAGTCAGTCTCCTCACCGTTCTCGGTGAAGGTGATGCAGTCCATCGGGCAGATGTCGACGCAGGCGTCGCATTCGATGCAGAGCGGCGTGGAGAATACCGTCTGCACGTCGCAATTCAGGCAGCGCTGCGCCTCGCCGAGCGCGAGCTTGAGGTCGTAACCGAGCTCGACTTCGGCGCGGATGTCCTTCAGCGCGATCACCTTGTCGCGGTGCGGCACCTTGAAGCGCTTGTCGGCGGAGATGTCGTTGTCGTAGCTCCACTCGTGGATGCCCATCTTCTGCGAGGAGATCTGCACCTCGGGCAGCGGACGCTCGTTGATGTCCTCGCCGGACAGCATCCGGTGAATCGACAGCGCGGCATCATGCCCGTGCGCCACCGCCCAGATGATGTTCTTCGGCCCGAACGCCGCATCGCCGCCGAAGAACACCTTCGGATTGGTCGAGACGAACGTCTTGGGATCGACCTTCGGCATGTGCCACTTGTCGAATTCGATGCCGCAATCGGCTTCGATCCAGGGGAACGCATTCTCCTGGCCGACCGCAACGAGCACATCGTCGCAGGACACGGTCTCGTCCGGCTCGCCCGAGGGCACCAGATTGCGCCGGCCCTTGTCGTCGTATTCCGCCTTCACCTTCTGGAAGGTGACGCCAATCAGCTTGCCGGCCACATGCTTGAATGCCACCGGCACCATGTAGTTGAGGATCGGGATGTCCTCGTGAAGCGCGTCCTCCTTCTCCCACGGCGAGGCCTTCATTTCCTCGAAGCCGGAGCGGACGATCACCTTGACGCTCTCGCCGCCGAGGCGGCGCGCGGTGCGGCAGCAATCCATCGCGGTGTTGCCGCCGCCGAGCACGATGACGCGGCGGCCGATCTTTTCGACGTGGCCGAACGACACGTTGGCCAGCCACTCGATGCCGATATGGATGTTGGCGGCGGCCTCCTTGCGGCCGGGAATGTCGAGCTCGCGGCCGCGCGGCGCGCCGCTTCCGACAAAGATCGCGTCGTAATTCTCGGAGAGCAGCTGCTTCAGGCTGTCGACGCGCTGGCCGCCCTTGAACTCGACGCCGAGGTTGAGGATGTAGTCGGTCTCCTCGTCGATCACGTTGTCGGGCAGCCGGAATTTTGGAATCTGGCTGCGCATCATGCCGCCGGCCTTGGGATCGCCGTCGAACACGGTGCAGTGATAGCCGAGTGGGACGAGATCGCGCGCCACGGTCAGCGAGGCGGGGCCGCCGCCGACCAGCGCGATGCGCTTGCCGTTCTTCGGCCCCGGCTTCGGCAGCCGGTGCTTGATGTCGTCCTTGAAGTCGGCGGCGACGCGCTTCAGGCGGCAGATCGCGACCGGAGTGTCTTCGACCCGCCCGCGGCGGCACGCCGGCTCGCATGGACGGTCACAGGTGCGCCCGAGAATTCCGGGAAACACGTTGGATTTCCAATTGATCATGTAGGCGTCGCTGTAACGCCCCTCAGCAATCAACCGGATGTACTCGGGAACGGGGGTGTGTGCGGGGCAAGCCCATTGGCAATCGACTACTTTATGAAAGTAATCCGGCGCCGAGATATCAGTCGGTTTCATTCCTACCTTTGACCCGCGCGAAAATGCCTGACCGCGCGGCCTTATCGTTGACGACGAACGCTCACATGGCGTTGTTCTGGTTTTTGAATTGGATCATAGGCTTATCTTATTAGAGCCGTTCCAGAGAAGGCAAAGGCTAAATTGTCCGATCATCAGCTTTCGCGCGGCTGATGCGCGCCCAGCGTTAATCTCGTTTGCGTTATGTGGCGGTGCAGCATGATCTACATCGCGATCCACGCTTGTTCGAGCATGATCTCCGCGCAAGCGCTGCGCGTTGGTCGCGAGGCAAAACCGCTTCGCACTTTTTCGGACCACGCTTCAGTCGCGCGGAAGATCGCTCTTCGCGACATCCCACAACAGCCGGTAGACGCCGCTGGTGACCACCAGCGGCTTCAAGGCTGCATTGCCGGTGATGCCTGCCGCGGCTGCGGGGACCGCGCCGACATCTGTGGCGTCGATCAGCACGAACCAGTCGCCGGCACCGGGATCGGCTTTGTCGGCGTCCGGCGTCAGCGGCTTCGACAGGTCAGGGTCGTTCTCCAACAGGTGCATCGAGATGATGCCGTCGCGCGCGGCCGGATCGAGTTGCTCCCGCAATGCAGCGCGGAGTCTGTCTGCCCCTTCGGCCGGCGGGCGCAGGCGGATGATGCCGAGGGCTGCGCCTCGGCCGACGCCGCGGCTGACCGTGATGCGCGCGACCCCGCGGATCATGTTCCGGAAGCGCGCGATGTTGGCCTTCGACCAGTCGGTCTGGTTGGCGAGCGCCTTGCGGTAGGCGGGGCTCTCGAGCACCTCGAAGGTCGCGGTCGAGTAGAGGCTGAGATATTTCGGCCTGCCGTCATGGGCGACGTAGCGGCGGGCCTCCAGGAATCCGTCGATCGCGACCCGTTCTTCGAGATGCTCGCGGTCGTACCAGCGGTTGAATTCAGCTTCGTGTAAGCTGTCGATATCCATCGAGGTCAGCAGCATGCCTTGTCCGGCGATTGGCATCGAGTGCTCCTTTTTTGCCTGTTTTATCCGCGTAATATCGCCTGATCGCGCGCCCCCGGGAAGCCGATTCCGGGGTGCCCGCGACCGTGCAGACCAAGGATTGCCACAATTGCCGCAATCCTGTTCAGCGCGCATTCACGGAAGTAGCCTTTCCATCCGTAACGCCAACTCTCGAGAAGAAAAGGGACGACCACTATGACGCGCATTCTGTGGGCATTGATCGTCGGTCTGGTGTCGCTCTCGTCGCTTCCCGTCCATGCGCAGGATCAGGAGAAACGTCTCGCGCTCGTGGTCGGCAACGGCGCCTATCAGGCCGGCGCGTTGCAGACTGCCGCAAACGACGCTGGCCTGATCGCGCAGACATTGCAGGCCGCCGGCTTCGACGTGGTCGGAGCGCGCGATCTCGACGGCGAGACGCTGCGCAAGTCGTTCCGCGATTTCATCCAGAAGGTGCAGGACGCGGGGCCCAATGCCGTGGCCTTCGTCTATCTCGCCGGCTACGGCGTGCAGCTCACCGGCGAGAACTACTTCGTGCCGGTCGACGCCAAGATCGCCCGCGACACCGACATCCCGGTCGAGGCGATTCGCATCTCCGATTACAGCCATCAACTCTCGGCATTGCCGATCAAGGCCGGCGTCATCGTGCTCGATGCGGCGCGCAGCAATCCCTTCGCCAAGGACGGCCAGCCGCTGGCCGGCGGCCTTGCGCTGGTCGACCCCGATCCGAAGCTCTTGATCGCGTTCAATTCGGCGCCCGGCACCGTCGCTCCAGACGGTGCGCCGCCTTACGGGCCCTACGCGCAGGCGTTGGCGGAAATGATCCGCGCCGGCGGCCTGACCTTGCCCGAGGTATTCGACCGCGTTCGCCTGCGCGTCAACGAGATGACCAAGGGCGCCGAGATCCCGTGGAATGCCCAGAAGGTCGACGCGCCGTTCATGTTCTTCGAGCGCAAGCCGGATGCACCGCCGCAGCAGGTCGATTCCGGACTGCGCACCAAGCCGATCCGCGATTTCCCGGCGCACGACGCCTATGCCGCCGCGCTGGAGCGCGACACGCTGCAGGGCTACGAGGATTATCTGCAGGCCTATCCGACCGATCCACTGGCCAGGCGGGTGCGCGCGATCGTGGCGGCGCGGCGCGAAGCCATCACCTGGCGGCGCACTTACAACGCCGACACGCCCGATGCGTATTGGTCGTATCTGCGGCGTTATCCGCGCGGCCCGCATGCATATGACGCCCGGCGCCGGCTCGCCTATCTGTCGGCCGCGCTGGAGCCGCCGCCGCAGTTCACGGCGCTCGACTACGACGTGCCGCCGCCGCCGCCCGACGAGATCGTCTATGTCGACCGTCCGGTGCTCTACTACAGCGATCCGGTATTCGACTTCGCGCCGCCCCCGCCGCCGCCGGTGTTCTTCCTGCCGCCGCCGCCGCCCGACTTCGTCGTGCTGCCGCCGCCGCCGCCGCCGATCGGACTGTTCGTGCTGCCGACGCCGTTCTTCGTGGCGATGCCGGCCTATGTCGCCGCACCGGCCTATGTCGTGCCGCCGCAGAACAACATCGTGTTCAACAACATCCACAACACGACAGTGATCAACACGGTGATCAACAATCCCAACCCGACGCCGGCGCAGCTCCATGCGGCCGGGGTGACGGCGGCAATGGGCGGCGCACCGGTCACGGCGGCGCCGCAACTGCCGGCCGCGGCGATGCAGCGCGCCAATCTGACGAGGCCCGCCGCTCCGCAAGGCGCGACGCCAGCGCAGGGTGCGGCGATGGGAGCGCCGGGCGCTGCGCCGAATGCGGCCGCCGCGCCGAACGCCATGGGTGCGCCGGGTGCGCACACTTTGCCGGGCGCCAAGAATGGACCGCCGCTGCCGCAGTCGGCGACCGCGCCGGCCAACCCGACGCAGCAGCATGGCGCCGTGCAGCCGGGCACCGTTCAGCCGGGCGGCACGCAGCCTGGTGCCGCGCAGCCCGGGGCAAAGCCGAACGCGGTGACACCAGGCAAGCCCGCGACAGCCATGGCGCCTGCCAATGCGCAGCCGGCTCCGCCGACCAAGCCTGGCGCTGCCCCGGTGGCCAACGCGCCGGCCTCGCCCGCGACCGCCGGCAAGCCCGGGAGGCAGGAACCGCTGACGCATGCGGCGACCGCACCGACCGCAAACGTGAAGCCCGCAACGGCGCCGTCGCCGGCGAACCGCACGCCGCCAGCACGGCAGACGCCGGCGGCGCGTTCGGCGCCGGCACATGCCGCGGTGTCGCCGGCACCGGTCTCCCGGCCTGCACCGGCCCGGGCCGCAGCGCCGGCCCGCGCGGCTCCTCCGCCGCCGCGCGCCGCAGCCGTTGCGCCGCATCCGGCACCGGCTCCGCGTGCCGCGCCGCCGCCACCACGGCCGGCTGTGCAGGCGCAACGCGCAGCACCGCCGCCGCCGCGGTCGGCACCGCCGCCAAGGCCCGCAGCAGCACCCCGCGCCGCGCCGGCATGCCCTCCCGGCAAATGCAAACACTGAGGGCACGACACCATGAGCCGGGCAGGTCATCAGCCTTCATGAGCATCACGGCCACACTCGGAGCGCGGACAGCCGCGAAACTGATGATCGGGACGATCGCCGGGCTGGTGATGTGCCACCAGCCGGCGCGGGCGGCCGAACTCGCGGCGCAGGACATCGCGCTGCTCGACCGCCTGACCTGGGGCGTCAGCGCCTCGAGCGCGGCGCATCTGCGCGAGATCGGCACCGAACGCTGGCTGCAGGAGCAACTGCATCCGGCCAACGCCGCATTGCCGGCCGCCGTCCAGAAGCAGATCGAGGCGATGCCGGACGTGCATCGCTTCCCGTTCGACATTGCGGCCTCGTTCGACCAGCAGGGCAAATCCGCCAACCAGGTCGCCGATCCGGAGCAGCGCAAGGCGGCGCAACAGGTCTATCAGCAGGCCATGAACGACCGCGCCAGGCAGGCCGCGGCCCGCACCATCCTGCACGCGCTCTATGCGCCGGATCAATTGCGCGAGCGCCTGACCTGGTTCTGGTTCAACCACTTCAATGTCCACCAGTACAAGGCCAACATCCGCGTGCTGGTCGGCGACTACGAGGATCGCGCGATCCGCGCCAATGCGCTCGGCAAGTTCCGCAACCTGCTCTCGGCAACGCTGCATCATCCCGTGATGCTGCGCTATCTCGACAATGCCGACAACGCGGCCGGCCACCTCAACGAGAACTACGCCCGTGAGATCATGGAGCTGCACACCATGGGCGTCGGCTCCGGCTACACCCAGGCCGATGTCGAGGCGCTGGCGCGGATCCTCACCGGCGTCGGCATCGACTTCAAGTCCGAGGATCCGAAGCTGAAGCCCGAGCAGCAATCCCAGCTGGTCCGCGAGGGCGCCTTCGAGTTCAATCCGGCGCGCCACGATTTCGGCGACAAGACCTTCCTCGGCCATCAGATCAAGGGCCGCGGTCTCGCCGAGGTCGATGAAGCCCTCGATATCCTGTGCCGTCATCCCGCGACCGCGACGCACATCGCAAAGCAGCTTGCGACCTATTTCGTGTCGGACAATCCGCCGCCCGCGCTGGTGCAGCAGATGGCGCAGACCTTCCAGAAGACCGACGGCGATATCGCGGCCGTGATGTCGACGCTGGTTCACGCGCCGGAATTCGCCGCGAGCCTGAAGGGCGGCGCCAAGTTCAAGGACCCGATGCTCTACGTGACGTCGTCGGTGCGGCTCGCCTACGATACCAAGGTCGTCCTCAATACGCTGCCGATCCAGAGTTGGCTCAACCGCCTGTCCGAGGGCCTGTTCAATCACGAGACGCCCGACGGCTATTCGATGCTGTCGGCGGCCTGGAACGGTCCTGGGCAGATGATGCTGCGTTTCGAGATCGCGCGCGCGATCGGCTCGGGATCGGCCGGGCTGTTCAAGCCGAACGAGCCCAACGCCGTCGACCAGCCGGCGTTTCCGCTGGTCATGAACGGGCTCTATTTCAGCAACATCAAGCAGACGCTGAGCCCGACCACGCTCGCCGCGCTCGACCAGGCCGTCTCGCCGCAGGACTGGAACACGCTGTTTCTGTCGTCACCCGAGTTCATGCACTGAAAGGGAGGTTCGGCAATGAACCGCCGCGAACTGATCAAGGCCTTCGCCGCTTCCACGTCGCTCACCCTTGCCGGCCGGGTCTGGGCCGCGCCCGCGACCGACGCGCGCATGCTTGTGGTGTTTCTGCGCGGTGCCTACGACGCCGCCAATGTGGTCGTGCCCGTCGGCAGCGAATTCTACTACGCCTCGCGCCCGACGCTTGCGGTCGCCCGGCCCGACGCCGGCAATCCGAATGCGGCGCTGGCACTCGACGCCGGATGGGGGCTGCATCCGGCACTGCGCGATTCGATCTATCCGCTGTGGGCCAGGCGCGAGATCGCCTTCGTTCCCTTTGCCGGCACCAGCGACGACCTCTCGCGCAGCCATTTCGAGACCCAGGACACGATCGAGCTCGGGCAGGCGGTCGGCGGCAGCCGCGACTACCGCTCCGGCTTCATGAGCCGGCTGGCGAGCGAGCTGACGCGGGTGAAGCCGATCTCCTTCACCGACCAATTACCGCTGATCTTCCGCGGCCAGAGCCAGATCCCGAACATCGGCATCGCCAGCGTCAGCAAACCCGGCGTCGACGACCGGCAGGCGCGGCTGATCCGGGAGATGTACGCGAAAGGCGACCTCGCCAATTCGGTGTCGGAAGGCTTTCGGGTCCGCGACGACGTCTACAAATCGGTGTCCGAGGAGATGATGGCGGCCAACCGCGGCGCCGTGTCGCCGCGCGGCTTCGAGCTGTCGGCGCGGCGGATCGGCCGGCTGATGCGCGAGCAGTTCAACCTCGGCTTTGTCGATGTCGGCGGCTGGGACACCCACGTCAACCAGGGCGCGGCGACCGGCTATCTCGCCGACCGTCTCGGCGAACTGGGCAGCTCGCCGGCTTCTCCGAGGAAATCGGCCCAGCGATGTGGCGCGACACCGTCGTGGTCGTGATCTCCGAATTCGGCCGCACCTTCCGTGAGAACGGCGACCGCGGCACCGATCACGGCCATGGCAGCGTCTACTGGGTGATGGGCGGCGGCATCAACGGCGGACGCATGGCCGGCGAGCAGGTCCAGGTCGCGCAGGCGACGCTGTTCCAGAACCGCGACTATCCGGTTCTGACCGACTACAAGGCGTTCTTCGCCGGCCTGATCCAGCACGTCTACGGCCTGCAGCAGGCCAGCCTCGAACGTATCTTCACCGGCATCAAGCCGAAGGACCTGAACCTGGTTTGAAGGGGCACTGCCAAAATATCGAAAACAACCCCATGCAAAGGAGCCGGTTGCCGGTGTTCGGCACGGCAACTTGACGGGTCGCGGCAGTACTCGGTCGAGATAGCGCAAAGTCGCCTGTGTCGCGCGCATAAAGGCTGCGCGGCGCGTCATGCCCCACCAATTCCGACATCTGACGGCTCTCCCGGCAGGGCCGTTATTGAGTCGGCCCCGCCTGTGGACCACACGGCGATGTGAACGGTCCCACGCCCGCTGTCGAAACAAGCGACTTGACTTAGGAGCATATGCACCTATTGTTCTCCATATAAGAGCATATGCTCTTACATGAACAAGGAGGGTCGTCATGAGCGAAGCAACCATTCTGGTCAGCGGTGCGACCGGGCGGACCGGGGGTGCGGCCGTCGACGAACTGCTCAAAATGGGCAAGAGGGTGCGCGCCTATGTGCGCTCGGATGGTGAGCGCGCGGCAGCGTTGCGGCAGCGCGGCGTCGACATCTCCGTCGGCGATTTCACGGACATCGACGCTATTCGCACGGCCATGGAGGGCATCCAATCCGCCTATTTCCTCCATCCGATCGCACCCGGAATCATCAGCGCGGCCGCCTATTTCGCCCAGGCAGCGCGAGAGGCCGGCGTCAGCGCGATCGTCAACATGTCGCAGATTTCGGCGCGCCGGGAATCGACGAGCCATGCGGCGCAGGATCACTGGGTTTCTGAACGCGTGTTCGACTGGTCAGGCGTTGCGACCACGCATCTTCGCCCGACGTTCTTTGCCGATTGGCTGGTGTACCCGCATTTCGGAAAAGAGATCTGGGCGAAAAAGAAGATCGAATTTCCGTTTGAGAACGGCCGCCACGCGCCGATCGCCAGCGACGATCAGGGGCGTGTCATTGCCCACCTCCTGGCCAAGCCGCAAGGCCATGAAGGCAAGATCTATCCGCTGCACGGACCGGTGGAGATGGACCACACCGAAATCGCCGCCGAGATGAGCGAAGTGCTCGGCGCCCGGATCGACTACGCGCCGACCTCGATCGCGGTGTTCAAGGAGAAAATGGAGAAGCTCTACAAGTTTCCTCCGTTCCTGGTGCAGCACCTGGTCGAAGTCGCCCAGAATTATCGCGACGGCATTTTCTCGGGCACCAACGATGCCGTCGAGAAGATCACGGGAACGCCACCGCTCTCGGTCCGGCAATTTATCGCGCAGAACCGCGCGGTGTTCGCCTGAACATGATCAAAGCCAGCGTGAGTTTGAGAAATGTCCCATCCCCAAACCGAGCGCCATCCGTTTCTGGACGATCTGACCGCTGACGCGCAGCTGGTCAGCTCCGTCCTGCGCGGTCCCGTCACGGGACGCGACGCCATCCGATGCGTCGTCGATGCCGTCGGCACCTTCTACGCGTCGCAAACGCCGACCTTCGTGCAGGATGTCGGCTCGCGGCTCGTTCTCGAATACGAAGCCACGCTGACCAGTGGAGAGAAACTGAGCGCAGCCGTGATCGTCGAGCACAATCCCGACGGATCGGTACCGCGCGTCAGTGTGCGGATGAGTCCGCTTGGCGCAGTGCTGTCCCTTGCCGCGGGCCTGCGCGAGCGGCTGTCGGAGCGGCTGCCGGAAACCCTCTTTATCTGAACTTAAAACGAGCCAGCAGCGCGAACGGCCTCTGGCAAAATCGGAAAGGTAGACCGTCATGGATATCAAGAACGCAACCGTCTTCATCACAGGAGCCAATCGCGGCCTGGGCCTGGCCTTTGCACGCGAGGCACGTCGCCGCGGTGCCGCGAAAGTCTATGCGGGCATGCGCAAGACGGACGGCTTCAACGAGCCCGGCATTATCCCCGTCAAGATCGACGTCACCGATCCGACCTCGGTCTCGGCTGCCGCCAAATTGGCGGCCGATACGACGGTACTGATCAACAACGCGGGAATCGCTGCTCTGATCGACGGGCCGCTGTCGACCGACGTCGCGGCGCAATCCGCCCGCATGTTCGATACCAACTATTATGGCGTCGTGCGCGTCACGCAGGCCTTCGAACCGATCCTGTCGACGAAGCCGAACGCCGCCATCGTCAACGTGCTCTCAGACATCGTGTGGCTGCCGCGGCCGATCTTGACGCCCTATGCCGCGTCAAAGGCGGCGGCCTGGAGCTACACCAACCAGCTTCGCTTTCACCTGCGCGAACGCGGCGTTCAGGTTCTCGGCCTGCATGTCGGGTTCGTGGACACCGACCTGACCAACGGCATTGACGTGCCGAAGGCGAGCCCCGAGGACGTGGTGCGCCAGACCTACGACGCCCTCGCCGCCGGCAAGAGCGAGGTGATGGCCGACCGGGGAACGACGGTGCTGAAGGGAACGCTTGCGGCTGAGGAGCCCGGCTACATCACCCCGCCGCAAGGGGCTTGAGAAGGGTTT
Source organism: Bradyrhizobium sp. USDA3010 (assembly GCF_056429065.1). Taxonomy (NCBI): domain Bacteria; kingdom Pseudomonadati; phylum Pseudomonadota; class Alphaproteobacteria; order Hyphomicrobiales; family Nitrobacteraceae; genus Bradyrhizobium; species Bradyrhizobium sp. USDA3010. Next base: position 13,813 of record NZ_JBWJZD010000003.1, read on the forward strand.
TGAGGATATCGCTGCGGCCGCGCCGCTGCTGTATTCGCGGCGCCGGCTGCGATAGAAGCGAGAACGAAAGGAGTGTTGCCGGTGAACAAGCCTCTGGGAATCGATCAATGCAACTGCTTCGCCATGAGGAAGGCCAACCGGCAAATCTCGCGTTTCTATGACGCTCATCTCGAACCGGTTGGCCTGCGCATCACGCAGTTCCTCACCCTGGCGGCGCTGAACGAACTCGGTAGCGCAGCCGTCAACGCGCTCGCCGAGCAGCTCGATATCGAGCGGACCGCCATGGGCAAGATGGTCGGCTTCCTGGAACGTGACGGCTTCGTTCTGATCCGGTCCTCGCCCACCGATGGACGAAGCCGCCTCATTGAGCTGACTGATGCCGGCCGCCGCCTTCACGACAAGGCCGCTCCGCTTTGGCAGCGTGCCCAGCGAGAGTTCGAGCAACTGAACGGGGCGAAAGATATCGCCGTGCTGCGAAGGGCCCTGCGCGACATGGTCGTCGGTAACATCAAGCCGAGCTCATCGGAGGATTGAGCGCCGCCATTCGAGCGAGAGCACGCGGCCGCGATGCGTGGCCGGCACGAGGAAGGCCATGCCGATTATTCGGCGGGCATCTTCACATCTTAATCCTGATTGGACAGACGAAGCGGCAAACGACCTGGTACGACAAATCTAAAAGACCCTGGACGGACAGGTTGAACTCCTGTCGTCTTCACTGTCCGATTAGTTCGCCTTGCGGGCGCTCCAGTTATGAGTACGCGCCCGGGTCATTGTCTTGCCGCCAAATCCGCGATCGCCTTCATCACGGCGTTGCGGATGCCGGGGTCGTAGAGGATGTGGCCGGCGCCGTCGATGATGCGGACCTCGCTGCCCGGCCAGCGCGCGGCGAGCGCGTGCGATGTCGCGGGCGGGCACAGCAGGTCGTAGCGGCCCTGCACCAGGATGCCGGGAATGCCGGAGAGCTTGCCGGCCTCACTCATCAGCTGGTTCGGCCGCATGAAGCAGCCATTGGCAAAGTAGTGCGCCTCCATGAACGGCGTCGAGGGCAGGGCGCCTGCTGTCTTTGTCAGGTCGAGCCGCGTCTGCTTCGGCGTGTGCTCCGACAGCGTGCGTTCGGTGTCGTGCCAGGCGCGCGCGGCCGGCGCATGCACGGCCATCTCAGGATCGAGGATGCGACGGTAATAGGCCGCAAGCGGCGCCGCACGTTCGTGCTCGGGCAGGAAGTTGAGGAAGTCCTCGGCGAGATCGGGATAGAAGCGCGGCAGGGCGCGCAGGAAAACGTCCTCCAGCTCTTCGCGGGTGCCGAGAAACGTCGCGCGCAGCGCCAGCCCGCTGACCCGCTCGGGATGCGCCTGCGCATAGGCCAGCGCCAGCGTCGCGCCCCAGGAGCCGCCGACCACCATCCAGCGCGAAAAGCCGAAGCGTTCGCGGATCTTCTCCATGTCGGCGATCAAATGCTGCGTCGTGTTGGTGTCGCGGCTGCCCTTTGGCCGGCTGCGGCCGCAACCGCGCTGGTCGAACAGCACGGCGTGAAAGCGCTCGGGATCGAATAGGCGGCGATGATCCGGCTGGCAGCCGCTGCCGGGGCCGCCATGCAGGTAGACCGCGGGGATGCCGCCTTCACGTCCGACGCTCTCGACATGGAGATCGTGGCCGTCGCCGACATCGAGCCATTCCGACGTCAGCGGAGCGAAGGGATCGGCGCGCCTTGCGGCCTTGCCGGCATCGGCGTCAGGCGCCATTGGCGTCGTCCGGGCGTTTGCCTTCGTCCGTCTCCAGCGTGCCGCCGGCGAAGTTGCGGTAGACGAAGCGGTTCTGCGCACCCGCGGATTCCTGCTCGGCCTGCTTGAAGATCTCCTCATGCCGCGGCGACAGCGCGCAGGCCGGGTCGGTGTTGCCGGCATCGCCGGTCAGCGCAAACGCTTGGCAGCGGCAGCCGCCGTAGTCGACCTCGCGGAACTCGCAAGATTTGCACGGCTCCGGCATCCAGCCCGTGCCGCGATAGCGGTTGAAGGCCTCCGAGTTCTGCCAGATCCAGGCGATCGAATGGTTCGAGCGCACCGACTCGAATTCGAGCCCCGTGATGCTCTCGGCGGCATGGCACGGCAGCACCTTGCCGGCCGGCGAGATGTTGAAGAACTGGCGGCCCCAGCCCCCCATGCATTTCTTCGGCCGCAGCGCGTAGTAGTCCGGCACCACGTAGTCGATCGCGAGCGTACCCTTCAGGCGCACTTGAGCTTCCTCGACGATGCGGCTGGTTTCCTCGATCTGCTCGATCGTCGGCATCAGCGCGGCGCGGTTCTTCAGCGCCCAGCCGTAATACTGCACGTTGGCGACCTCGAGCCGGTCGGCGTCGAGGTCGACCGCCATCTGGATGATGTCGGGCAGCTGATGCAGGTTCTGCCGATGCATCACGGCGTTCACCGTGAGCGGCATCTCGAGCTCGCGCGTCCATTTCGCGACTTCGAGCTTCTTCTTGTGCGCGTCCTTCAGGCCGGCAACGCGATCGGCAACCATGGGTTCGTTGCCCTGGAAGCTGATCTGCACATGGCTGAGGCCGGCATCGGCCAGCGCCGACAGTTTGTCTCTGGTCAGCAACACCGCCGAAGTGATCAGGTTGGAATAGAGCCCGACATCGGTCGCGTGCTGCACCAGCTCGACGATGTCCTTGCGTGCGGTCGGCTCGCCGCCGGAGAAATGAACCTGCAGCACGCCGAGCTCGGCAAGTTCGCCCAGCACCTTCTTCCATTCCTCTGACGTGAGCTCGGTCGAGCCGCGGTCGAGCTCGACCGGGTTGGAGCAGTACGGGCATTGCAGCGGGCAGCGGTGGGTGATCTCGAGCAGCACCGCGAGCGGGATGCCGTAGGTCTCCGCCGCCGAGCGCGCTTGCTCGAGCACCGCGAGCCCGTCGGCCGGGCCTGCTGTCGTTGTCTTGCTACCGGCGAGCGTGTCAGTCATGCCGTGCTCTCGCGCGCTTCGGTGAGAAAGCCCTTGTCGGCCAGATCCTGCAACATCGCGATCACGTCGGTCGCGATCGCCTCGCGTGGCGCGGCGTATTTTTCGGCGAGCTGGTCCACCATCTCGGCGACGCTGCGCACGCCGTCGCAGAGCTGCAGCACCTCGACCGCGATTTCATCCGGCGCCAGCACGCGCTCCGGCGCCAGGATCACCCAGACCTGCCGCGTCTCGTCGAATTTCAGCCTGGCATGGCGCGGCAGTTTCGGCCGGCTGGTCTCGCTGACGCTGATATTGCGGCTGCTGGCCATGATGTTGTCTCTAGCTCGTCTTCGGCACGAAGGCGCCGGGCGGAATCTGGCCCTCGACATAGGCGTGATAGAGCGCGTCGAGCTGCACCCACAGCACGTTGGTCTTGAAGATCAGCGCGTTGCAGACCGCCTCGCGCTCGGCCGGCGTCCTGGCATGCTGCTTGACGTAGTCCAGCGCAAAGCCGGCGTCGCGGGGCGCCTGGGTCAGGCGGCGGCTGAAATAGCTCATGATGTCGGGATTGACGAAGTCGTAGTGCTTCAGCATCCCGGAGATACGCTCCTCGTGCAGGTTCGGCGCGAACAATTCGGTGAGCGAGGAGGCGATCGCCTCCAGCGGCGTGCGGTCGCGGCAGAAATGCACATAGGCTTCCACGGCAAAGCGCGTCGCCGGCAGGATGCCTTCGGTGGACTCGACATAGGCGGTGTCGAGGCCGAGGCCTTCGGTGAGCTTCAGCCAGCGCTCGATGCCGCCTTCATTGCCGAGATCGCCGTCGTGATCCTCGATGCGATGGCGCCATTCGATCCTGGTGTTGCGGTCGCGGAAGCGCGAGATCACCATCGCATCCTTCAGCGGGATCGTGCTCTGGTAGTAATAGCGGTTCAGCGCCCAGGCCTGGACCTGGCCCTTGTTGAGCTTGCCGCCGTGTAGCAGGCGGTGGAACGGATGCAGGCTGTGATAGCGCGTCGCGCCGATCGTGCGCAGCGTTGCCTCCATCTCCTCGGCACTGTCGAGCGTGATGCCCTTGCCGATCGAGAGCGCGGTCATTCCATTCGTAGGCACGACATTCACAGCACGATCTCCGTTCCGTCGGAGGGAATCTGCCAGCCCGCCTGTTCGGCCGCCTTGCGTTCGGCCGAGGTCCCAAGCAGCGCCGGGTTGGAGTTGTTGATATGCAAAAACACTTTTCGTCCGATGTCGAGCCCGGCGAGGCTTGCGATCGCGCCCTGATCGCCCGACATGGCGATATGTCCCATGCCCTGGCCGGTCTTGTTGCCAAGGCCCGCCGCGATCAGCTCGTCGTCGCGCCACACCGTGCCGTCGAAGAACACCAAGGGCGCGCCCTTGAGCCGTGATTTCAGGTCGTCGGTCACCCGGGCGCAGGCGGCCAGGAAGTAGAAGTATTGGCCGCTACGCCTGTCCGCAATACGCAGGCCGAGCGTATCGCCGACGCCGTCGGCGCCCGCCGGGTGCGCCTTGCCCTCGAGATACCACGCGCCCTTGCCGGGAACCTCGAACGGCAGCACCTCGAGCCCCGACGGCGATCCGTCGGGCAGGGCCGGCTCGAACGCCTGATCGACCGCGATCGGCCGGCGCGCGACGTTTTTCTCGCTCAGCACGTTGAAGATGCTGTTCGCGCGCAGGATCGCCAGCACCCGTTCATGGGCGTAGATCGCAAATGGCGAGCCCTCGCGCATCGACAATAGCCCGGCGACCGCATCGATCTCGCCATTGGTGAGGATGACGCCGGCGATCGGGCTGTGGCGCAAGGCGCCGTGCTTCGGATGCAGTTGCGGCGTCGCGATCAACTGTTGACGGAGATCCGGAGACGCGTTGACCAGGAACCAGTGCGCGCCATCGCCGCTGACGGCGATCGAGGCTTGCGTGCTCTGCAATTCGGGATGGTCGCTTCGCGCCGTCCTGCAGACGGCACATCCGCAGTTCCACTGCGGAACGCCGCCACCCGCCGCGGCACCCAGGACGACGACACGAAGCATGATCCGTCCCCTGGAGACGTTTAACTCGGACCCAAATAATTCGGACCCAGAAACGTTACGAGGTGGACCCCGGCTTTGGAACACACCCCCATGCTCGGGAGCGCGTTACGCCCGGATGTCCACCTGCGCTAAAACGCTAAACGTGTATAGGGCGCTGCCGCTTACTTGCGGGTGGCGCACATATACATGTTGATTTCCATGCCGACCGACACTTCGACGATCTTCGGTGCTTTCCAGGCCATTAGGCTCTCCTTGTTGCAACCGGACGAACTTTCCGCCCTAGAGGTTAAACTACTGCGGTTCGAAAAGTTCGCCACTTAAATTTTTCGCAAGCGGCCCTGCGGAAGCGCATGCTGCACTGCGAGACACAAATCCGACCCACTCACAAATTTGTGCGCGCATTTCCGGTCAAAACCCGGTGGGATCAGACCTTTTTCCTGTTGTTCGCCACACGGTGAATGTTGATCTTGGACTAAGAAACAGGGACCACGCGATCCTCCGAAGGTCCTGATGACGATTCCGTGCTTCCCGGTGACGGGAAGCGACTAACCGAGCCGAGTTCAGCCGATGCCACGCTATTTCTTCAATACCCGTATCGGCGACGAGCTGATCTCCGACCCCGATGGTGAAATCCTGCGGGACCCGGATCGCGCGTGGGAAATGGCACGGGCGATGATTCGCGAACTGCTCAAGACCGAGGGGGCCGACGGCGCGCTGCTCGGCGCGGTGATCGAGGTCACCGACGACGAGGGCGAGATCGTGCTGGAGTTTCCATTCACGGAGGCGATTCTCGATCGCCCGGACCACTCGATGACACGGCACTGAGAGACACCGGCAACGTCGCGTGGCCACAACCATGCGTTGGCTGGTGTCGGCATGTTTCCGATTGCAATTGTCCGGACAAATTCGCAAGACTATGAACGGAAAGCCGAACCGCGCCGGCTGACGTCAATGGCGCAATCAACAACGGCTTCCACCCAGGGGAGATCATCATGAAAAAACACTCGTTCGCACCGCGCAGCCTGCTGCTCGCGGGGGCCATGCTGGGAGCGTTCACGCTCTCTGCTGCGGCGCAACAGCCGGCGGCCGCGCCCGCCGCAGGTGCCGCGCCCGCCGCCCAGCCGCTGCCGCCGGGCTCGCCCTTGATCGGGCGTCCGGACAATGAGGCCGCCGCCAAGCTCGCGCCGGTGGCACCCCCGCCGCTGCCGACCGCGCCCGACAAGCTGCCGCTCGCCAAGCTCAAGGTCCCGGCCGGCTTCAATGTCGAGGTCTATGCCGCGGGCATGGCCAATGCGCGCTCGCTGGCGCTCGGCGACAAGGGCACCGTGTTCGTCGGCAGCCGGCTCGTCGACAAGGTCTATGCAATCGTCAACAAGGACGGCAAACGTTCGGTCAAGGTGATCGCCTCCGGCCTCTACCGCCCGAACGGCGTCGCCTTCAAGGACGGCACGCTCTACATCGCCGAGCTGTCGAAGGTCTCCAAGATCGACAAGATCGAGGACAATCTGGACAATCCGCCGAAGCCGACCGTCATCTACGACAAGCTGCCGAAGGACGAGGCGCATGGCTGGAAGTTCATCGCCATCGGCCCCGACAACAAGCTCTATGTCCCGGTCGGCCAGCCCGGCAACAACGTGCTGCACGACGCCGATCACGGTCAGATCCGCCGCATGAATCTCGACGGCTCCGGCGCCGAGGTCTACGCGCTCGGCGTGCGCAACTCGGTCGGCTTCGACTGGAATCCCGAGACCAAGCAGATGTACTTCACCGACAACGGCCGCGACTGGCTGTCGGAGACGGTGCCGGAAGACGAGCTCAATCGCGTCACCAAGGCCGGCGAGGATTTCGGCGCGCCTTACTGCTACCAGGGCAACATCATCGACCAGGAGCTCGGCTGGGGCAAGAACTGCAAGGACTACACCGCGCCGGTCGGCCTGATGGGTCCGCATACCGCCTCGCTCGGCATGCGCTTCTACACCGGAAGCCAGTTCCCGAAGGCCTACAAGAACGCGATCTTCGTCGCGCGTCACGGCTCCTGGAACAAGTCGCAGAAGCAGGGCGGTGACGTCGTCGTCGTCAAGCTGAACAAGGACGGCACCGTGAAGTCGGTCGAGCCGTTCATGACCGGCTTCCTCGAGGACAACAAGTATGTCGGCCGCCCGGTCGACGTGATGCTGCTGAAGGATGGCTCGCTGCTCGTCTCCGACGACTGGAACGGCGCGGTCTATCGCATCAGCTACGGCAAGCCGAAGGTCGCCAATCAGTAAGCTGAAACCAGAGATCGGGGGCAGCGTCTGCTGCCCCCGATTTTCTTTTGAACTGCACGTAAGGATGGACCGATGCGTAAGCTCGCAATCGCCGCGGCGCTGGCCGCTCTCAGCTTCTCCGCAAATGCCGAGACCATCCAGGAGCGCGCGGCGGCGTGCTTTGCCTGCCATGGCGAGCACGGCACGTCGGAAACCGAGAACACGCCCTCGCTCGGCGGCCAGCAGGCGCCCTATGCGCTGATCCAGCTCTTCATGTTTCGCGAGAAGCTCAGGGTATTCGACCCGATGAACGAGATGGCGAAACCGATGACCGACGACGATTTACGCAGCTTCTCGGACTTCATCGCCACCTTGCCGAAGCCAACGCCGCCCGCGGATGTCGGCGATCCGGCGCGGATGGCGCGTGGCCAGGCTCTGGCGCAGCAGAACCGCTGCAACAGCTGCCACAACACCGATTTTTCGGGCAAGGACAACGTCCCCCGCATCGCCAACCAGCGCGAGGATTACCTCGCCAAGACGCTGGCCGAATACAAGGACAACAGCCGCCACGGCTACGACGCCACCATGGCGGACGTGATGCAGACGGTCACCAAGGAGCAGATCGGCGACCTTGCCTATTACATCGCGCATGTCCGCTGAAACATCAGGCGGCCGGCCGCTGGCCTTGCTCTTCGTGTGGGGCTAAAACGCCTGCGTCATACGGAGTAGCACATGCAGGATATTTGGCGTCTGTCGGCGGCTGAACTCGCCTCCCTCATCAAATCCAAGAAGGTGTCAGCGAAGGAGGCGGCCGAGGCTGGGCTCGCCCGGCTCGACGCGGTGAACCCGAAGATCAATGCGGTCGTCGATCACCGGCCGGACGACGTGCTGGCACAGGCCGCCAAGATCGATGCGGCAATTGCGCGCGGTGAGGCCGTCGGGCCGCTGGCCGGCGTGCCTGTTACCATCAAGGTCAATGTCGACCAGGAGGGCTACGCCACCACCAACGGGTTGAAGGCGCAGCGCGACTTGATCGCCAAGGTCGACAATCCGGTGGTCGCCAATCTGCGCAAGGCCGGCGCCGTGCTGCTCGGCCGCACCAATTGTCCGGCGGTCTCCTATCGCTGGTTCACCACCAATCTCATTCACGGCGACACCAAGAACCCGCGCGATCCCGGCATCACGCCGGGCGGCTCGTCGGGCGGCGCGGGCTCCGCGGTCGCGGCCGGCATCGGCCATATCGCGCACGGCACCGATATCGCAGGCTCGGTCCGCTATCCGGCCTATGCCTGCGGCGTGCACGGCCTGCGGCCGAGCATGGGCCGCATCCCCGCCTTCAACGCGGCATTGCCGGAGCGTCCGATCGGGCCGCAGATCAGCGCGGTCTCGGGCCCGCTGGCGCGCACGGTCAACGATCTGCGCATCTCGCTCGCGGCGATGTCGGCGCCGGATTATCGCGATCCCTGGTATGCGCCGGTGCCGCTCGAGGGACCGCCGCGCGAGAAGCGCGTTGCGATGTGCCTCAATCCCGATGGCCTCAACCCGGTGCCGGAAGTCGTCGCCGCGGTGGCCGATGCCGGCAGGCGATTGCGAGAGGCCGGCTGGATCGTCGAGGAGATCGCCGACACGCCGTCCCTGCGCGAGGCGGCCGAGATCCAGACCCGGCTCTGGCTCGGCGACGGCTACGAGGCCCAGCTTGCGTTTGCCGAACGCGAGGGCGATCCCGGCGCGCTGGCCTGCCTGCGCGGCGTCCGCGCCAGGGTGCATCCGTTCGACCTGTCGCAGGCGCTGACCCGCCGCGCGACCTTGACCCGCGAATGGTTTGCCTTCTTCGACAAATATCCGGTGCTGCTGATGCCGGTCTCCGGCGAGCTGCCGTTCCCCGATCATCTCGACCGCAAGGACGAGGCGTCGTTCGCGCGGGTGTGGCACGCGCAGCTGCCGCAGATCGCGATCCCCTTCATGGGTCTTCCCGGGCTTGTCGTCTCCACCGGCCTCGTCGGGCGGATTCCGGTCGGCGTGCAGCTGGTCGCCGGCCGCTACCGCGAGGACCTCTGCCTTGCCGCGGGTGAGGCGGTGGAAGCCGGCGGCACGCCGTCGTCGCCGATCGATCCGGTGGTTTGAGATGACTACCGTCTACGATTTCACCGCCAAGTCGCTCACAGGCGACGAGGTGCCGCTGCAGCGGTTCGAGGGCCAGGTGCTGCTGATCGTGAACACGGCGAGCGCCTGCGGGTTCACGCCGCAATACAAGGGCCTGCAGGAGCTGCATGCCGGCCTCTCGCCGCGCGGCTTTGCCGTGCTCGGCTTTCCCTGCAACCAGTTCGGCGCGCAGGAGCCGGGCGATGCGAAACAGATCGCGGCGTTCTGCGAGACCAACTACGCCGTGACGTTTCCGATGTTCGCCAAGATCGACGTCAATGGCTCAGGTGCGCATCCATTGTACGAGCATCTGAAACGTGAGAAATCGGGCCTGCTCGGGCCGGCGATCAAGTGGAACTTCACCAAGTTCCTGGTGGATCGTGCCGGCAAGGTCGTGGCGCGGCATGCGCCGACCGCCCGACCCGAAGGATTGAAGAAGGAAATCGAGGCGCTGCTATGAGCGACGACACCAACGACCAATTTCCCGACCGCCTCTCGGTCGACCCGAACAGCCCGTACTACAACGCGGAGATTCTTTCGCGTGATGTCGGCATCCGGTTCAAGGGTGCCGAGAAGACCAATGTCGAGGAGTACTGCATCAGCGAAGGCTGGGTGCGGGTCACCGCCGGCAACGCCAAGGACCGCTACGGCAATCCGCTGACCATCAAGGTGCACGGGCCGGTCGAGCCGTATTTCCGGGACAAGGCGAAGTCCTGAGGCGCTTCCTCCACCGTCATTGCGAGCGAAGCGAAGCAATCCATGCCTCCGCTCGTTGAGAAATGGATTGCTTCGTCGCTTCGCTCCTCGCAATGACGATGAGGAGAGGCGGCAAGCCTAACTTGAAGAGCTCACCATGTCCGTCCGCATCGTCGATCTCCGCGAGGTGACAAAGCCGATCTCCTCGCCGATCCGCAACGCCTATATCGATTTCACCAAGATGACCACGAGCCTGGTCGCCGTGGTCACCGATGTCGTGCGCGACGGCAAGCGGGTGGTCGGCTATGGCTTCAATTCCAACGGCCGCTACGGGCAGGGCGGTCTGATCCGCGAGCGCTTTGCGCCGCGTCTGCTCGAGGCCGATCCGAAATCGTTGCTCGATGCCGCCGGTGACAATCTCGATCCGGACAAGGTCTGGTCGACGCTGATGTCGAACGAGAAGCCGGGCGGCCATGGCGAGCGTTCGGTCGCGGTCGGCACCATCGACATGGCGGTGTGGGATGCGGTGGCGAAGATCGCGGGCAAGCCGCTGTTCCGGCTGCTCGCCGAGCGCCACGGGCTATCAGCCAATCCGCGCGTCTTCGTCTACGCCGCCGGTGGTTATTACTATCCGGGCAAGGACCTCGGCGCGTTGCGCAAGGAGATGCGCGGCTATCTCGACCGCGGCTACAACGTCGTGAAGATGAAGATCGGCGGCGCGCCGCTCGCCGAGGATCGCGAGCGCATCGAGGCGGTGCTGAAGGAAATCGGCAGCGCGGCACAACTCGCGGTCGACGCCAATGGCCGCTTCGATCTGGAGACCGCGATCGCCTACGCCAAGATGCTGCGGGAGTACCCGCTGTTCTGGTACGAGGAGGCCGGCGATCCGCTCGACTACGCGTTGCAGGCCGCGCTGGCGGAGTTCTATCCGGGTCCGATGGCGACCGGCGAGAACCTGTTCAGCCATCAAGATGCGCGCAACCTGATCCGCTACGGCGGCATGCGGCCGGACCGGGACTGGCTGCAATTCGACTGCGCGCTGTCCTACGGGCTCTGCGAATATCAGCGGACGCTCGCGGTGCTGAAGACCCACGGCTGGTCGCCGAGCCGCTGCATCCCGCATGGCGGCCACCAGATGTCACTCAACATCGCGGCCGGCCTCGGCCTCGGCGGCAATGAAAGCTACCCCGATCTGTTCCAGCCCTATGGCGGGTTCCCGGACGGCGTGCGCGTCGAGAATGGCCACATCCTCATGCCCGACCTTCCCGGCATCGGCTTCGAGGGCAAGTCGGATCTCTACAAGGAAATGAAGGCGCTGGCAGAATAGCGAGTAGCCATCCGGCTAGCCGGGCAGGCTTGAGTCCGCTTCCAAAATATCTTGAGCGTCGCTCAACAAAATATTGAACGTTGCTCACGTTCCGATATACTCATGCAGGAGAGACGCCTCTTTCCTTGTCATTGGGGGAGGAGCGGAACCGGCCATGAGGATAGTCGCATGCCATATTCAGCGAAGAATCTCCGGGACGCCGCCGATGCCGGGGTGATCAGCGCGGCTGACCTGGACCGGCTGCTTGCCTTCCTGGCGAGCCATGACGGGCAGGGCGCGGCGGGCGACGCAAGCCCGGCGGCCAGGTTCGATGCCGCCCATGTGCTCTGGTACGTCGGCGCGCTGATCGTGATCGGCGCCATGGGCCTGTTCTCGACCCTGGCGTTCACCCAGATGGGCGGCCGGGCGCTGACGGCGTGTGCGATCGCCTACGCCACCGCATTCGCGGTGGCCGGTCACCACCTCTGGTACGGCAGGGATCTGCGGGTTCCCGGCGGCCTGTTGATCGCGATCGCGGTCTCGATGGCGCCGCTTGCGGTCTATGGCATCCAGGACGAGCTCGGCTGGTGGGGCAAGTTCGGCAAGCCCGGAACCGTGCAGGACTTCTACATCTGGGTGAAGGGCAGCTGGATATTCATGGAGATCGCGACCGTTGCCGCCGGCATCGTCGCGCTGCGCTACTTCCGCTTCGCCTTCATCGTCGCGATCATCGCGTTTGCGCTGTGGTTCATGTCGATGGATCTGGCGCCATGGTTCAGCGGCCCGAATTATGCCGACTTCGAGACGCGGCGCCGTGTGTCGGTGTGGTTCGGATTGGCCGTGCTCGCGGTGGCCTGGATCGTCGACTATCGCAGCCGCAATGGTGACTTTGCGTTCTGGCTGCATCTGTTCGGCCTGATGGCGTTCTGGGGCGGCATCACCGCGTCCGAAGGGTCAACCGAACTCTCGAAAGCGGTCTATTGCCTGCTCAATGTCGGTCTGGTCGCGGTTGCGGTGATCCTGATGCGGCGCGCCTATGCGGTGTTCGGCGCGTTCGGCATCTGCATCTATCTCGGACATCTCGCCGACGTCGTCTTCAAGGACTCGCTGTGGTTTCCGTTCTCGCTGTCGCTGATCGGAATTGCCGTGATCGCCGCAGGCCTGCTCTACCATCGCAACGAGCTTGCGATCGCCGCCTGGCTCGCGGCGCATCTGCCGGCGGGGCTGCGTCCGCGGTCTGCCACCGCGTGACGCGGCCGCGCATCGAGAGATCGTTTTAGAACCGGTACAATCTGGAATCCCTACAAGAAGCGCGGCACGCGAGCGCCGCACTTCTTTTCCCGGTGCAAATCCGGAAGCCGACAGAAACCATTTGCATCCTTGACTTTTCCAACGATGCGCGCGCTCCGCGCAGCGCTTGCGCGCTTTCGTCGCGATTTTATTCCGTCGTCACCCAAAAATTTTCTGAAACCCATCGTCTGGACGCACCGCGCCTCACCTCTCTAGAGGACGGCGCATCGCCTTCACGCAAGGCGACAGTTGCTTGGGGACGACGTCATGACATCAGGATCCAACCGTCGCGGTGTTTTGCTCGCGAAGCTGTCGCTGCTCACGGTGAGTTATCTCGCACTGAGCGTTTCGCTCACGCCTTCCGCCGCACAGGCACAATCCTCGCAAGCCGGCGCCTCGACGCTGCCGCCGGTGACCGTCACCTCGCCGGCCGCGCAAGGCCGCCGCAGCGCGCCATCGACATCGCGGAGCACGACGGCCGCGCGGGGCCGCCGCACCCAGACCGCGCGGCGGATCGAGCCTGCGGCTGCGCCGAAACCGTTCGCGGAATCGCAGGATGCCCGCACCGGCACATCGGGCTATTTCGCCAACAGCACCTCGGTTGCGACCAGGACCAACACTGCCATCGTCAACATCCCGCAATCGCTCAACGTCGTGACGCGGGAGCAGATCCGCGACCAGAACTACCAGGGCGTCACCGACGTCACCCGCTATGTTCCGGGCGTCGCGGTGCACCAGGGCGAGGGCAATCGCGACGAGCTCGTGATCCGCGGCGTCGATTCCAGCGCCAACTTCTTCGTCAACGGCTTCCGCGACGACGTGCAGTATTTCCGCGACATGTACAATGCCCAGAGCATCGAGGTGCTGAAGGGCCCGAGCGCGCTGACCTTCGGCCGCGGCGCCGGCGGCGGGCTGCTCAACCGCACGCTCAAGGAGGCCGACGGCAACCGCGTCTACGAGGCGACGGCGCAGACCGGCTCGTGGGGCGATCGCCGCGTCACCCTCGATGCCGGACAGGCGATCAACGAGAACGTCGCAGCCAGGCTCAACGTGTTCTACGAGGGCGCCGACGCCTTCCGCGACTTCAACCATCTCGAGCGTTACGGCATCAATCCGACGGTGACGCTGAAGCCCGACGACAACACCAAGATCAAGCTGAGCTACGAGTATTTCCACGACGAGCGCACCGCCGACCGCGGCAATCCCTCGCAGGGGGTGCCCGGCGGCGCGACCCGCTTCAATCCGACGGCGCCGTTCGCGCCGAATGGCGACTTCTCGACCTTCTTCGGCAGCCCGAGCCTGAACACCGCGCAGGCGACGGTGCAGACCGGCATGGCCATCATCGAGCATGATTTCGAGAACGGGCTGACGGTGCGCAACGGCACCATCGCCGCCGACTACCAGAAGTTCTATCAGAATGTCTATCCGACCGGCGGCGCGCTAGCGGGCGCGGTCAACCCGGCGGATACCGCGGTCAATCTCGGCGCCTATCAGCACACGACCAACCGCGACAATGTCTTCAACCAGACCGATTTCACCTACAAGACCTGGACCGGTCCGCTGTTCCACACCGTCGGCTTCGGCACTGAATTCGGCCGCCAGACCGGCGTCGACATCCGCAACACCGGCGTGTTCCCGAACGGCACCAACACCATCGTGCAGAACCCGTTCGCGCCGACCTATTTCGGCGCGGTGACGTTCCTTCACCACTTCACCGGCACCAATACCGATGGCGTCACCACGCCGGACTCGAACAGCCGCTACGCGCTGAACATCCAATCCGGCTATGTCAGGGACACCATCGAGATTTCCCGCGCGGTGCAGATCATCGCCGGCGCGCGGTTCGACCGCTTCGACATGTCGGCCACCGATATGAACACCAACATCAATCGCGGCCGCGTCGACAATCTGGTGTCGCCGCAGGCCGCCCTGATCATCAAGCCGATCGGGCAGATGTCGGTCTATACCGCCTACAGCATCTCCTATCTGCCGGCCTCGGGCGACCAGTTCAGCTCGCTGACCGACGGCACGCTGATCCTGCAGCCGCAGCGCTTCGAGAACGTCGAGCTCGGCATGAAGTGGAACATCAATCCGAAGCTGTTGTTCTCGACCGCGGTCTACAATCTGAACCGCACCAACCAGCCGATCCCCGATGGCAACAATCCCGGCTTCTTCTTCCCCTCGGGCAGCACATTGACCCGCGGCGTCGAGGCAAGCCTGACCGGCCATGTCACCGAGCAGTGGCAGTCGTCGCTGGCCTATGCCTATACCGACGCCAAGATCACCGGCGCCACCTCGGCGACCGTGGTGCCCGGCAACCGCGTCCAGCTCGTGCCGTACAATCAGTTTGCCTGGTGGAACAAGTATCAGTTCACGCCGATGTGGGCGGCTGCGCTCGGCGTGATCTATTTCGGCGATTCCTTTGCCTCGTCCGACGACACCGTGCTGCTGCCGAGCTTCGTCCGCTTCGACGCGGCGGTCTATGCCAAGATCGACGAGACCTGGAGCGCCCAGCTCAATGTCGAGAACATCTTCGACAAGGGCTATTGGGCCTCCGCCGACGGCAACAACAACATCTCGCCGGGGCAGGGCCGCACGGTGCGGCTGACGGCGCGGGCGAGGTTTTAGGGGTGGAGGGCGGCGACTATCGTGCCGTCATTGCGAGCGAAGCGAAGCAATCCATTGTCCCTCAGCGGCGCTATGGATTGCTTCGTCGCTTGCGCTCCTGGCAATGACGGGGAGGGAGCGGCGTCCTACCCCAGCCGCATGTCCAGCAGCCGCCGGCCTTCGCCCTTCAAGAGCTTCTTCACCGCGCTCGAGGCGATCACCTCGCCATTGTTGGCATAGGCCTCGTGGTTCTTCTCGATGTCGTCGAGGCGGTAGAGGTAGTTGACCATGACGCCGGCGGATTCGCGCAGGCCCTTGGGCGAGAGGTCGCCGAGCCAGTTGATCCGCTCCAGCCGGGCACCATTGCCGAGATGGAAGCGCGCGACCGAATCGATCAGCCGTCCCTTCGGCGTGCGTGCCTTCAGGAAGTAATAGGCGGCGAGCGGTTCCAGCACGGCGCGCAGTTGCGTGGCGAGCTCGGCGTTCTCGAACCAGCCGGGCTTGCCGAGGCTTTCCAGCAGCTGACGGTCTTCATCGGTAAGCGGCACGTCATCGGCCTGCTTCACCCACTGCATGAAGCCGGGCACCGGCGACAGCGTCACGAAATTGTCGAGCTTCGGCAGTTCGCGGCGCAACTCCTCGACCACCTGCTTGATCAGGAAGCTGCCGAAGGAGATGCCGCCCAAACCGCGCTGGGTGTTGGAGATCGAATAGAACACCGCGGTGCGGGCCCGCTCGACCGGCACCGGCTCGCGCTCTTCCGCCAGCAGCGGCGCGATGGCGCCCGGGATGGCTTCGGTGAGCGCGACCTCGACGAAGATCAGCGGCTCGTCGGCCAGCGCCGGGTGGAAGAACGCGTAGCAGCGGCGATCCACCGGATCAATGCGGCGGCGCAGATCGTCCCAGTCGCGAATCTCGTGTACGGCCTCATAGCGGATGATCTTCTCCAGAATATTGGCCGGCGACGACCAGTCTATCCTGCGCAGCACGAGAAATCCCCTGTTGAACCAGGACGAGAGCAGATGCACCACGTCGCGATCGAGCGCGGCGAGGTCCTTGTTGCCCTTCATCAATGAAAGCAGATCCGATCGGATCGACACCAGCTCGCCGGTGCCGCCCGGCGCGCGGTTGAGCCGGCGAATCAATTCCTGGCGGCGCGGTTCGGAGGCGAAATGCAGGTCGCTGGCGTCGCCGCCATTGGCCTTGTCATCCGCCTTGGCGCGCCAGCTCTCGATCGCCTGCGCCAGCCTGGCATGATCGGGGCCGAAATCGCGCGCCAGCGTCTGGAAGAACGACAGGCGGCCGGCGGCATCGAGGTGGTGGTAGCGGTCGAGCACCTCGCGCGCCATAGCGGTGCCGGAGGCTTCGCCGCGGCCGGACAGCAGCGCCTCGCACAATTCCAGAAGCTCGGACGCATCCTGCTTGTCGTCGGGCGGGCTGGCGCGGCCGAGCAGGACGCGGCCGCGTTCGGAAATCGTCGAGAGCAGGTCGGAGAAGAAGGCGTTGGCCATTTGCGGGTCGTATCCAGCGGGTCGTATTCAGTGAAGCCGGACCTTACACGGGATTTAAGGTCGGGAGGACTGCAATCAAGCGCATGGATCGTACGGAAATATGTCGCAGCGCGACAACGGTATAATTCTTCATCACTGCGCCCGATGACAAACCCCGCTCACGTCCGTTCCGCGAACGTGGTCGGTGTCTTGCCGGTGACCTGGCGGAACGCATGGGAAAATGCCGGCACGCTGGCATAGCCGAGGTCGGAGGCGACCTGCTTGACCGAAATATTCGCGTTGGTCGACAGGCGTTCGATCGCGGCCGCGATGCGGGCGCGCTGGCACCAGCTCTTGAAGGACAGCTGCGTCTCCGCCGAGAACAGGCGCGACAGCGTCCGCGCCGAGGTGCCGACCGTGCGCGCCAGCGCATCGATCTCGTGGTCCTTGGTCGGATCGGCCAGCACGATGTCGGCGGCGCGGCGGCAGCGCGGCTCCTGCGGCAGCGGGATGAAGGTCGCGGAATCCTCGGCCTGGTGCAGTTCCAGCATCACGAGCCTGATGAGGAGGTCGGTGCGCTGGCGTCCGCATGAAGCGTCGAACAGCGCAAGGATCGCCTGGTGCACCAGCGGCGACACCCGCACCACGAATTCATGGCCGAGGCTGTCGCTGCGCGCTTCGCGCGCGAGCCAGGCCCGGTCGAAATAAAGCGTGCGCATCTCGATATCGGCGAGCACGTCGATCGCATGGGGGAGCAGAGCAGGGACCCACACCGCGCGGTCCGGCGGCACCAGCCAGCGGCCTTTCGGCGTCGTCACCTGCATGGTGCCGCTCGCGGCATAGACCAGTTGCGCCTCGCGGTGCATGTGCGGGTCGAGGCGGACGCCCTTCCGGTAGCTGCGCGCGACCATGTGCACCCCGTCGCCGGTGACACGCCGGTCCTTGTGGAGGGCTCTTATTGGCGGCTCAGCGATAGTCATTGGCGACATCCCGTCAGGACAAGGACCTATAACCTATTTTCGAGCAATTGAAGAATCGCGTGAGAGACGTGCCAGTGAAAGACCTGCCCATGAGCAGCCCAACCAACAGTCCAAGGAACAATCCAAGCCGGGTGATTAGCTTCGTCAACGCCGGCCATTTCATCGACCACTATGCGATGCTGATTTTTGCGGCCGCCGTCATCATCATGGGCCCGGCGCTCGGCATGGCCTATTCGGAACTGCTGCCCTATGCGACGCCGGGCTTCATCGCCTTCGGAGCCGGCTCGCTGATCACGGGCTGGCTCGGCGATCGCTGGAGCCGCCGCCACATGATGGTGATCTTCTTCGTCGGCATCGGCCTGTCGATGATCTCGGTCGGCTTCGTGCAGACGCCGCTGCAACTCGGCGCAGCACTGCTCGCCATCGGCATCTTCGCCTCGATCTACCATCCGGTCGGCACCGCGATGATCGTGTCCTATGCCGAGAAGCTCGGCGCCCAGATGGGCATCAACGGCGTCTGGGGCAATCTCGGCGTCGCCTCCTCGGCGCTGGTCACTGGCGTGATCGGCCAGTATCTCGGCTGGCGCTGGGCTTTCATCGTGCCCGGCACGGTCACCGTGCTGGTCGGCATCGCCTTTGCGATGACGGTGGTGCATGAGGACCGCAAGGGCTCCAGGCAGGCCGCAGCGCAGGTGCGGGTCGCCAAGGAAGACATGTGGCGGGTGGTGCTGTCGCTGCTGATCGTGGTGATCGCGATCTCGACCACCTTCAACGCGGTGACGGTGGCGCTGCCGAAGCTGTTCGCCGAACGGCTCGCCGATCTGACCAGGAGCCCGGCGCTGCTCGGCGTGATCGCGGCCGGAGTCTATGTGTTCGGCGCGATGACCCAGTACACGATCGGCAAGCTGCTCGACAGATATTCGCTGAAGACGGTGGCGCTGCCGCTGTCGTTCGTGCTGGCGCCGTTCCTCTATCTGGCGGCGAGCCTGTCCAATTTGCCGCTGATCGTGGTCTCGATCGGCATCGTGATGGGCGCGTTCGGCCAGGTCACGGTGAACGATGCCATGGTCGGCAAGTACACCACCGAGGAATGGCGCTCGCGCGCCTATGCGGTGCGCTATTTCGTCGGCTTCACCGCGGCGGGCGCTTCCGTCGGCCTGGTGGCCTGGCTGTACGACCAGGGCGGCTTCTCCATGATGCTGCGCGCGTTCGCGGCGCTGTGCCTGCTGGCGATTGCGGCCGCGATCATCCTGCCGCGCGAGATCCGGACGCCAGCCACACAGGCGGGGTGACGTGCTGGCGGTTTGCCGCACCATTTCAAGCTGAAACAAGCCCGCAGCGCCATCCGCCACCAGCGGATGGCGCTTTTTCGCGCACCGCACCATTGCGTCCGCAAACTTTGTCCGGACCCGGCGGTGTGATACGCTCCACACGGGCCTCAGGGCCCAAGGCGCCGGTTGCGCCGATCATCGCCATTTGTGGTTTGTGGAGCAGCCGAGGCCATGGGCGAAATTCGCGACTTCAAATCCGGCAAGCCGGGCAAGCCACCGCCCGGCGAAGCAATGCCGCGGCGCCTTGCCGCGATCGTTGCGGGCGATATCGCCGGCTACAGCCGCCTGATGCAGCTCGATGAAGAGGGCACCCACAACCGCGTCAAGCGGATCGAGCGCGATCTGGTCGAGCCCACCATTGCCGAGCACCATGGCAAGCTGGTCAAGACCACCGGCGACGGGTTCATCGCGATGTTCGACAGCCCGGTCGAGGCCGTCCGTTGCAGCATCGTGATCCAGCAGAACATGATCGGCCGCAACGCGGCGATCGCGAGAGATCACTGGATCGAGTACCGGATCGGCGTCAATCTCGGCGACGTCATCATCGAGGCCGACGATATCTTTGGCGACGGCGTCAATGTGGCCTCGCGCCTGGAAGGGATTGCAGCGCCCGGTGAAGTCTTCATTTCCGGCGGCATCTACGAGCAGATCAAGCACAAGATGGTCTGCGGGTATGAATCGCTCGGCGACAAGAAGGTCAAGAACATCACCGATCCGGTCCGGGTCTATCGCGTGCTGCCGGACGCTGCCGCGTACCAGAGGACGCGCCGGCGCCGTGAGTCCATCCTGCTTACGCTGCTCGGACTGGCGGTCGCAGTCATCGCTGGCGGCGTGCTTTGGTACATGCTGGCGCAACCGCGCAGCAAGCCGATCGACGTGGCGCAGGTGCCTCCGTCACCGGCCGCATCGCCGGCCGTTCAGCAGCCGGCACCGAGCCCGGCTCCGGCTCCAGGCCAAGCTGCAAGTCCGGTCCCAGGTGCCGCACCGGCGCAGCAAGCCTCGCCTCAAGCCGCGCCCTCTGCAACTCCCGCCGCGTCGGTGCCGGAGCCTGAAATGGTCTCGCTCCAGGGCGGCAGCTTCTCGATGGGAAGCAATGACGATCCTTCGGAGCGGCCGATCCGCAAGGTGACGGTCAAGCCGTTCGCGATGGGCAAATATCCGGTCACCGTGCGGGAATGGAATGCCTGCGCGGCGGCCAAGGCGTGCGGCTTCACAGCCAGTGGCCAAGACGACGTTCCCGTCACCAATGTGAGCTGGAGCGATGCGAAACAGTATGTAGCCTGGCTCGCCGAGGGGACGAAGAAGGCCTACCGGCTTCCGAGCGAGGCCGAATGGGAATACGCGGCGCGGGGTGGAACACAATCGAGATACTGGTGGGGCGACCAGATGCAATCGGGCAACGCCGGTTGCAAGGATTGCGGCGGTGGCGCCGGTGCCGCCGAACAGCCGGTCAAGGTCGGCAGCTTCAAGCCGAATCCGTTTGGTCTTTACGACATGGGCGGCAGTGTCGATCAGTGGGTCGAGGATTGCTGGCACAGGAACTACCAGGGCGCCCCGGCCGACGGTGCGGTGTGGCCCGGCGGTGATTGCGGCTCCCATGTCATTCGTTCCGGCTCCTGGAAGAATGACGCACGCTATGTCCGTCCGGCCAATCGCGACAATTACGACACCAATGTTCGCTACCCGACCCACGGTTTCCGGGTCGCGCTGTCTCCCTGAGAGAGCGTCTGCAATCGTCAGGTTTGGAGGGGTTATGAAAAGTGCAGGCCTGATCATGCTCGCTGCGGCACTGACATTGCTCGCAAGTCCGGCCACCGCGCAAAACAAACCGGCGGGGAAAGACACCAAGCTGTATTTCATCTGGCCGCACGACGGAGCCAGGGTCAAAAGCCCGTTCTGGTGCCGCTTTGGGCTGCGCAACATGGGCGTCACCCATGCCGGCGACGAATACCCGAACAGTGGCCATCACCACCTTCTGATCGATGTGGATGAGCCGTTGAATCCGAATGAGCCGATCCCGTCGGACAAGTCTCACCAGCACTTCGGTGCGGGCCAGACCGAGACGCAACTCGATCTGGCGCCCGGCAAGCACACCTTGCAGCTGGTGCTGGGCGACGCCAAGCACTATCCATTCAACCCGCCGGTCGTCTCCGAAAAAATCACCATCCGGGTCAAATAGGCCGATACGGATAGCTCCCTTGCGCGACCGCCGCTTGCGCAAAGCGGCCTCGTGCGGTTTGTTGCGCGCCGCCGGGCGCTAGACCCGGCTGGAGGGCGTCCGATGTTGTCGCCGCGACTGCTGCGTCTGGCTGGCCTCGTTCTGGGAGTGATTGTCATGGCCGTATCAGCCAATGCCGACGCCTTGAAGGATCAGATCGCGCCGACCGGAAAGCTCCGGGTCGCGATCGCGATCAGCCCGGCGGGCGGCGCGTTCTGGTCGACCCGGACCGAGAACGGCTATGCCGGCGTTCCCGTCGATCTCGGCAGCGAGATGGCGGCGCAGCTTGGCGTTCCCGTCGAGTATGTCGTGCACCAGAATTCCGGCCAGATCACCGATGCGGCGTCGAGCAACAGCTGGGACATCACCTTCCTGCCCAAGGATCCCGAGCGTGAGACCAGGATGACGTTCGGGCCGATCTACGAGGTTGCCGACGCCACCTATATCGTCAAGCCGGGCTCAACGATCACGAATTTCGCGTCATTGGACCAGGACGGCGTCAAGGTCGCTGCCGTCAACGCCACCACCACGATGCGCGGCGCGATCGCGCATCTCAAGCGCGCCAAGGTCACGGGCTATCAGACCTATGACGAGATCTTCAATCTGCTGAAGAGCGGCGAGATCGACGCATTCGCGTTGTCGCGCGATCAGCTCAATGCGATGGCCAAAAAGATTCCGGGCAGCCGCGTGCTGGACGAGACCTTCAAGCAGACCGTTACCGCGGTCGCGGTGCCGCTCAACCATCCGCTGGCTGCGGCGTTCGCCACCAGGTTCATGACGCAAGCGATCGCCAACGGCACGCTGCGCAAGGCCTATGACAATAACGGGCTGAAGGGCTCCCCGGTCCGTACCGAGGTGAAGTAGACCGGCGCGTACGACTCTATCCCGGTCATTCTCAACTATCCCCGTCACCCCCGCGCAAAAGCGAAGCCTTTGCGCGGGGGTGACGGGGATGGAGAGGCGCGCCCCCCTGGGTGACATCTGGGCATGCTGCATAATTCCGCGCCATCGCGCTGGGCAGTTCCTGCGTTACCGCTCTAACCTATTGGATTGACAAGGATTTAATGCCGTCCGCGAGCGTCTCCGGTTGGCATGTCCATTGCTTTTAGATGCATCAGTCAATGACGACTGCCGTCCTCCGGATTGCCGAAGCCAATGCAGGCCGAGGTGAGGGGATCAAGGCGCCCCGCCCGGGCGTCGCGAGCAATCGTTGCACCCCCCAAACTCACTCCCCGGACGGACGAGCAATTCAACCAACCCGCGTCGCTTCCGGCAGGCAACCGGCGCGGCCGAATTGCGCAAGGGGAATTTTACGAATGGCCTATCTCGCACCGTCCGAATTCGTCACCAAGATGGTGGACGCCGGCGAATCCAAGATCTTCATGTCGACGCGCGACACCGTGATCCGCGCCTACATGGCCGGTGCGATCCTCGCGCTGGCAGCCTGGTTTGCCGTGACGATCAACGTCAACACGGGTCAGCCGCTCGTCGGCGCATTGCTGTTTCCTGTCGGCTTCGTGATGCTCTATCTGCTGGGCTTCGACCTGCTGACGGGCGTGTTCGTTCTCTCGCCGCTCGCGCTGCTCGACAAGCGCCCCGGCGTCACGCTCAGCGGCGTGCTACGCAACTGGGGCCTCGTCTTCGTCGGCAACTTTGCCGGCGCGCTCACGGTGGCGTTCATGATGGCGTTCGTGACGACGTTCGGCTTCACGCAGGAGCCCGACAAGGTCGGCATGACCATCGGAAACGTCGGCGAGGCGCGAACGCTGGGCTACGCGGCGCATGGCGCGGCGGGCATGGCCACTCTCTTCATCCGCGGCATGCTCTGCAACTGGATGGTTTCCACCGGCGTCGTCGGCGCCATGATCTCGACGACGGTGCCCGGCAAGGTCATCGCGATGTGGATGCCGATCCTGGTGTTCTTCTACATGGTGTTCGAGCATTCGGTCGTGAACATGTTCCTGTTCCCGTCGGGATTGATGCTCCATGCCAAGTTCTCGATCATGGACTATTTGATCTGGAACGAAATCCCGACCGTGCTGGGCAACCTCGCCGGCGGCCTCGCCTTCACCGGGCTCACGCTTTACACGACGCATGTGAAGACGGCGCCGAAGCGCCAGCGCCTCGCGGCTTGATCCTGGCCGGCTTATGGGGCTCTCCTGTCACGGAGGGCCCCATTCGCATTGGGACGGTCGATGCCGCGCGCGCTGACAATATCGGTCGGGCAATTCTCTGATCAGGGCCGCAAGGACACCAATCAGGATTTCCACGGCGTACTGATTCCCGACGAGCCGCTGCTCGGCCTGAAGGGCATCGCCGTGGTGCTTGCCGACGGCATCTCCTCGAGCAGCGTCGGCCGCATCGCCGCCGAGTCCGCGGTCAAGAGCTTCCTGACCGATTACTACTGCACCTCGGAATCCTGGTCGGTGAAGACCTCGGCGCAGCGGGTGCTGGAGGCGACCAATTCCTGGCTGCACGCGCAGACCAGGCGCAGCCAGAACCCCTACGACAAGGACAAGGGTTACGTCTGCACGCTGAGCGCGCTGGTCATCCGGTCGACCACGGCGCATCTGTTCCATGTCGGCGACTCGAGGATCTACCGCGTCGCGGGCAACAGCCTCGAGCAATTGACCAACGACCACCGCGTCGTGCTGTCGTCGCAGCAGAGCTATCTCGGCCGCGCGCTCGGCGTGAACCCGCAGCTCGAGATCGACTACCAGAATCTCCGGCTGGAGCGCGGCGACACCTTTCTGCTGGTGACCGACGGCATCTACGAGCACGTTCCCGCGCGGCGGCTGGCGAAGACGATCAGGGATGGCGCGGCCGATCTCGATGCTGCCGCGAAGTCGATCGTCGAGCAGGCCTATGAGAACGGCAGCCCGGACAATCTCACCGCGCAGATCATCCGGATCGACGAATTGCCCGACGGCGATGCCAGCGAGGTGTTCGGCCAGCCCACCGAGCTGCCGCCGCCGCCGCTGCTCGATGCAAGGATGCTGTTCGACGGCTACCGCATCGTCCGCGATCTGCATGCATCGCACCGCAGCCACATCTATCTCGCGGTCGACGAGGAGAGCGGCACCACGGTCACGATCAAGATCCCCTCGATCGACCTGCGCGACGATGATGCCTATCTGAAGCGCTTCATGCTGGAGGAATGGGTCGCCCGGCGGATCGACAGCCCGCACGTGCTGAAGCCGTTTCTGCCGCAGCGCAAGCGCAACTTCTTCTATGTCGCGATGGAATATATCGACGGCCAGACCCTGACGCAGTGGATGATCGACAATCCTGCACCGGCGCTGGAGACGGTGCGCGACATCACCGAGCAAATTGCAAAAGGGCTGCGCGCCTTCCACCGCAAGGAGATGCTGCACCAGGACGTCAGGCCCGACAACATCATGATCGACAGGACCGGAACGGTGAAGATCATCGATTTCGGCTCGACGCGGATCTCGGGCGTTGCCGATGCGGCGCCGGCGGGGGGCGAGGACATTCTGGGCACCCAGCAATACACCGCGCCGGAGTATTTCCTGGGCGAGGGCGGCACCGCGCGCTCCGACCTGTTCTCGCTCGGTGTCGTCACCTATCAGATGCTGACCGGCCGCTTGCCCTATGGCGCGCAGATCGCGCGCGCCCGCACGCGGTCTGACTTCAACCGGCTGGTCTACCGTCCGGCTGCGCATGGCGGCCGCGACATCCCGGCCTGGGTCGACGGCACGCTGGAGCGCGCGGTGCACGCCAATCCGCTGAAACGCTACGACACCTTCTCGGAGTTCCTGTTCGACCTGCGCAATCCCAACGCAAGATATCTGACGACGTCATCGACCCCGCTGATCGAGCGCAACCCGGTGCTGTTCTGGAAGTCGACCACGCTGGTGCTGGCGCTTGTCGTGGTCGTGCTGCTCGCCTACGCCGCGCATCATTTGCGGTAGGGAAGGTTCAGTTGAATAGCGTGCCGGGAGGTCCATCCCCGTCACCCTGAGGAGCGCGCACTTGCGCGCGTCTCGAAGGGTCGACGGCCCCGGCCGGGCCGTGCATCCTTCGAGACGCGCTACGCGCTCCTCAGGATGACGGTGCAGGGTCAGCAGCGCCTCGCTAATGCGTCGCGCCGGCGGCAATCGGATCCAGCCCGCTCTTGACCAGCGCGTCGCGCGCATCTGATGAGGCGAGGAAGCTGATCAGCGCCTTGCCGGCGTCGGGCTCCTTCGCGGCGGTCGCGATCCCGGCGGAGAACACCGTGATCTTCTGCAACGGCTCCGGCAGGGGACCTATGATGTCGATGCCGGCAACCGGCTTCAGCTCGGAGATCTGCTGCAAGCCGATCTCGGCCTCGCCCTTCGCGACGATCTCGCCGACCGGGGTTGCCGGGATCATCCGCGCCTTGTCCTTCATCTGATCGGCGATGCCGAGCTTGCCGAACATCTCGGTCGAGACATAGACGCCGCTGGCGCTGTCGGAATAGGCGACCGATTTCGCCGCCAGCAGCGCCTGCTTGACGGTGTCGGCCGAGCCGATGTCCGGCCTCGGTGCGCCCGATTTGACCGCGATGCCGATCGGCGACTTCACGAGGTCGACCCGGCTGTCGGCCACCACCTTGCCCTGCTTGATGAGGTCACCCAGCGCATAGCCGACCATGATCAGCACGTCGGCCGGCTCGCCGCGCTCCAGCCGCACCGGAATGGCGTTGGTGGTGGTGCCCATCGACGGCCCGAAGGCGGTCACCACCTTGTGCCCGGTCTTGTGCTCGAATTCCGGCACCAGCGCCTTGTAGGCCGCCGTCAGTCCGCCCGAGATCATGACATGGACTTCGGCGGCGGATGCGGCCGACGTGAGGGCGAGGGCGCCGATGATGGCGAGCGTGAGGCTGCGGAAGGCGGCGCGCATGGAGTTTCTCCCTGGACGATTCTTGGGAAACAGGTCGTCGTGGCCGGGGAGACTACTGCTGGAGGGGATGCGTGACTAGCCGCCGCTCGTCATTGCGAGGAGCGCAGCGACGCGGATGGAGCAGTGTCGAGAGGCGAGATTTCGTAGCCCGGATGAAGCGCAGCGTAATCCGGGCTACGGGGAATCCCTCACGAATTCACATGAACGAAATCACGCAGCAGCGGGTAGATCTCGTTGTTCCAGCGCTTGCCGGAAAACACGCCGTAATGGCCGACCCCGGCCTGCATGTGGTGCACCTTGCGATAGGTGCGCACGCCGGTGCAGAGGTCCTGGGCGGCGAGCGTCTGCCCGATCGAGCAGATGTCGTCCTTCTCGCCTTCCACGGTCATCAGGCCCATGCGCCGGATCGCCGCCGGGTTCACCGGGCGGCCGCGATGCATCAGCATGCCCTGCGGCAGCAGATGCTCCTGAAACACGTCGCGCACCGTCTCGATATAGAATTCCGCCGGCAGATCCATCACGGCGAAGTACTCGTCGTAGAAGGTCTTGATCACTTCGGCCTTGGCGGTCTCGCCCTTGGCGAGATGGTCGGCGAGGTCGATGTGCTGCTTGATGTGACGTTCCAGGTTCATCGAGACGAATGCTGTCAGCTGCACGAAGCCGGGATAGACCTGACGCAGCGCGCCCTTGCACTGCATCGGCACGTAGTTGATCAGATTGTCCTCGAACCATTTGATCGGCTTGCTCTTGGCGAATTCGTTCACCTTGGTCGGCAGGATCCTTGTGTCGATCGGCCCGGCCATCAGGGTCAGCGATGCCGGCCGCGCCGGATGATTGTCTTCGGACATCACCGCGGCAGCCGCCAGCGCCGACACCGAGGGCTGGCAGATCGCCACCATATGCGCGCGCGGGCCGAGCTGGCCGAGGAAGTCGATCAGATGGTCGGTGTAGTCCTCGAGCCCGAAGCGGCCCTCTTGGCGCGGGATGTCGCGCGGATTGTGCCAATCGGTGATGTAGACGTCGTGGTCCTGCAGCAGCGTCTTCACGGTGCCGCGCAGCAGCGTGGCGAAATGGCCGGACATCGGCGCCACCAGCAAGAGCCGCGGCTGCTCCGGGCCATCCACCTTCCTGAAATGCAGCAGCGAGCCGAACGGCGTCGCATAGGCGACCTCCTCAGTCACCTGGTATTCCCGGTTGCCGGCGGACACACTGCCGATGGCGTAGTCGGGGCGGGCGTAGGTCAGGGTGGAGCGCGAGATCAGCTCAAGCGCCGCCGCGAGCCGGCCGTACACCCGGTCGGCGGCGCCCTGCGGCACCAGATTGAGGTATTTCAGCGCCGCTGCAGCCCCCGTTCGCCATGGCGCCGTGAGGTCCATGTGGTTCTGATAGGCCTGGTACATCATTGACATCATACGCATCCGCCCCTGGCCCGGCTGGCTATGCAATATCGACGCCAGAGAGGGGGCGGGCTGCCCGGCAAATTGGCACGTGGCTTGCTGCAAAAATGAACGGCTCCGGGGCGCGGCGGTCGGACCGGCGCGCGGTCACCGGGGAGCTAAGGACGCGTTCAGGCGTGAGGATCCGATATGGCGAAAGCAACACTCACCATCAGCAGCAAGAATTATTCGTCCTGGTCGCTGCGCGGCTGGCTGCTGGTGAAATTCGCCGGGCTGGAATTCGAGGAGGTGGTCACCGCGCCCGATGACGCCTCGGCGCGGGCCGAACTGCTGCTGCTGTCGTCATCGATCCTGGTGCCCTGCCTGCGCCACGAGGGCGCGACCGTCTGGGATACGCTGGCGATCGGCGAGTATCTCAACGAGGTCATGCCGCATGCCGGGCTGCTGCCGGAGGACCGGATCCAGCGCGCGCATTGCCGCTCGATCTCCGGCGAAATCCATTCCGGCTTCACCACGCTGCGCTCCTCGCTGCCGGTCAATCTCAAGGGGCATTTTCCCGGCTTCAAGATCTGGTCGCGGGCGCAGGCCGATATCGACCGCGTCTGCACCATCTGGCGCGATTGCCTCGGCAAGTCCGGCGGGCCGTTCCTGTTCGGCGAACGCCGCACCATGGCGGACGCGATGTATGCGCCGGTCGTGACCCGCTTCATGACCTATGACGTCAAGCTCGAACCGGCCCTTGCCGTGTATGCCAGCACCATCATGACCATGCCCGAGATGCAGGAATGGATCGAGGCGGCGAAGGCAGAGCCTGCCGACGTCGAGGAGCTCGAGGTCGAATATTAGGCAGCGTGCGCCCGGCCTGCCGGCGCAGGCGGCTCAAGCTCCGGGCAGGCCTTGCTCAATGGACGTGCCGTCGGCGCCAGGCATCGGCGCCGCGCGGCAATCGGGCGCAGCCCGCGCCGAACGCAAATTCAGGCTTTGCTCCAAGTGCTTCCGCTGCGACGGCGGCGCATGGCGGGACCGATCGCCGCAGCACAATCGGGCTGGCAAGGATTTCGCATAGCAACAAGCGAGCTGTGACCGCGACGATGCGACGCTGCCGAAAATTTGGACGCTGAGCCGGCGCCGCGATCTCGCGAGCACGAGAACCGTGGAGGCTTGAAATGAACCAGCACGCCGCCGTCAGCAAATTCTCCCACGTCAAACCCGGTGACACCGAGTTCAAGGGCGGAGGTCTGCGCGACTTCTTCCTGTATCGCGATCTCGGCATCGCCGATGCCACCGGCGGGCAGGTGATCTGCCATCTGGTCAAGGCCAATCCCGACCTGCCGCCGGAAGAGGGCACCGGCTGGCACAAGCATCTGTGCGATTTTCAGATCGTCATCATGACCAAGGGCTGGGCGCGCTTCATGTACGAGGACAAGGAGACGCTGGTCGAGGCCGGCGACGTGAT
This sequence comes from Bradyrhizobium sp. USDA3010, assembly GCF_056429065.1. Classification (NCBI taxonomy): domain Bacteria; kingdom Pseudomonadati; phylum Pseudomonadota; class Alphaproteobacteria; order Hyphomicrobiales; family Nitrobacteraceae; genus Bradyrhizobium; species Bradyrhizobium sp. USDA3010. The sequence continues at coordinate 42,838 of NZ_JBWJZD010000003.1, forward strand.
CCATCAGCGGCCCGGCATCACCCACTATCTGTTCGATTACTCGAAGGACATGGAATACCTCGAGATCGTCAGCCCCGCCGATTTCAAGACCGTGGATGTGCCGCCCGCGACCGAGACCGTGCCGCCGGTGACGCCGTGGAAATGATCGCGAGGAGGGACCGCAAATGTCGTCCGCGGAGGAATTAACCTTTGTCGTCGGCCGCTGGCTGCGGCCGATCGTCATGCTTCTGTATGTGGTGCGTCGCCTCGGGCTGATGACCACATCTAGCCGTGAACAACGGAGTACGTTGCTCGATCAGTGATTCGGACGCGGTTCGTTCCATCCGCGTTCCAAATCTTAAAACGCCTCGCGTGCGCGTCGCGTTTTGAAACAGCGCGCGCCAAATGCGCCTCTCTCAGGCCATGCCCGCCTGCTTTACGCGCGGCATGCGCCAGGCGATGACGTTGACCTCCAGCGCGCCGCCGGTTGTGTCATTGCGCCACTGGCCGTCGATGAAACGGCAGGCGAACGGCAGCTGATACGTTCCGCTGTGATCCTCACAAAGCACTTCCACGCGTTGTTCCGGCGAAGGTTCGCCATTGCCGTCGAATTGCGCCAGCCGTTTTTCGCGCGTAGCCATACGATCTGTCTCCACTGCCCAAGGTCGAGCCAAAAGGGGTCGAACCAAACTAGTTCCGAAGGCCCCCGTCCCCACGAGTAGTCCCGGTAATGGGGCAAGCACACCGCTTGAATGCGGTATCAGTGTGGTATGTGTGCCTTGCTTTCAGCGTCGCGAGCACAAAACTGTGAATGACGCATGTGATTGGGGATGTCGATGATCGCGCGTTTCGTTGTTGCCTTGCTGGTGCCGCTTGCACTCGGCGTCGTCGGAACCGCGTATGCGCAGGACGTTCCCGGTATCGAGATCTGCACCGTCGAGAAGACGATGGAGCGGCGCACCAGCTGCCTGCAGAGCAATGTCGATTTCCTGCAGAAGACGATCGGCAAGCTCACGTCGGATCACCAGCAGAAGCTCGACGCCGCCAACCGGCAGATCGAAAGCCTGAAGGGTTCGGTCGCGACCTTGCAGAAGCTCGTCACCGATTTGCAGGCGGCGCAGGTCAAGCTGACAGAGGACTTGAAGAAGAAAGCCGACGCGCCGCCGGCGAAGGATGCGATGCCTGTGGCGAAGGACGGCACGAAATAGCAAATCGTCATTGCGAGCAAAGCGAAGCAATCCATCCCGCCGCGCATGCGGAGCGATGGATTGCTTCGTCGCTTCGCTCCTCGCAATGACGGATCGGGCGTAGTCGCGCCCTCTACGCCACCCGATACGTCTCCATCACATCGCGATCCGGTTCGTAGCCGAGCCCGGGGCCCTGCGGCACGGCGACATGGCCACGGGCGTCGACGTCGATGCGGTCGCCCCACAGGCAGGCGGGGCGCTTCATGAAGAACACTTCGATCTGGCCTTCGTCGCGGATCGCCATCAGATGCAGCGTGGCGAGAAAGCCCGGCCCGAAATAGGGCGAATGCGGAATCACCTGGACGCCGAACTCGTCGGCAAGCACCGCCACGCGCAGGAATTCGGTGACGCCGCCGACCTTGATCACCGATGGCTGCGCGTGACTGACCGCGCCCGCGGTCATCATCTGGCGGAATTGATGCACGGTGCAGGCGTTCTCGCCGGCGGCGATATCGAGCCGGCCTTCTCTCCGCACCTCCGCGAGCGTCGCAAAATCCTCCGGCGGCCAGACCGGCTCCTCCAGGAACATCGGCGCGGCCTGCTTGCAGTCGCGGGCGAACTGGATCGCCGCCGGTCCATCCAGTGGACAATTCATGTCGACCATCAGCGGCACGCCGGGGCCGATCGCTTCGCGCGCCGCAGCAACCGCCGGCACGGTGGTCTCGTGCAGCTTGATCGCGGCGTAACCGAGCTTGATCGCCTTCCTGCATTCGGCGGCGATGTGCGAGGGATTGCCGATCCGCATCAGGCTCGCATAGGCCGGAATCGTGCTGCGCTTGGCGCCGCCGATCAATTGATGCAGCGGCACGCCCTTCACCTTGCCGGCGAGATCCCACAGCGCGATGTCGAGCGCCGAGATCGCAAACATCGTGATGCCGTAGCGGCCGAACAGATGCAGGTTGCGCTGGATCTGCTCCATCGCAGCGGGAATGCTGGCGGCGTCGGGAACCTCGAGGCCGCGTGCCTGCGGCGCGATCATCTCGGCCACCGCCGTGCAACTCGTCTTCGGGCAGACATAGGCGAAGGCATCGCCCCAGCCGGTCAGGCCGGCATCGGTCGAAACCTCCACCAGCACCATGTCGAGCGCCGCGATCGCGGAAGCGCCCTGGCGGAAGCTCGCAGGGCCAGCGTCATAGGGAATGCGGATATGGTGGGCGCGGACGTCGGTGATTTTCATTGTTGTTGTCCTTCCGATCGCAGGATGTAGTTGGATGTCCCTGGAGCTCGTGAGGGCCGGACGCGGCAGCCTGGACGATGTTGCTTCGGCTCGCCTGGGTTCCAGCCATCGCAGCTCTTGCTTGTGGCAAGTCTTGTTTGTGGCAAGTGTTGCTCGTGACAAGTCTTGCTCGTGAATCGTGTCGAAGACGTGGATGCCCGGCGCGGCGCCGGGCATCACGAACTCCGAAGCTGTGGAGAAGGCTGCTACGAACTCTTCTCGCCGCTCATGATGGGGCCAAACCGTTCCCAGCTCTCGCCCTTGAAGCGCATCATCTGCAACTGCTCGATCGGTGCGTAGTCGTCCGGCCCGGTCTTGATCTTGGTGCCGGGCAGATAGATGCCGATCTCGAAATTGAGGCTGGCCGCCTGCTTCATCAGGTTCTCGCGGGTGAGGTTGTCGCCGCATTGCCGCAGCACCTGCTCGAGCCCCTTGGCGACGCCGTAGCCGAACACGGTCGAGGCGTCGTTCTGGTCGCCCTCGGGATACCACTTGGTCATGAACGCGCGCCACTCGTTCATGGCTGGATCGTTCTTCCACTCGTGATCCGCGGGATCCTTCAGATATTGGGTCGACAGGATGTCCTGGCTCGCCTCATAGCCGGCCGGCTTCATCACGCCGCCGATCGAGACGGAGACGTTGGTCAGGAACTGGACCGGATGCCAATCGAGCTCGGCGGCCTTCTTGATCGCCTGCGCCGCGAATTTCGGCGTCGCGATGTTGACGAAGATGTCGGGGTTGGCGCCCTTGATCTGCACGATCTGCGAATCCACGGTCGGCGACGTGGTCTCGTAGGAGGATTCGACGACGATCAGTTTCTTGGCCGCATCGCCGAGCCCCTCATGCAGGCCGATCAGATAGTCCTTGCCGAAATCGTCGTTCTGGTAGAGCACGCCGATGGTCTTGCCGGGATATTTCTGCAGGATGAATTTGGCATAGATGCGCGCCTCGACCTGGTAGCTCGGCTGCCAGCCCATGGTCCACGGAGAGTTCTTCGGATCGTTCCACTTGGCGGCGCCGGTGGAGACGAACAGCTGCGGCACCTTCTTGGCGTTCATGTATTTCTGGATCGCAGTGTTGCCCGGCGTACCCAGCGGGTTGAAGATCAACAGCACCTCGTCGCTCTCGACCAGCTTGCGGGCCTGCTCGACCATCTTCGGCGGGCTGTAGCCGTCGTCGTAGGAGACGAAGTTGATCTTGCGGCCGTTGATGCCGCCCTCGCTGTTGACCTTGTTGAAATAGGCCGCTTCCGTCTTGCCGATCGTGGCGTAGGCGGATGCCGGACCCGAATAGGGCATGATGTTGCCGACCTTGATCTCGGTGTCGGTCGCGCCCGGATCGTATTTCTTCTGGGCGTTGGCTGCGCTGGCGACGGCGATCGTCAAAAGCCCCGCAAGCGCCGCAGACTTGACGCAGTTGACATAGCTCAGGCGGTGGTGGTGCATCATTGTTCTCCCTGACATGCTGGCCGCGGCTCGTGCAGTCTTGATTTTCGGGCAGCTTGGTGAGCCGTCGGATCGATGCAACTGCGAGTATGCACGATTGCAGCGGTGTTGCCAGCGACGGCTTTGCAGTAATATTTCGCAGAGCGGAACCACAGTTTTTTCGCCGCCGCGCAGCAAGGATTGTCAAACGCCGCGCACCGCGGCCGCGCATGATGCCCGAGCTTTGCAGGAAGGCCGTCGTCCATGAATCCAGCCCAAAAGGCGCTCTGGTACATCGAAAGCCACCTGCGCACGTCGCTGACGCTCGATGATATCGCGGTCGTTGCCGGGGTCTCGCGCTTCCATCTGGTGCGGGCGTTCGCGGAGGCGACCGGGTTTTCGGTGATGCGCTATGTGCGGGCGCGGCGGTTGAGCGAGGCCGCGCGCGAGCTCGCGGCCGGTGCGCCCGACATTCTCACGCTGGCGCTGGATGCGGATTACGGCTCCCACGAGGCATTCACCCGTGCGTTTCGCGACCATTTCGGCGTCACGCCGGAGACGGTGCGCGCGACGACGTGTCTGACCAAGCTCAAGCTTCAGGAGCCGATCACCATGATCTCGACCGCTCTCGATCACATCGATCCGCCGCGCATCGCGACCGGCAAGGCCTTTCTCGTCGCCGGGGTCGGCGAGCGCTACAACCACGCCAATGACAGCACGGCCGGCATCCCGAACCAGTGGCATGGCTTCCACCAGCAATGCGCGCACATTCCCCGCCAGGTCGGTGACGTTGCCTATGGTGTCTGCTGCAACGGCGACGATGCCGGCAATTTCGACTACATCGCAGGTGTCGAGGTCGCCGATTTCTCCGACCTGCCGCGCGAGTTCGCGCGGGTCCGGATCCCCGCGCAGAAATACGTGGTCTTCACCCACGCCGACCACATCTCGACCATTCGCCGCACCGTCAACACGATCTGGAATCGCTGGCTGCCGCAATCCGGAATGAAGGTCGCGGACGCGCCGAACTTCGAGCGCTACGACGAGAAGTTCGACAAGAACAGCGGCAACGGCGGGCTCGAGATCTGGGTGCCGGTCGAGGAGTAGCGGCCGGTGTGGTGGTTGCGCGGGAGGCGAGACGTGCGGGAGACCCTTCAGATGAACATCGACAGATACGAAAGACCGGTTGCCATGAGCGATCCGGGGCGTCACGCCGCTTTATTCGATGGCCTGCCGCGGGGCGCCGGCGCGCTTGCGACGATGGTGCAGGGTCTGCTGATCCATCAGCACATCGCCCCGGCCTATGGGGTCACGCTCGGCGGCGAGCGGCAAGCGCAATCGCAGGTCCGCGCCGTCGAGACGATGCTGGATGAAATCGTGACGCGCGATGCGCGGCCGCTTGCCGTGGCGCGTGGCGTCAACGAGCGGCAGGTCGCTGTCTGCAGGCACTTCACGCTGCTTCATGTGGCGATGTTGCGCACGCAGGGCATTCCGGCGCGTGCCCGTTGCGGGTTCGGCGCCTATTTCGAAGCGGGAAGATACCTCGACCATTGGGTGACGGAATACTGGAACGAAGAACGGAAATGCTGGGTATTGTTCGATTCCCAGATCGACGATCGCCAGCGTGAGCTGTTCGGGATCGGGTTCGATGCGGCCGATGTGCCGCGAGACCAGTTCCTGGTCGCCGGCGATGCCTGGTCGCTCTGCCGCGCCGGGAGCCGTGATCCCTACGCCTTCGGCATCCTCGACATGCACGGACTTTGGTTCATTGCGGGCAATCTTGTCCGCGACATCTGCGCGCTGAACAATCGCGAGATGCTGCCGTGGGACGTTTGGGGCGCCATGCGCATGCAGGACAGCGAACTCGACCTCGCCTTCTTCGACCGGCTGGCAATCGTCAGTCGTGAGCCCGATGCTCACGTCGATGAACTCAAGGCGCTTGATCGCGATGAGCGGGTGCGTGTTCCCAGAGCCGTGTTCAACGCCGTGCTCGACTGCGTGCAGGACCTGTAGCTGAGGGTCGCGGGCGCGCTGGACTTCGAGCGCTACCGATGTGTGTGATTCACAGGCGACGCCACGAACTCGCCGTCGTCCCGGCGAAGGCCGGGACCCATAGCCACCAATGCTCATCGTTGAGCGACGCCGTGGCCACAACCTTCTTCAACAACTCAACCCTGTGGTTATGGGTCCCGGCCTGCGCCGGGACGACACTATGGGCGTGGCGAGCTCAATGCGACCGGGCGATCCAGTACGCCGCGGCCCCTCGGCTCAAGCACAGCCGTCTCTGGAATGCTGGATCACCCGCATGCGCATGCGCGGGTGATGACACCGAGCATGCTGTTTGACGGGTTGAATCGAGAGCCATCCTCAGCGTCGTCCTGGCGAAAGCCAGGACCCATTACCCCAAATGGCAATTGTTGCGCGACGCCGGGGCCACGATCTCCTTTACAATCAAATTCGGTGGCTATGGGTCCTGGCGTTCGCCAGGACGACACCGTCTTTGGTGCTCGAAAGTGCCTGGATCAATGCGATCTTGCGAGGCAGAACGCGACGACCTGTTCCAGCGCCGTCTTCATCGGCGAGGACGGGAACAGCGCCAGCGCGTCGACCGCCATTGCGCCGTAGTGCTGGGCGCGGCTGATGGTGTCCTCCAGCGCGCGGTGCTTGGTCATCAGCCCGATCGCGTGATCGAGATCGGCCGCGCCGATCTCGCCGCGCTCCAGTGCGCGAACCCAGAACTGGCGCTCGGTGTCGTTGCCGCGGCGGAAGGCGAGCACCACCGGCAGCGTGATCTTGCCCTCGCGGAAATCGTCGCCGACATTCTTGCCGAGTTTTGCGGATTTGCCGCCATAGTCGAGCACGTCGTCGACGAGCTGGAACGCGATGCCGAGATTCATGCCGACCGAGCGGCAGGCGGTCTGCTCGGCCTTCGGGCGGTTGGCGATCACGGGACCGACCTCGCAGGCCGCGGCGAACAGCTCCGCGGTCTTGCCGCGGATCACGGCGAGATACTCGTCCTCGGTCGTCGCGGTGTTCTTGGCGGCGGCGAGCTGCATCACCTCGCCTTCGGCGATGGTGGCGGCGGCCGCGGAGAGAATGTCGAGCGCGCGCAGCGAGCCGACCTCGACCATCATCCGGAACGCCTGGCCGAGCAGGAAGTCGCCGACCAGCACGCTGGCCTCGTTGCCCCACAGCATCCGCGCGGACAATTTGCCGCGGCGCAGCTCGCTCTCGTCGACCACGTCGTCGTGCAGCAGGGTCGCGGTGTGCATGAACTCGACCGCGGCGGCGAGCTTGATGTGGCCGTCGCCTGTGTAGTCGGCGAGCTGGGCCATCGCCAGGGTCAGCATCGGGCGCAGCCGCTTGCCGCCGGAGGAGATCAGATGATTGGCGACCTCGGGGATCATGGTGACCTCCGAGCCGGTCCGCGAAAGGATGGTCGCGTTGACGCGCTCCATGTCAGCGGCGACAAGTCCCACCAGCCCGTCGATCGAAGCATTGGACGGGCTTTCGAAGGGTACAATAACCGCCACGCTGGTCTCCAATTTTGCCGAATTCGCACTATCCTCAGCTATAACAATAGAAACTGCGCGGTGCAGCGGCAAGGCCACGAAGTTGTTGACATGTGACGCATTGGCCGCACAGCCGGGCGGAGAGGAGAGTGGATCTTGCGGGAATTGGTACGGACCAATGACGTGGTGCTGGTCTCCGCCGTCGGCGCGCTGCTCGACAGCGCTAACATTCATCATCTGGTGCTGGACCAGAACATGAGCATCATCGAGGGCTCGCTCGGCGTGCTGCCGCGGCGGATCCTGGTGCACGAGGACGACAACCACGAGGCCCGCCAGCTGCTGACCGATGCCGGCCTGGGCCACGAATTGCGGGCCGATGAGTAGAGCGTTTTCAAGCGAAACTGGCCCGGGTTCGCGTGAAGAAAACGCGTCAAAAAACCAGTCTCCGGCCGCTGAGATCACCGAAGACGGATTCCTCGGTGGGCAATTGCGGCTGCGGCAGCCGCGCAGCGGCCACCGCGCCGGCCATGACGCGATCCTGCTGGCCGCGGCGACGCCGGCCCGATCAGGCGACCGCGTCGTCGATCTCGGCTCCGGCGTCGGCGCCGCCGGGCTCGCGGTGGCGCGGCGGGTCAGCGGGATCGATCTGGTTCTGGTCGAAATCGACCCGGCATTGGCCGAGCTGGCCCGGAATAACGCCAGCGCCAACGCGATCATGGCCGAAGTGATCTTGCTCGATGTCGAGGCTGGCGCCTCCGCTTTCGATGATTTCGGCCTCTCGCCCGACAGCGCCGACGTCGTGCTGATGAACCCGCCGTTCAACGATCCCTCAAGGCACCGCGCCTCGCCGGACGGCGTGCGGCAGCGCGCCCATGTCGCGACCGCGACCACGCTGGCTAGCTGGGTTCACGTGGCGCGGCGGATCCTCAAGTCGAACGGGCAGCTTGCGCTGATCTGGCGGGCCGACGGAATTGCCGAGGTGCTGGCCGCGCTCGACCGCGGCTTTGGCAGCCTCGAGATCCTGCCGGTTCATGGCGAGGCGGCCTCGCCGGCGATCCGAATCCTGGTGCGGGCCACCAAGGGCGGCCGGGCGCCGACGCGGCTGCATGCCGCGCTGCTGCTCAATGAAGAGTCAGGTGTGCCCAATAAATGGGTGCTGGAGATCTTGGCTGGGAAAGGGGAATTGCCGCTGGCGCGGCGCTGACGGGCAGGGATTCTGCCCGCGTCGTACTGGCACTAAATCACTGCGGGGCCGTTTCCGACTGGCGTTCAGGCCTGGATGTGAAGTGGATCGCCGTGAGGAGCGTACCGATCAGCAAAATCAGCAGGTAGATCTTCATGGTTTCCTCTCCGCCCGCGCGTTGCAACCCCAATGACAAAATGCAAAACGCGTTCCACGAAATCCAATGACACTGGCGTGATAAAAAGTGGTTAATTCGAGGTAACGGCATGAGTGAACAAATTAGTGATCGCCAAGGGCATTCCGGAGCGCATTCTGGAGGACGTTCGGGATGGCTCGATCGCGCGCAGGGAATGCTCCCGGCGCGATTCAGGCGCGGCATGGCTGTCGTGCCGGTGGTGCGGCTGTCGGGCGTGATCGGCGCGGTGACGCCGCTGCGGCCCGGCATGACGCTCGCCGGCGTCGCCAAGATGCTAGAGCGCGCCTTTGGCACGCGGAATGCCAAGGCGGTAGCGCTGGTGATCAATTCGCCGGGCGGCTCGCCGGTGCAGTCGCGGCAGATCTATCTGCGCATCCGGCAACTGGCCGCCGAGAAGAAGCTGCCGGTGCTGGTGTTCGTCGAGGACGTCGCGGCTTCCGGCGGCTACATGATCGCCTGTTCGGGCGACGAGATCTATTGCGACCCGTCCTCGATCCTGGGTTCGATCGGCGTGGTCGGCGGCAGCTTCGGCCTCGAGGGGCTGATCAAGAAGATCGGGGTCGAGCGGCGGCTCTATACGGCGGGCGCGCACAAGGCGATGCTGGATCCGTTCCTTCCCGAGAACCCCGACGACGTCGCCCGGCTGAAAGCGATCCAGCGCGAGATCCATGCGATCTTCATCGCGCTGGTGAAGCAGAGCCGCGGCAGCCGCCTGAAGAGACCTGACGATGAGTTGTTCACCGGCGAATACTGGGCGGGCGAGACCGCGATCGGGCTCGGGCTTGCCGATGGCATCGGCGACCTGCGCGCGACGCTGCGGGCCCGCTATGGCGAGAAGGTGCTGACCCCGGTGATCGCGCCTGCGAGCGGCATGCTGTCCGGCCTGCTCGGCCGGCGGGCGCCGGGGGCGGGCTCGATGGCGGCGCTGGACGGGCTGGCAAGCTTGCCGGACGACCTGATCTCGGCGGTGGAAACCAGGGCGATTTGGGCCCGATTCGGGCTCTGAACACGGGGATTTGAGCGCGCCATTTAGCCCCAAAACCGCGATTGCGGCGCAGGCCGCCTTGCGCGAGAATACCTTCCATTGGGGGCCTGAAAGACGTGAACGACAAGGATCGACCGATGCCGCCGCTGATTGCATTCGCAGGCGTCCTGGGTGGCCTGGCCGTGGTCCGCTGGGCATACAAGACGGCCGTCCGGATCAACCAGGAACTGGAAGAGGCGCGATTGTCCCGCGTGGCCGAGGCCACGCGCGCGAGCGAAATCAAGACCCTGCGCCGCGACCCCGTGACCGGGGCCTACCGCCCGGGCTAGCAGGCTTTAAGTCCCGCAAATTGGCGGTGCCGGATTTCCGGCATCGCCTTGATTCCATTGGCTGCCGCCGATACGGTCCCGCGCGCTTCAAAACCCCCTCGCGAGACCTGTACTGACGATGGACGCCTTGCCTGACCACATGCGCCCGGAACGTTCGTTCCAGGGCTTCATCCTGGCTCTCCAGCGATTCTGGGCCGAGCAGGGGTGCGTCATCCTGCAGCCCTACGACATGGAAATGGGCGCCGGCACCTTCCATCCCGCGACCACGCTGCGCGCACTGGGGCCAAAGCCCTGGAACGCGGCCTATGTGCAGCCCTCGCGGCGGCCCAAGGACGGCCGCTACGGCGAAAACCCCAACCGCCTGCAGCACTACTACCAGTTCCAGGTGATCATGAAGCCGTCGCCGCCGAACCTTCAGGACCTGTACTTGAAGTCGCTGGCCGCGATCGGCATCGATGCCGCCGTCCACGACATCCGCTTCGTCGAGGACGATTGGGAGAGCCCGACGCTGGGCGCCTGGGGTCTCGGTTGGGAATGCTGGTGCGATGGCATGGAAGTCAGCCAGTTCACCTACTTTCAGCAGGTCGCCGGCGTCGAATGCGCGCCGGTCGCGGGCGAGCTCACCTACGGGCTTGAGCGGCTCGCGATGTATGTGCAGGGCGTCGACCGCGTCTACGATCTTAACTTCAACGGCCGCGAGGGCGCCGAGAAGGTCACCTATGGCGACGTCTTCCTGCAGGCCGAGCAGGAATATTCGCGGCACAATTTCGAGTACGCCGACACCGCGATGCTGTTCGAGCAGTTCAGGATGGCTGAAGAGGCCTGCCGCAAATACCTCGCCGCCGGCTGGCGCGAGGGAAGCAATTCGAAGGAACATCTGATGGCCTTGCCGGCCTACGACCAGTGCATCAAGGCGAGCCACGTGTTCAACCTGCTCGACGCCCGCGGCGTCATCTCGGTGACGGAGCGGCAAAGCTATATCGCGCGCGTGCGCGATCTGGCGAAGGCCTGCGGCGAGGCATGGATCCACACCGAAACGGGCAGGGCGGTCTGATGCCGGATCTCCTCCTCGAACTGTTCTCCGAAGAAATCCCCGCGCGCATGCAGGCCAAGGCGGCGGACGATCTGCGCCGCATGGTGACCGACAGACTGGTCGCCGAGGGCCTCGTCTATGAAGGCGCCAAGGCGTTCGCGACCCCGCGCCGCTTGGCACTCACCGTGCACGGCATTCCGGCGCGCCAGCCCGACCTGAAGACCGAACGCCGCGGCCCGAAGATCGGCGCCCCTGACGCGGCGGTGCAGGGTTTTCTGAAAGCGACCGGTCTCAAGTCGCTGGATGAAGCAAAGATCCAGAAAGATGCGAAGGGCGACTTCTACATCGCGCTGATCGAAAAGCCGGGCAGCGCTGCGATCGACGTGATCGCCGAAATCCTGCCGGTCATCATCCGCACCTTCCCCTGGCCGAAATCGATGCGCTGGGGCGCGCGCTCGGCCAAATCGGGTTCGCTGACCTGGGTGCGGCCGCTGCACGCCATCACCGCGACCTTCGGTCTGGAGACCGAGGAGCCCGATATCGTCAAGTTCGCGGTCGACGGCATCGACGCCGGACAGACCACCTATGGCCACCGCTTCATGGCGCCGGGCGCGATCAGCGTGCGCCGCTTCGAGGATTACGAGGCCAAGCTGAAGGCCGCCAAAGTCATCCTCGATCCGCAGGCCCGCAAGGACATCATCCTCGAGGACGCCAAGGAACTGGCGTTCGCGCAGGGCCTCGAATTGGTCGAGGACCAGGTGCTGCTCGACGAGGTCTCCGGCCTCGTCGAATGGCCGGTCGTGATGATGGGATCGTTCGAGAAGGAATTTTTGTCGATCCCGGACGAAGTGATCCGCGCCACCATCCGCAACAACCAGAAGTGCTTCGTGGTCAGGGATCCCAAGACCGGGAAATTGACCAACAAGTTCGTGCTGACCGCCAACATCGAGGCGCCCGACGGCGGCAAGACCATCGCCGCCGGCAATGAGCGCGTGATCCGGCCGCGGCTGTCGGACGCGAAGTTCTTCTACGAGACCGACCTGAAGACCAAGCTGGAAGACCGGCTGCCGAAGTTCGAGCAGATCGTGTTCCACGAGAAACTCGGGACACAGGCGGAGCGCATCAAACGGATCGAGCGGCTCGCCGCCGAGATCGCGCCGCTGGTCGGCGCCGATGTCGAGAAGACCAGGCGCGCCGCGCGCCTGGCGAAAGCGGATTTGCTGACTGAAGTCGTCGGCGAGTTTCCCGAGTTGCAGGGCCTGATGGGCAAGTATTACGCGCTGGCGCAGGGCGAGGATGCATCCGTCGCCGCCGCGAGCGAGGAACATTGGAAGCCGCAGGGACCGACGGATCGGGTGCCGACCGATCCGGTCAGCGTCGCGGTGGCGCTGGCGGACAAGCTGGACACGCTGGCGGGGTTCTGGGCGATCGATGAGAAGCCGACCGGATCGAAGGATCCCTACGCGCTGCGCCGCGCAGCGCTGGGCGCGATCAGGTTGATCGTCGAGAACACGTTGCGCCTGCCGATCCTGAAGGCGGCCAAATCCGCGTTGCTTGGGCTCTCGGTCAAGACTGATGCGGAAACACTGCCGAACGATCTGCTCGCCTTCTTCGCCGACCGCCTGAAGGTCCAGCTCCGCGATCAGGGCGCGCGTCACGATCTCGTCGATGCCGTGTTCTCGCTTGGCGGCCAGGACGATCTCCTGCTCGTCGTCCGCCGCGTCGAGGCGCTGGGCAAATTCCTCGACAGCGACGACGGCAAGAACCTGCTCGCCGGGACAAAACGCGCGAGCAACATCCTCGCGATCGAGGAAAAGCGGGACAAGCGCACTTTCGACGGCGCTCCCGATGCCGCGCTGTACAAGCTCGACGAAGAGAAGACGCTGGCCAAGGCGATCGACCAGGTGAAGGCCGAGGCCTCCGCCGCCGTCGCCAGGGAAGACTTCGCCGCCGCGATGAGCGCGATGGCCAAGTTGCGTCCGGCGGTCGACGCGTTCTTCGACAAGGTCAAGGTCAACGACGATGACCCTGATGTGCGCGAGAACCGCCTGAAGCTGCTCAACGAGATCCGCGCCGCGACGCGTGCGGTGGCGGATTTCTCCCGGATCGAGGGCTGACCGATGGACCGCGCGACGCTCGCCGCTTACGACAAGGATGCGGCGGCGTTTGCGCAGGACTGGCACGAGCAGCCGGCCCCGGTCGATCTGCAGGACATCGTCACGCGTTTCTTCATCAAGGGCGGCGTAACAGCCGATATCGGCTGCGGCAGCGGCCGCGAGGTGGCGTGGCTGAATGCCAATGGCTTCCCGGCCGAAGGCTTTGACGCCTCCGAGGGTCTGCTCACGGAAGCTCGTGCCCGCTACCCGACGCTGCGCTTCACCCGCGCCGAACTGCCCGAGCTATCCGGCATCGCCGCCAACAGCTTCGACAATGTGCTGTGCGAGACCGTGATCATGCATCTCGATCCCGCGCTGATCGCGCCGTCGGTGCGCCGCATGTTCGAACTCGTGAAGCCCGGCGGTATCTTCTATCTGAGCTGGCGCGTGACCGCCGGCGACGATGCGCGCGATGCGCATGGTCGGCTCTATGCAGCGTTTGATACCGCGCTGGTGCGGACCGAACTGGCGGCGGCCGAACTGCTGCTCGATGCGGAAGTCGTCAGCGCCTCATCCGGCAAGGTCATTCACCGCATCGTGGCGCGGAAGCGCAGCTGATCCCATTCTTGGAAATATTTAGACACAATTTGCTGTTTGTTAACCATGCCCTGCGAAGGTCCTGGCGAGTCAACGATTTCTTAAGAAATCGCCCCTCGCGCCAATGCAGGGACCTGCCCGATGACCTCGATCGGCACCACGCCCAATCCCTACGCCCAATACGGTTCGGCCTATGCGCGGGCCGCAGCGACGCCCTCGCTGGCGGCGACCTTGTCAGGCGACGGCAGCGCCGGCGACCTGTCGGCGTCCTCGGCATCGAGCGCTGCAACCAACCTCACGCTGTCGGACGCCGCCCGGGCGCAGCTCGCCAAGGCGCCGCTGCCGGATTTTGCGACCGTCACCAACGACGCGCGCGTCACGCTCGACCGGCTCTACACGGTCGCCGGGGTGAAGAAGCCGATCGTCGACGGCAAGACCACCATCGATCTCTCGACACTGGATCGCCGCTCGTTGTTTGCGATCTCGACCAACAATGGCGGCAAGTTCACGCCGGACGAGCAGGCGGTCGCCGCCACCGAACTGAAGCAGCGCTTCGATAAGGCCTTGGCGCCGTCGCTTGCGACCACCCGCCTGACCGGCGACTACAGCGTCAGCTACAAGTCGGCGCTCGATTATCTCGACGGCGCCAGCGACGAAGAGAAGGCGACCGCGACCTGGGCCAGCCAGCGCGCCGCGGTGCTGAAAGGCTACCAGGCGACGCAGCAGGATCCGAACAAGGCGCCCGCGGGAATTTCAGGCGACCCGATCGCGGCCGCGCTGGCGGGAACCACGTCTCCCGCGACGGGTAAGCCGCGCGATTTCGGCAGCGTGGCGAGCGATGCGCGCGCCTTCCTCGATCGGCAGAAGAGCGAGGCGGCGAAGAGCGGCAAGGAACTGGTTTACGATTCCCACCGCAAGACCGGGCAGCTCGCCGACCTGTCCTCGCTCGACAACCGCTCGCTGTCGGCGATCTCGCTGAACCAGGACAAGAAGTTTTCGGGCGAGGAGATCTTCGCGGCCAAGCAGGAACTCAACACGCGGACCCGTCTTGCCGTGCTCGATGCGCTGAAGCAGAGCCAGTCCGCCGGCGATCCGCGCCAGTTCAGCCTCGGCATCCTCAAGCAATATTCCTCGATGAGCGCGGAGGAACGCCAGGCGGCCAACTGGACGCAGGATTTCCAGGACGCTGCGATCAAGAGCTACAAGTCGACCTCGACGCTGCTCTCGATCCTGAAATCGTAATTCGGTGCGACTGAAGCGGGAAGAGTTTTGGTTGAATCGGCTTGCCGCGCTTTCGGTTCACCTCTCCCCGTCGGGGAGAGGTCGGATTGCTCTCGGCGATGCGAAGCATCGACCGGTGCAATCCGGGTGAGGGCTCTTGCTTCTCTCGACAGACCGTAACCCCTCACCCGATTTGCTGCGCAAATCGACCTCTCCCAAAGGGAGAGGTGAACTGTCGACGCCGCTCCAGGTCAACCCAATCTCATCATGCTTTTGAACAGAAGAGCCCCGCCCGGAGGGGAGGCCGGGCGGGGCTTTCTGGTCCGGTCGATCTGCGCGCACATCCGCTTGCGCGGCGCCCGGACTGTTCGTTCAGGCGATCGTGCTGACGTCGAGCTAGTCGACCACCTGAACGATCCGTCGCGAACGCGGCTCGACCAGCACGGTCTCGCCATTCACGACGGTGTACCGATAGGGCGTCGCGCCGAACCGTTGCGGCACGTCATAGTAGGTCACGCCGGCGTCCGGCAACACGGTGCCGACCACGACACGATCCGGAACGGTGTAGTTCGGCACGCGCTCGCGCACGATGTATTCGCGGAATGCAGGGCGCTGCTCGATCGCAATGCCCTCGTCATCCTCGACTGCAACCGGCGGGCCACCGCGGACAATGCCGACGGTCTGGGCCTGTGCGGCAACAGCCGGCACCGTGATCGCAGCAGCAACCGCTGCAACGGCAAGTATTCTGTTTCGCATGGCTCGCTCCATTCGTCTGACGCGCGCGCCGGCCTTCGCCGATGCGCACGGCGAGCCAATGCATCCGGTGTGCTGATGTTCCGGAAAAACCGCCGCCACATACGCGGCATTTTGGAGCAATTTTCGTGAGTTGCGGGAACTCTCAGGCGGTGACGGACGTCTTGATGTGGAAACCCCCGCAGCGGATAAACTGCCGCTCGATTCGCTCCTCCAAAAAACCGCCGGAGAAACTCTTCAATGGTCATCACCGCTGGGCATTTGCCGCACATTGTCGCCCTGATTGCAGGCATCCTGATCCTGATCATGCCGCGGCTGCTCAACTACATCGTCGCGATCTACCTGATCTTCGTCGGGCTCGTGGGGATGGGCCTGCTGCGCTGGCTGCACCTCTAGCGGGAAAGCGGGGTTTCGCGGCTTGCGCGGAACCCCCCAAAATGGTGTAAGGCGCGCATCTTCGACCCCTCTTTTCGGATTGTTGTCTGACATGGCCAAAGCCGTCGCGAAGTCCAAGAAAACTGCCGAGAAAACCGCAGCGAAATCAAAGTCCTCGGCACCGGCCCGGAAGGCCGCGCCGGCGCGCAAGGCGCTGAAGAAGAGCGCCCCGAAGCCGGCGCCGAAGCCCGCCGCCAAATCGACCGCGAAGCCGGCTGCAAAGCCCGCCAGCAAGGCGCCGGCGAAGGCCGTCACCGCTGCGAAAAAAGCGGCCCCGCCAGCGATCAAGGCCGGCAAGTGGGTCTATACGTTCGGTGACGGCAAGGCCGAGGGCCAAGCGACCTTGCGCGATCTGCTCGGCGGCAAGGGCGCCAATCTCGCGGAAATGGCCAATCTCGGCCTGCCGGTGCCTCCCGGCTTCACCATTCCGACCTCGGTCTGCACCTACTTCTACGACCACGACAAGACGTATCCGAGGGAATTGAAGGCACAGGTTGAGAAGGCGCTCGACTATGTCGGCAAGCTGACCGGCAAGACCTTCGGCGACGCCAAGAACCCGCTGCTGGTCTCGGTCCGCTCGGGTGCGCGCGCCTCGATGCCGGGCATGATGGACACCGTGCTCAATCTCGGCCTCAACGACCGCACGGTCGAAGCGCTTGCCGAACTCTCCGGCGACCGCCGCTTCGCCTATGACAGCTATCGACGCTTCATCACGATGTATTCGGACGTGGTGCTCGGCTTCGAGCATCATCACTTCGAGGACATCCTCGACACCTTCAAGGACGGCCAGGGCTATTCGCTCGACACCGACCTCACCGGCGACGACTGGGTCGAGCTGGTCGGCAAGTACAAGGAGGCGGTCGCCAAGGAGACCGGCCACGACTTCCCGCAGGATCCGCACGACCAGCTGTGGGGCGCGATCGGTGCCGTGTTCTCTTCCTGGATGAACGCGCGCGCGGTGACTTACCGCAAGCTGCACGACATCCCGGAATCCTGGGGCACCGCGGTCAACGTGCAGGCGATGGTGTTCGGCAACATGGGCGAGACCTCGGCGACCGGTGTCGCGTTCACGCGCAACCCCTCGACCGGCGAGAGCAAGCTGTACGGCGAGTTCCTGATCAACGCGCAGGGCGAGGACGTCGTCGCCGGCATCCGCACGCCGCAGGACATCACCGAGGAGGCGCGCCAGGAATCCGGCTCCGACAAGCTGTCGATGGAAGCCGCGATGCCGGCCGCGTTCAAGGAGCTGACGCGGATCTACACGCTGCTCGAGAAGCACTACCGCGACATGCAGGACATGGAGTTCACGGTCGAGCAGGGTAAGTTGTGGATGCTGCAGACCCGCGGCGGCAAGCGCACCGCGAAGGCGGCGCTGCGCATCGCGGTCGAGCTTGCCAATGAAGGCCTGATCTCGCGCAAGGACGCGGTGACGCGGATCGATCCGGCCTCGCTGGACCAGCTGCTGCACCCGACCATCGATCCCGCCGCCAAGCGCGACGTGATCGCGACCGGCCTGCCGGCGTCGCCTGGCGCTGCCTCCGGCGAGATCGTGTTCTCGTCGGATGAAGCGGCCAAGCTGCAGGCCGACGGACGTAAGGTGATTTTGGTCCGCATCGAGACCAGCCCGGAAGACATCCACGGCATGCACGCCGCGGAAGGCATCCTGACCACCCGCGGTGGCATGACGTCGCATGCTGCGGTGGTCGCGCGCGGCATGGGCAAGCCCTGCGTCTCCGGCTGCGGCACCATTCGTGTCGACTACGGCCGCGGCACCATGAGCATCGGCTCGCGCACCTTCAAGACCGGCGACGTCATCACCATCGATGGCTCGGTCGGGCAGGTGCTGGCCGGCCGCATGCCGATGATCGAGCCGGAGCTGTCCGGCGAGTTCGGCACGCTGATGGGCTGGGCCGACGAGGTCCGCAAGCTCGGCGTCCGCGTCAACGGCGACACCCCCGACGATGCGCGCACCGCGGTGAAGTTCGGCGCCGAAGGCATCGGCCTCTGCCGCACCGAGCACATGTTCTTCGAGGAGACCCGCATCCGCACCGTGCGCGAGATGATCCTCTCCGAGGACGAGCAGTCGCGCCGCGCCGCGCTGTCGAAGCTGCTGCCGATGCAGCGCGCCGACTTCGTCGAACTGTTCGAGATCATGAAGGGCCTGCCCGTCACGATCCGCCTGCTCGATCCGCCGCTGCACGAGTTCCTGCCGCACACCCAGGCCGAGATCGAGGAAGTGGCGCGCGCCATGAACACCGATCCGCGCAAGCTCGCCGACCGCGCCCGCGAACTGTCCGAGTTCAACCCGATGCTCGGCTTCCGCGGCTGCCGTCTCGCGATCGCCTATCCCGAGATCGCCGAGATGCAGGCGCGCGCGATCTTCGAGGCGGCCGTCGAAGCCGGCAAGCGCACCGGCAAGCCTGTTGGACTCGAGGTGATGGTGCCGCTGATCGCGACCAAGGCCGAGTTCGATCTGGTCAAGGCGCGGATCGATGCGACCGCCAACGCGGTGATGAAGGAAACCGGCGTCAAGCTGACCTACCAGGTCGGCACCATGATCGAGCTGCCGCGCGCCTGCCTGATGGCGGGCGAGATCGCACATACCGCGGAGTTCTTCTCCTTCGGCACCAACGACCTGACGCAGACGACCTACGGCATCAGCCGCGACGACGCCGCGAGCTTCCTCGGCACCTACGTCGCCAAGGGCATTCTCGAGATCGATCCGTTCATCTCGGTCGATCGCGATGGCGTCGGCGAGCTGGTCAGGATCGGCGTGACGCGGGGCCGCAAGACACGGCCGAACCTCAAGGTCGGCATTTGCGGCGAGCATGGCGGCGATCCCGCGTCGGTCGCGTTCTGCCACGAGGTCGGGCTCGATTACGTCTCCTGCTCGCCCTATCGCGTGCCGATCGCGCGCCTCGCAGCGGCGCAGGCCGCGCTCGGCAAGGAGATCGCCAGCCAGGCGTGAGCGATCAGTCGGCTCAGAGAGTGCAATGGCCGGGACCAAGTCCCGGCCATTTTGTTTGTCGCTGCACCTGGCAAGCACCGTCATTGCGAGGAGCGATAGCGACGAAGCAATCCATCGACCCGCATGTGCGGTGCGATGGATTGCTTCGCTTCGCTCGCAATGACGGTGCATTGGCGGTCACCGTCTGCAACACTTTGTTCACCATCCTCGTTGACCCGATGTTTACGACTTTCATGCGCCGCGCATTTACCAAGACGCGTGATGCAGCGCGCGTCGCACGTGCGATCGCTTGAGTGTAGCGCGCGTGCAACGCCGATTAACTCCGCGGCAACCTAAACAAGTTAGCAACGAGAAAGGTCGAATTGCGCGGATGTACCGCGTTCGATTGCACTCAGTAAGCGTTGCGTGAGCGTACGATGTTTGTGTCGCGTAACCAGCCGAAGGGCGCACGTCTTGCGCTCTTCGGTCTCGGTCTTGGCATCTTCGCACTGATGCCGACCGAGCTCGGATATCAGGATATTGCGTCGCTTTTGGCCCGGCAGCCCGGCGTCGCCGAGCGCTGGCAGAAGCGTGTCTTCGCCTCCGCGGTCGGCTCCATCCAGGTCGCGACCTACAGCTTCGGTCGTCCGATCGGAACATCGGCGCCACAGGATCCGCAAATCCTGCTCGCACGGCTGGACAGTCCGAGCGCCGACATCACCGGCGCGGTGACGCGCAATCCGATCGCGGCACCGCCGCCGCGCTACCAGGCATCCGACTTTCCCAAGGTCGATCGCACCCTGAAGGGCGATCGTCTCGTCGTCGGACGGCCTGACCAGGTCGATCCTGCACAGCCCGTGAACACGGCTCCGGCGAACGAGGATCCCGCGACATCGAATTCGTCGGTCAAGGGCATGAAGACCGCGACCGCGCCGGCCGACAACGCGCCGCTCGATCCCGAATTGCAGGAGGCGCTGCGTGCGCCGCCACTGCCGCAATATGTGAAGCCGTCGCCGCAGCAATACGACGTGTCGATGTCGCTCGAGGCCAGCCCGCTCGATGATCTGAAACCTGTGCCCGCAAAGCCTGCCGCTGCGCCGCCTGCCGACGCAACGCATGCGCGCGACCCGTTTGCATTCAAGACCGCCAGCCTGTTCTTCGGCTCGTCGCTCGGCACGCCCGAGAATCTCGAGCGCTGGCAGCCCGGCGAGGCGCCGGTCGTGGTTGCGCCGGCAGCGCAGCCCGATCCCGACCTGAAGGTAATGGCGTCACTGCCGGTCGATGCCGACGGCCCGGTCAAGGCCGGTGAGATGGGCGAGAGCATCGCGCCGAAAGGTGAGGTCAACGCCGACGACCAGCACACCAAGACGCCGGCGGAACGGCTCGGCCTGTTCGACGAGAAATCGCGCGCCAGGTCGGAGAAGTGCCTCGCCGAGGCGGTCTATTTCGAAGCGCGCGGCGAAGCGGTGCGGGGGCAAATCGCGGTCGCGCAGGTGGTGCTGAACCGCGCTTTCTCCGGCAAATATCCGGAGACGGTGTGCGGCGTGGTCTACCAGAACAAGAACCGCCACTACGCCTGTCAGTTCACCTTCGCCTGCGACAACATCCCAGACGTGGTCCGCGAGCCCGACATGTGGGACCGCGCCAAGAAGATCTCGAAGGCGATCCTCGACGGCAAATTGTGGCTGCCGGAAGTCGATCGCTCGACCCACTACCACGCCTATTGGGTGCGGCCGTCCTGGGTCAGTGAAATGAAGAAGACGTACAAGTTCGGCGTCCACACCTTCTATCGCCCGCGCGCCTGGGGCGACGGCAGCGACGCGCCGAGCTGGGGCAATCCGGCCGAGACCGCCAAGATCTCGGCGCAACTCGCCGAAGCCGCCCAGAGCTCGGCCGAGCAGGCCAGCGCCAAGCGATAGGCGCCAACCTAACCTCCCCTTGAAAAGGGGAGGTCGCTTTGCTCGTCAGAGCAACGCGGGTGGGGATCTGGTCTCTCCACGCGTAGCGGTGCGTGTGGCTGCCCCCCATCCCGACCTTCCCCCTTTCAGGGGGAAGGAGGTCCGCAGGGCCATGCCCCGGAATGACGCTCGTCATCCTCTCGGATTCTGCAGAGCTGCCTTGCGAGCGAATATTTTTCTCCGCCACCTCTTGGGGTTTTCATGCAGATGCATTAACTCCGCGTCATGTTTCGCGGGGCGGTTCCCCCGCAGCAGTTGCGGGGGAAGACAAGATGGCCGTTACCACCGGGGATCTTCGACCGACGTCCGGCACCTGGCGCACGCCGCTCGTCATCATCGTCTGCGGCTGTGCGATCGCGCTGCTGAGTTTCGGCCCGCGCTCCAGCCTCGGCTTTTTCGTGCAGCCGATGGGCCGCGAATTCGCCTGGGGCCGCGACGTGTTCGGCCTTGCCATCGCGCTGCAGAACCTGTTGTGGGGGCTCGGCCAGCCGATCGCAGGCGCCATTGCCGACCGTTTCGGCCTGCTGCGCGTCATGATCGTCGGCGCGTTGCTGTACGCCGCCGGCCTGCTGCTGATGCGTTACTCGACCACCTCATTGTCGCTCGACATCAGCGCCGGCGTGCTGATCGGTTTCGGCCTGTCGGGCTCATCGTTCAATCTGGTGCTGGCGGCGTTCAGCAAGCTGTTGCCGCCCGAGAAGCGCGGCATCGCGCTCGGTGCCGGCACCGCCGCCGGCTCGTTCGGCCAGTTCCTGTTCGCGCCGTTCGGCGTTGCGATGATCGACAATTTCGGCTGGCAGACCGCGCTCGTCGTGTTCAGCGCGCTGATGCTGTTGATCGTTCCGCTCTCGCTCGCGCTTGCGACGCCACCCGCCGCGACCGCCAACGAGCCGGCCGCCGACCAGCAGTCGTTCAAGACCGCGCTCGCCGAAGCTTTCGGCCATCGCTCCTATGTGCTGCTGGTGCTCGGTTTCTTCACCTGCGGCTTCCAGCTTGCCTTCATCACCATCCATCTGCCGGCCTATCTGGCCGACCGCGGCATTCCGGCGACCACCGGCGGCTGGGTGGTTGCGGCGATCGGCCTGTTCAACATCGTCGGCTCTCTCAGCGTCGGCTGGCTGCAGAACTTCTTTCCGAAGCGCTACCTCCTCTCGGTGATCTACTTTTCGCGCGCGCTGGCGACCGTCGCCTTCATCTCGTTCCCGGTGACGCCGTTCTCTGCGATTGCATTCGGCGCGGTCTCGGGGCTGCTGTGGCTGTCGAGCGTGCCGCCGACCTCGGCGCTGGTCGCACTGATGTTCGGCACCCGCTGGTTCTCCACCCTCTATGGCTTCGCCTTCGTCAGCCATCAGGTGGGCGGCTTCCTCGGGGTCTGGCTCGGCGGTGTCGTGTTCGAGCAATATGGTTCCTACACGCCGATCTGGTGGCTGTCGGTGCTGTTCGGCGTGCTGTCGGCGCTGATCAACCTGCCGATCGTCGAAAAGCCGGTCGTGCGCCCGGTTGCGCAGCCTGCCTGATGGGTTAAACACTCCCCGAAACCAGAATTACGGGGAGTGCTCATCGTGGCAACGTTCAAGGCAATCAGGATCGACAAGGCGGACAAGGGTACCACCGCCGCACTGACCCAATTCGACGACGCGGAATTGATGGACGGCGATGTCACCGTCCGCGTCGAATGGTCGACGCTGAACTACAAGGACGGCCTGGCGCTGACCGGCAAGGCGCCGGTGGTGCGCCGTTTCCCGATGATCGCCGGCATCGATTTCGCCGGTACC
The DNA here is from genome assembly GCF_056429065.1 of Bradyrhizobium sp. USDA3010. Taxonomy (NCBI): domain Bacteria; kingdom Pseudomonadati; phylum Pseudomonadota; class Alphaproteobacteria; order Hyphomicrobiales; family Nitrobacteraceae; genus Bradyrhizobium; species Bradyrhizobium sp. USDA3010. Next base: position 65,721 of record NZ_JBWJZD010000003.1, read on the forward strand.
GTCGAACAATCCAGCCATCCTGACTGGAAGGCGGGCGACAAGGTCGTCTGCAACGGCTGGGGCATGGGCGAGACCCATCTCGGCGCCTATGCGGAAAAGGCCCGCGTCAAGGGCGACTGGCTGGTGCGGCTGCCGGACGGCATTTCGGCCCGTGACGCGATGGCGGTGGGCACCGCCGGCTATACCGCGATGCTCTCGGTGCTGGCGCTGGAGAAGCATGGTCTGACGCCGAAGAGCGGCCCGGTGGTGGTGACGGGCGCCGCCGGCGGCGTCGGCTCGGTCGCGATCGCCGTGCTCTCGAAGCTCGGCTACCACGTCATCGCCTCGACCGGGCGGATGTCGGAAGCCGACTATCTCAAAGGTCTCGGTGCCACCGAGGTGATCGACCGCGCCGAGCTGTCGGGTGCCCCCAAGGCGCTTGCCAAGGAGCGCTGGGCCGGCGGCGTCGACAGCGTCGGGTCGACCACGCTCGCCAATCTGCTTTCGATGACCAGGTATGGCGGTGCCATCGCGGCCTGCGGCCTGGCGGCCGGCATGGACCTGCCGTCGTCAGTCGCGCCCTTCATTTTGCGGGGTGTGTGCCTTCTCGGCATCGATTCCGTGATGTGCCCGATCGAGCTCCGCAGGACTGCTTGGCGCCGCCTTGCCAGCGATCTGGATAAGGCAAAACTCACTGAAATCACTCATGAAATCGCCTTGGACGAGGTCATGGGGTATGGTGCGAAAATTCTCGGCGGCCAGGTCCGCGGCCGCATCGTGGTAAAAATAGTCTGAGGACGTTCAGACTTTACCAACCAAGCTGCTCCAATGTTGCCACGGTTGGTATGGTAAGCAGCGGGTAAAGAGACTTGCGGCATGATCCCGGGGGGCCGGGTTTCCTCGCGCAGACGTCGAGAAGCGTCGGTCGCGGGGATCATGCTCAACAAGGAGCGGGTGCCCGCGCTCGTAAGTGGAGTAGCTCATGCTTGCGCGTTTGGTGTTGGGGGCCGTCACGGCCGGAGCGATGGTCGTGCCGGCATTCGCGGGCGCGATGAACGCCGATGAGGCCCGCAAATTCGTCGCCGGCAAGGTGTTCGCCTTCACCTGTTTCGACGGCACCCGCGGCGCCGGCCGTATCCTCGATGATCTGGGCGCCACAGGCTCGATCCAGTTCTCCGGCTCCGGACCTATCCGCCACGTGCGCCTGCCCGGCAATACGCTGCAAATCCGCGGTCAGAGCGTGTGCGCGTCGCTGAAGGGCATTCCGTTCGAACCTTGCTTCAATCTCGACAAGCAGGACGACCGCACGTTCCGCGGCTCGGTCTCCGGCATGGGCTTCGCCTACTGCGATTTCCATCACCAGGGCGGCCAGCAAATGCTGATGGCACGCGCGGTGGCGCGTCCGCGCTCGCTGCACCCGCGCACCCGATCAGCGGATGCCTCGCCGACCGAAGTGTCGCGCGTCGAGACACCGCAGGTCGGAAGCGCGAAGCTCGAGCCGGTCAAGGCCGAGCCCACCAAGGTCGAGAGCGCGCCGGAATTGCGCCGTTCCACCGACTAACGTCGCATCTGCGCGCTAGCGGGAATAACGCCAAGCCGTAGTCATACGGATGGCGGTCGCCGTGCGTTGATAGCTACTCAATACCTTAGCGTTCGCCGACAGGCGGGATGACGAGGGCACCGATTTGAGTAGTCATATGGCGCAATATTTTTTCCGTATCAGTGATGGCGATTACGCTGGTGCGTCCGACCACGCGACGGAGTTCGAGAGCCGTGACGTGGCCTGGGCCGAGATGACCAAGGTCTGCGGTAATTTCCTTGGCAGCATTTCGCGCAACATGAAGCAAGACAGCGAATGGCACATGGAGCTGCTCGACGAGAGCCGCAAGCCCGTGTTCAGGATTCGGCTGGTCGCCGAATCCGTCGACTGAGGCTTTTCGCCGTTCAGGACAACAAACTTCAAGCCTCAGCCTGCGGGACCGGCGGTGCGGCCCGCCTGCGGAACAGGATCCGCTGATACAGCCAGCCGATCGCGACCAGCACGATGCCAAGGCACATGAACGACAGCGCGCGGTAAACTCCCGTGAGCGTCGACATGTCGACCAGGAACGCTTTCAGGATCGTCAGCCCGATCACGGCAGCGGAGGCGAGCCGCGCACGCTGCGAGTTGACGACGATGCCGATGCCGAGCAGCACGACGCCGAACATCAGCCAGGCGATCGAATAGGTGTATTGCTCCGCACCCGTGGTCTCACCGCGCGTCAGCACCGGTCCATGATAGAGCCTGCGGATTTCGAACGTGACGTAAGCGAGCGCAAGCACCAGCGCGCCGGCGGCGATCGTGTTGGCGTAGCTTGCGGGACGATGCCCAGCCACCGCGTAGGACAGCAGCAGCGCCAGCGCGGCCGGCAATGCATAGCCGAGCAGCAGCAGATTGATGAAGCTGCCGCCGACATCCTGCCACCACAGCATCGGGTTCTCCAGCCCCAGCAGCCCGAACAGGCTGGCAAGACCGGCGAACGCGGTCAGCAGCACCGCGCCGACATTGTGGACGATGCTGCCGCTGCGCAGCCGCAGCCGCTCCAGCCCGATCGCCATCGCGAGCGTCACGCCGACCTGCAACGCGACCTCGGTCAGTCCGGCGCTGTCGCGATAGACGTCGCCGCTATTGACCGCATGACGGATCTCCATGAAGGCGAGCAGCACCGTGAACAGGATCGCGGCGGATTCGACCATGCGCAGCGGGACGTCGTCGCCAGTGCGGCGCAGGAAACGGCTTCCGGCCCAGAAGGACAGCGCCGGGACGCCATAGCCCCACAGCAGCCAGTTGAAGATCGGCGTGGTGCCGACGGCATCGCCCGCGATCCGCGGCTCGTAGCCGATGCGCAGCACCACGATGCCGGCCAGGATCGCGGCGAGCCAGCGCAGGAACGGAATCGGCCGCTGCACCGACAGCCACGCCGTGCCCATCGACACCAGCGCCAGCGCGATGGTGAGCCAGCCCTTGTCGAGCGCGAAGGTCAGCGCCAGTGCCAGCGAGGCGAGGGCGCCGGTGGCCGACAGCGCGATCGAGGGCGACAGCTCCGGCCGATCGCCGCGCCGGCTCAGTGCTTCGGTCGCGGCCGCGTAGGCGGCTGCGAGCAGCACGGCGAGGATCGCGAGCGGGATCGAGCGATCGAGATGCGCGATACGTGCATAGAGTGCGACCAGCAGCGCGACCGGCGTGAACACAGCTGCCGCGGCCCAGGTCACCGTGATCCTCGTGGTGGCAAAACGGAATTGCGCGAGGAAGCCGGCGATGCCGAAGGCGGCTGCGAACAGCGCGGCGGTGACGAGATGCAGCGAGACCGAGCCGTCGGTCGCGGACGGGCCGATGCCCGGGATCGCACCGCCCGGCAGCACCAGCATGTCGACGTTGCGGCGGACGGCCCACTCGCCGAACACGACGAAGACGAATGCGGACGCGGCGGCGATCGCGCCGGCAGCGGCGGGGGCGCGCCAGGCCACGACGAGGCTCGCGGCCGTCAGCAGCGCGAAGCCGATCATCGCGCTGTCGGCATGCGCGCTGTTGAGCACGATCAGCATCGCGCCGAACAGATAGGCCGCGAGCGAGCCGGACGAGATCGGCTCGATCTCCTCGCCATCGCCGTCGGGGCCGAACAAGAAGCCGCAGACCACCAGCAGCGCCGCCAGCACGAAGCCCGCGATGACGTGGAAGACGTGCGGCGCGATCATCTCCGGCCCGCATTGCAGGCAGGGGAAGGTCCACAACAGCGCGAAGGCGATCGTCGTGACCGCAAGCCAGCGCCACAGCCGGATCCGCGCGAGGCCGAACGCCGCTGCGGTGACGATCGCAAGATAAATGTAGAGCGACCAGAAGTCCGGCTTGTCGGATGAGACCAGGATCGGAGTGACGAAGGCGCCGACGATGCCGAGCCCGGCCAGCGCAGGCCCGTGCAGCAGCGCGGCCGCGAGCGTGCCGAGCGCGACCATGCCGAGCAGGATGAAGGCGGTTGCCGGCGCGAGGAAGTCGTACAGCGCGTAGGCGGCGTAGACGGTGGCGAACGCCACTGCGGTGCCGGCGGCGGTGAGGATCGCCGGAATGTTGGCGACCGGCAGTGCCGCGATGCTGGAGATGCTTTCCTTGCGCCGCGTCCACTCACCGGCGCCGAGCAGCGCCAATGCAAACAATCCGCCGAGCATCGTGCGCACGCCGGGGCCGAGCAGCCCGGCCTCGATCGAATAGCGCACCATGAAGAAGCCGCCGAGCGCGAGCGTCAGGCCGCCGATCCACACCACCCAGCGCGTGCCGAGCGTCTCCTCGAAGCCGGGCGCCGGGGGCGGCGGGGCGGGCGGTTCTGGCAACGGCGGCGGGGCGGCGCTTGTCGCGTCCGCGGCTGCCTCTGTATGCGCATCCGGCCCGCTCGCCGCTGCCTCTGGGAGCGGAGGCGGCGCGATGGGAGGCGCCGCCGGCAGGGTCTGTTCGAACGCCTCGAGCGGCGTCAGCGGCGGCGGCACGGCCGTCCGCGCGGCGGCCACGCCTGCGGCCTCGATCGCGTCCAGCCGGCGCTGCAGCACCGCAATCTGGCCCAGCGCCTTGCGCGTGAAAATGATCGCGACGACGGCGATGACGAGCGTCAGGAAATCGAACGGCGAATCGAACATCGGGCCTCCGGCGGGACGCGCCGGACCATCGGCCAGCCGGCCGCCCGTCGCAACCTAAAGCATGATCCGGAAAAGTGTGTGCGGTTTTCCGAAAGGATCATGCTCAAATCAAAGAACTAGAGCGGGATGACGATTCGAAGAAAAGTCATCCCGCTCTAGTAGTGCAGTTGAACGGACTGGAAGTTCAAGCGGCGGGGCGTGGCAGGCCGCGCTAATCCAGATCGATGTGGAAGGGCCGGCCTTCGACGCTCATGCTGCCGGGGCCCATCGCATCGAGCGCGCGCAGCATCCGGCCCTCGCGGCCCAGCGCCTTGTCGGCGAGGCTGACGATCAGCCGGTTGGGCGCCGCGATCGGCGAGGCTTCGCGGATCAGCCGGGCGATGGACATTTCGTCGCGGTGCGGATTGAGCGCGCAGACGGTGGCAAAGGCGCTCGCGGTCGAACGGCTGATGCCGGCGTAGCAATGCACCACCATCGGCGCGCGGCGATCCCAGCCGCGCACGAAGGCCAGCACGCGCTCGATATGCGTCTCGTTCGGTGCAACGAACCCGTCCATCTGTTCGATGATGTCGTCCATCGACACTTTCAGATGGTTGGCCGGAAGCACGGAGGGCGGCCGCTGCACCTGGTCGACGTTGGCCATCACGGTCAGCACATGGCTGGCGCCGGTGGCACGAACCGTGTCGGGGAGCGCGGCAAGCGAGCAGACGTGAAGCATGATGGTCCTTGGCTATCGGTGCGCCCGACTATAACCGCTGCTCCCGGGTGGGCAAAGGCGGGCCGCGATGTCAGCTCTTCGTTTTGCGGCGCAACCGGCTGCACGCTTCGCGGTGCCGCGCCTACGATGCGTGCAATGCCTTGAAGCGTTCGAGGAACTGCTTCTCAGCCCTCGCAGCGGTCCATGGCGTCAGATAGTCGCGCTCGGTGGTTTCGGGCAATTCCGGATCGCGGCCGAACAGCCGCCTGGCTTCGGCCTGCGAAAATCCCGCCAGATGCGTCGCCTCGAGATAGGCGGCGCCGCGGTCGGCGGCCTTGATCTGCTGCGTGATCTCATCCGCCAGCACCGCTGGCAGGCCGAAGCGGATATGGATCGCTGACAGCAGCCGCTTCTCCACCGCCTTGTATTCGCCTGATAGCACCGCCTTGAACGGCGAGATCATGTCGCCGATGACATATTCGGGTGCGTCATGCAGCAGTGCGGCGAGACGATGGCGGATATCGACGCGCGGCGTCTGCTGGCGCATCACGGCCTCGACCAGCAGCGTGTGCTGCGCCACCGAGAAGATGTGCGCGCCACTGGTCTGGCCATTCCAGCGCGCGACCCGCGCCAGTCCGTGCGCGATGTCGACGATCTCGATATCGAGCGGCGACGGATCGAGCAGGTCCAGCCGGCGCCCCGACAACATCCGCTGCCAGGCGCGAGTGGTTTCGGTCGATTGACGCGCAGTCATTTCTTCTTGAGCCGCGGTGTGCGCAGCTTGCCGCTGCAAGCTTCGTGGCAGAAGCAGGTCACGAGGTGATCGTTGACCATGCCGGTCGCCTGCATGAAGGCATAGACGATGGTGGGGCCGACGAACTTGAAGCCGCGCGCGCCGAGCTCCTTGGAGACCTTGATCGAGACCGGCGTCGAGGCCGGCACGCTCGCGGTGGTCTTGAACTGATTGACCTTCGGCTTGCCGTCGACGAAGTCCCACAGGAATTTCGAGAAGCCGGGGCCCTTCTCCATGATCTCGAGATACGACTTGGCGCTTGCCACCGTGCCTTCGATCTTGGCGCGGTTGCGGACGATGCCGGCGTCGTTCATCAGCGCATGCACCTTCTTGTCGGTGTAGCGCGCGATCTTCTCGGGCTGGAAATCGTCGAAGGCTTTGCGGAAATTCTCGCGCTTGCGCAGGATCGTGATCCAGGACAGGCCGGCCTGGAAGCCGTCGAGGATCAGCTTTTCAAAGAGCGCGCGGTCGTCATATTCCGGCACGCCCCATTCATTGTCGTGATAGGCGATGTAGAACGCATCCTCGCCCGGCCACGGGCAGCGCGTCTTGCCATCGGGATGCAGTTGCGCGGTGCGGCTCATGCGACGGTCTTCTTGGGTGTGGTGCGGACAGCGTCCGGCTCGGCGAGATGAAGCGCGAGCCCGCCCGCGGTCAGCGGCAGGCCGGCGTCGAGCGCATCGGCGACGCGGTCGATGCGCACCAGCGCGAGGCCTTTCTCGCCGGCGGTTGAGCCGATGGTGCCGACCTGCTTGTCGCCAGCCTGGATCGTCGCGCCAGTCTCCGGGGCGGGGCCGTCGAGAATGATCTTCACCGTGCGGGTGCGCGCGGTGCCGCGATGCTGCATGCGCGACACCACCTCCTGGCCGACATAGCAGCCCTTGTCGAAATCGACGCCGTTGAGGCGGTCCATATTGGTCTCGTGCGGGAACGCGTCGCCATACATGAAGTCGAGCCCGCCGCGCGGCACGCCGGCCGCGATGCGATGCGCGTCATAGGCGCTGGAGTCGACGAGATCGGCGCCGATCAGGTCGGCGAGCTTCTGCTTCAGATCTTCCGGGATCAGGATGCGCCAGCCGAGCGCCGCATTGCGCGGGTCGGCGAAGGCAAGATCAGGGATCGCCGCCGGCTCACCGTCCCAGGCTGCCAGCACACCGAGGCTGTCGGAGAGATTCTCGACCACGACCTTGGCGCGCAGCTTGTAGAAACCGAGCTTGTCGGCAAGCCCCTTGGCGAGCGCGCGCGGCGCGTCGATCAGGAAGCCGCCGCCGTGGCCTGCTGGTATCTCGGTGATCAGGAAGTCGACGATGATCTTGCCCTGCGGCGTCAGCAGTGCGCCAAACCGGGCCTGTCCCGGGGACAGCTGCTCGACATCGGTCGTGATGAGGCCGTTGAGGAAGTTGCGGGCGTCCTCGCCAGAGACTTTGACCACGCCGCGATCTGGAAGAAACGCTGCTTTCATTCGCAAAATTGGCTCTTTTTCCAAGTTCCTTGGGAAACGCTGTCCTCGCGGATATCCCCTGTCAAGCTAAGGCGCTAGAGTGCGCCGAACAAGGCCCGCGCGACAGCCGAAAGCGGGCGCCGAGGACCGATGAATCAGCATTTCGACACCATTCTAAAATCCGGCACCGTGGTCAATCAGGACGGCGAGGGCGTGCGCGATATCGGCGTCACCAATGGCCGCATCGCCGCGATCGGCGCGCTCGGCCAGGCCTCGGCCGGCGAGGTGATCGACTGCAAGGGCCTGCATATCCTGCCCGGCGTGATGGACACCCAGGTGCATTTCCGCGAGCCCGGGCTGACGCAGAAGGAAGATCTCGAGACCGGCTCGCGCAGCGCCGTGATGGGCGGCGTCACTGCCGTGTTCGAGATGCCGAACACCAACCCGCTGACCGTCACGGAAGCGGCGTTCACCGACAAGATCAAGCGCGGCCACCATCGCATGCATTGCGACTTCGCGTTCTTCATCGGCGGCACCCGCGAAAACGTGCAGGACCTGCCGGAGCTCGAGCGCGCCCCGGGCTGCGCCGGCGTCAAGGTGTTCATCGGCTCATCCACCGGCGCGCTGCTGGTCGAGGACGACGAGAGCTTGCGGCGGATCTTCCAGGTGATCCGGCGCCGCGCCGCGTTCCACGCCGAGGACGAGTATCGTCTGAACGAGCGCAAGCCGCTGCGGATCGAGGGCGATCCGCGCTCGCATCCGGTGTGGCGCGACGAGACCGCGGCGCTGATGGCGACAGAGCGTCTGGTCAATCTCGCGCGCGAGACCGGCAAGCGCATCCACGTGCTGCACATCTCGACCAAGGAAGAGATTTTGTATCTGCGCGACCACAAGGACGTCGCGTCCTGCGAGGCGACGCCGCACCACCTCACGATGGCCGCGCCGGAGTGCTATGAGCGGCTCGGCACGCTGGCGCAGATGAACCCGCCGGTGCGCTCGGCCGATCACCGCGCCGGCATCTGGTACGGCATCGAGCAGGGCATCATCGACGTGCTCGGGTCCGACCACGCGCCGCATACGCTGGAGGAGAAGGCCAAGGCCTATCCGGCCTCGCCGTCAGGCATGACCGGCGTGCAGACGCTGGTGCCGTTGATGCTCGATCACGTCAATGCCGGGCAGCTGTCGCTGGCTCGGTTCGTCGATCTCACCAGCGCGGGTCCGGCGCGCCTGTTCAATATCGCCTGCAAGGGCCGGATTGCGGCGGGCTACGATGCCGACTTCACCGTCGTCGATCTGAAGCGCAGCGAGACCATCACCAACAAATGGATCGCCTCGCGCGCGGCCTGGACGCCCTATGACGGCGTGCGGGTGCAGGGCTGGCCGGTCGGCACCTTCGTGCGCGGCAAGCGGGTGATGTGGCAGGGCGAAGTCACGACGCCGTCGACGGGCGAGCCGGTCCGCTTCCTCGAGACGCTGAAGCCGTAGCGTTTGGTCTGTTACTGTCTGGCGAGCGCCAGCGAGAACTCGCCGTTGCGCACGCGCGCGGCGAGACCCTCGGCGAACTTCGCCACCGCGTCCTCGCCATAGGTGCCGACGAGCTCCGCGAGCGCCGCAAACAGGCTCGCCTGCGCCAGGCAGTCGCCATCGACGCCGTCGTGACGCGCCTCCGCCCAGGCCTCGTTCAGGTAGCCCAGCGCGGCCTGCTTCTGCTCGTGATCGGGACGGGGGTCTTGGTGATGGGGAAAGGACGCTGGATGGCGCATGAAACTCTGCAAAATGAATGCGCGCGGTCCGAGGAGCGAACCACTGCGACGCGCGAGATTTATCACGCATGCGGGTACCGCCTAGCCCACATCTTTCGAAAAGGTTAACGCCCGCCACGGCATTTAAAGGGGAATTCCGGATAGCGCCGCCGCGATCAGCCAAACGAGCTGTGGATATGGTCCAGCACTGCGCGCGGCGAGGCGCACAGATGGCTGGCGCCGGCCCCGACCAGCTCCTCCGGCGTGCCGTAACCATAGGTGACGCCGATGGCGCGGATGCCGTTGCGATTCGCTCCGACAACGTCGTGACTGCGGTCGCCGATCATCAGGGCCTTGCCCGGGTCGGCCCCGGTCTGCGCCAGCGCATAGGCCAGCAGGTCGACCTTGTTGACCCGGGTTCCGTCAAGCTCGGAGCCGAACACGTGGTCGAAAAAGCCGCTGAGGCCGAAATGCGCGACGATCCGCGTCGCGAACACATGCGGCTTCGAGGTCGCAACGTAGATGCGCCCCGGCGCTTGCCGCAGTTCCGCCAGCACGTCCGCGATATCGGGATAGACGCTGTTCTCGAACAGCCCGACATCGCCGAACCGCTCGCGGTAGAGCTCGACGGCGCGGTCAGCGAGCTCCTCACCGCCGAGCAGCATTACAAAGCTCGCCCGCAGCGGCGGCCCGATGCACCAGGTCAGTTCGTCCTGCGACGGAACCGGGCGGCCGAGCTTGCCCAGCGCATACTGGATCGAGCCGGTGATGCCGGGCTTCGGGTCGGTCAGGGTGCCGTCGAGGTCGAAGAAGATCGCGCGGTCAGTTGGCATAGCGGGCCGTCAGGTCGCGCGATATCTTCGAGCCTTCCTCGATGTAGCGGCGGATCGCCACGGAGGCCGCTGGGGTGCAGGTCCGGTAGGTCTGCTGGAAGCCGTTGTAGCCGCGGTTGAAGCCCGCAACCATGCGGGCGCGGCGGTCGCCGGAGGGGGTCTCGGCGTCGATCAGCGCCTGCATCTCGTTGCGCCATTTGGCGCCCTCGTTGGAGCCGCAGATGCCGCGCAGATAGTGCAGGGCACCGAGGATCTCGGCCAGCCGCTGCAGGTCGCCGTCGAACGGCGCAGCCGCGTCCTGCGCGCGGGCGGGCGTCGCGAGGCAGGCCGACATCAGGATCACAACGGCGAGAAAGGCTCTGATCATCAGGGGTTCCGGAATCGCCGTGGTATGCCCCCTCAATGCGCCCGAGGCAAGGCAGCAGAGCGCTCCAAGGCGCCCCCAGACAGGCTCAAACCAGCCGCCGGGCGGCCGCAATGACCTCATGGAGACCGCCGGTGACCTTGAGGTCGCCGATCTCCTCCGGCGCCAGCCATTTGAAATCGTCGTGCTCGTCGTTCAGCACCGGCTCGCGGGAGGCCCAGCGCGCCGCGAACGTCATGATCATATAGTGCCCGGTGCCGGGACCGGTCGGCAGCACCTCGCGCCAGCCGGCCAAGCCCAGGATATCGACCCGCAGGCCGGTCTCCTCGTCGATCTCCCGGTGCAGGGCGGTATGCAGCGTTTCGCCGAATTCGACCCGGCCGCCGGGCAGCGAATAGAAGCCCTTGCCCGGCGAGCGGGCACGGCGGACCAGCAGCACCTTGCCGTCGCGGAAAATCACGCCGGAGACGGCGAGCTGCGGACGAATCGGAGGTTCGGGAGAGCTCAAGACGACAACCAGTTTTGACGACCATCATGCCCGATAAATCAGGCGCCCGCCATGATGCCGTCGACATCGGCCTCTGCGGCACCGTTGATGACACCGGCGGTCTGCATCACCAGCGGCTTGACCCAGACGATCGCCTGCTCGGCGAGCGCGACCCGGCTCTTGTCCTGATGCAACTGCCGCATCGCGGCGCCGACCTCGGTCAGGATACTGGTCATGCTGGCGGTGAGCTGGTCGAATTCGGCCCGGATTCGGGCGTCCGCGGTCTCATAGGCCTCGATCGCGAGGTCGCGCGCCTTGAAGTTGGACGCGGTGAAATGCTCGGCATAGGACAGGGGTTGCCATTCGAGGAAATCGCTGGCGCATTCCGGCAGGTCCGGCACCATCTCCAGCAGCATGATGGCTTCGTTGAAGTGATTGAGGTAGTCGGTCGCAAGCCCGGTGCGGGGATTGATGTTGGCGGCGCGCAACAGCGCCGCCCGCGCCTCGTCGGGGTACGTCGGTCGCGGGGAAGAGCCCGCTATGGCGGCCGTTGAGGTCATTGGTCGCAGTCTTTAACGGTCCAAGTTAAGGCTGAATAAACGGATACCACCCTGGACAGGATATGTGCGGACGCTTTGTCATTACCTCGCCGCCAGCGGCCTTGCGAGAGATGTTCGGCTACATCGAGCAGCCGAATTTTCCGCCGCGGTATAATGTTGCGCCGACCCAGCCGATCCCGGTCGTGCTGCTGCAGAATGGCGGCCGGCATTTTCAATTGATGCGCTGGGGCCTGATCCCGTCCTGGGTCAAGGATCCCCGCACGTTCTCGCTGCTCATCAACGCCCGCTCCGAGACGGTGCGGGAGAAGCCGGCGTTCAAGAACGCGATCAAGCGGCGCCGCGCGCTGATTCCGGCCGACGGCTACTACGAATGGCAGGATGCCGGCGGCCGCAAGCGGCCGTTCTTCATCCATCGCCGCGACGGCCATCCGCTCGCCTTCGCCGCGCTCGCCGAGACCTGGATGGGACCGAACGGCGAGGAGCAGGACACCGTCGCGATCGTCACTGCGCCTGCGAGCCCCGACCTTGCGCAACTGCATCACCGCGTGCCCGTCACGATCCGGCCCGAGCAATTCGCGCGCTGGCTCGACTGCCTGCCCAACGATGTCGACGACGTGATGCCGATGCTGAAGGGACCCGATGTCGGCGAGTTCGCCTGGCACCAAGTGACGATGCGCGTGAATGCCGTCGCCAACGACGATGCGCAATTGCTGCTGCCGATGAGCGCGGAAGAGATCGCCGCGGAGGACGCGCCGGCCCCGAAGAAGGTGGCTGCGCGCAAGGCGCCGGTGCGCGAGGACGACGGGCAGGGGTCGTTGTTTTGAGGGCTCACTGAAGAAGCGTGATGCAGCGTGGATTTGCGCCCAGCTCTCTCCACATCGTCGTCCCGGCGAAAGCCGGGACCCATAACCACCGCAGTTGATCGTGAACGGGAACGCGGCCCCAGCGTCGCGCAACAATCGAGATCTGGGGTAATGGGTCCTGGCTTTCGCCAGGACGACGGCGAGTGTGTTGCACGGCCTGGATTCCAAAACTCGCAACCCCGCGTTCTCGCGACGCGTTTTGTCCGAGCTTTCGCGATGTGCCAACTTCGTAGGGCGGGTTAGCGAAGCGTAACCCGCCGCCTTCCTTGCCGCAGCATCGGTGGGTTACGCCTTCGGCTAACCCACCCTACGGTCGCGGCTTCACCCCTTCACGGACGCCACGCCCTCGATCTCGATCAGCATCTTCGGATTGGGCAGCGCCACCACGACGCAGGTGGTGCGCGCGGGGTAGGGTGCAGGGCCGAACGCGCCGGCATACAGAACGTTCATCGTCGCGACGTCGCTGGCGCGGGTCAGCAGCACGTTGACCTTGACGAGATCGCGCATCGTGGCGCCGGCCTCGGTCAGCACGCGCCGGAAATTGGTGACGACGTTGGCGAACTGCGCCTCGAAGCCGTCGGGCAGCTCGCGGTTGGCGTCGAAGCCGGGAATGCCCGAGATGAACAAGAGATCGCCGACGCGGGCGCCGAACGAGAGCGGTGGCGCCGTGACGCCGGGCGGAGGAGGGAAGTGCTTGATTGCTGTGTTTTCTGTCACTGGGGTCACCCGTCTGCGCGAGAGGGAAGGGAAGCGGTTTCGACGCCGCGCGGCGCCATTGTGCGCGGGCGCCAGAGATTCCTGCCGAAGAGATTCTGGCCGATCATGCCGGCCAGCATTGCGACGACGAACACCACGATCGGCAGCGAAAGCCCGGCAAGATTGACCAGCGCGGGCCCGGGGCAGATGCCGGCGAGGCCCCAGCCGATGCCGAACAGCACGGCGCCACCAACCAGCGGCGCGTCGATGTCGTTGCGGTCGGGCCAGAGGAAGCGCGCCGAGAAGGCAGGCGCGGTGCGCCGCCGCGCGATCGCAAAGCCGGTTGCCGCGACCGCGACCGCACCCGCCATCACGAAGGCAAGCGTCGCATCCCATGCGCCGAACAGGTCGAGGAAGCCGAGCACCTTCTGCGGATCGGTCATGCCCGAGATCAGAAGGCCCGCGCCGAAGATCAGGCCGCACACGAAGCTTGCGAGAAGGGGCATCGCTAGCCTCCGATCCCGTGCCTGACGATGGCAACCGTGACGATCGCCGCCGTCATGAAGATGAACGTGGCCACGATCGAGCGGCCGGACAGCCGCGCGAAGCCGCAGACGCCGTGGCCCGAGGTGCAGCCATTGCCCATCCTTGTGCCGAACCCGACCAGAAGGCCCGCGATCGCGATCACCACAAGGCTCGCATTCATCGCCGGCCGCGGCAGCGGCGCGCCGAATAGTGCCGCAATCAGGGGCGCCGCGATCAACCCTGCAATAAACGCGATGCGCCAGGCGCGGTCGGCGGTATCGGGCTGGAGCAGGCCGCCGACGATGCCGGTGACGCCGGCGATTCGCCCGGTCAGCAGCATCAGCAGCGCCGCGGCGAGGCCGATCAGCGCGCCGCCGAGAAGGCCGGAAACTGGGGTGAAATCGTGCATCGGTGCGGGTCCCTGTTGCGCAAACTCCTCAGCGATGGCGCAAAGCGGTGGCAGCGCATGCGCCAATGGTCGCGCGACTACATGGGCGATGATAGACTCCGCAATAACAGGAACAAGCGCAATCCCGCGTGTTTTGCCGGCATTTCGACGTGCTGCCGCCCGATTGGATTGCCGCGATTCGCTTCACTTCGTCCGGAGAACTCCCCATGAGATTGTCATCCGCCGCCCGCGCCGTGCTGTTCGCGCTGGCGCTGCTCACCGGCTCGTCCGCCGCACTGGCCGACGAGGGCGCGGTGACGCTCGTCATCTTCAAGGGCGGCTGGATCTTCGGCGGCTCCGCCGGCAAGGGCGTCCTGACCTTCCGCGGCCAGACCTACGGGCTGACCGCCGGCGGGCTGGACTACGGCCTCGTGTTCGGCGGCTCGCAGACCACGTTGCAGGGGCGAGTGCGCAACATCCGCCGCGCCCAGGATATCGCCGGCGTCTACGCCGCGGCAGGCATGGGCGTTGCACTCGGCGCCGGCGTGCGCGGCATCCTCTTGACCAACCAGAACGGCGCGGTGCTCGAACTGAGCGGCAAGCAGATCGGGCTGATGGCCAATGTCGACCTCAGCGGGCTTGCGATCACGCTGAAGGAGTAACGGGCGCGGTGCGTAGGGTGGGTTAGCCGAAGGCGTAACCCACCGACTTATATCCGCGATTGAAGCTGGCGGGTTACGCTGCGCTAACCCGCCCTACGGTTCTGCAATCCACTCGGCCAGCTCACGCCACGGCTGCAAGGTCCAGTGCCCCGACGCCGCACCCGATGGCGACGGCAGCACGAACACCTCTGGAAAACCGCTCACGGGCGGCTGCCGCCCGAGCGCAAGCGCGCTGGTCGGCTTGTCGTAAAACAGGCTCGCCGCCTTCCTGCTGGTGAAAGCGATGGTCTTCGGCCGAACCATCTCGATCTTGATCCTGAAGCCCGCGACATCGAACGAGCCCCGCGCGATCTCATGATCCATCCCGGCGCCGGTCTTGGAGAGATCGGTGAAGCCGATGCCGAGTTCGAGCAGGGCGGTGAACTCATCCGGCCGATAACGCCGCGGCGTGATGCCGGCCTCGTGCAACGCGCGCCAGAAGCGGTTGCCGGGATGCGCGTAGTAATGCCCGACGGCGGCCGAGCGCGTGCTGGCCGCGGTGCCGACGAACACCAGCCGCAGATTGGCGCGGAGCTGGTCGGGGAGGCGGTGGGGATTGCGATCGGGCATCTGACAGGAGACCGAGGAGAGCATACACGCGTTGCAGTGTGAAGCGATCAGGTCGAATAGCGACCGCGCTGCGCTCCCTCTCCCGCTTGCGGGGAAATGGGATCACAGCAGCGCCGAGCCGCTCGCCACGGACGCGCGGGACCAAAACAGCGAAAACAACCCCATGCAAAGGAGCCGGCGGCTGCCGCCGTCCGATGGCATCTTGACACGTCGGGCAACTCAGGGGCATATTTCCAATATTCCGAAATCGTGTAGCATCCCTTCGCCCGCCAGGCTTGCGCATTATGGCGTGCCAATGCGCGCTACCGCACCGGCTCCTTGACCTCGTCCTCAGTCGTCACCGCCTGCGCCGGCCCCGTCGAGCGCACCATCAAGAACCGTCCCGAGAACGCCGTGCCGCGGATGCTCCAGCGGCCGTCGATCTCCGTCGCGTCGGCATTGACAGCGCCTTCATAGTGGACGGTGTCATAGCCGTAGCCCGATGGTTCGTAGCGCTTGACGAACGTCACCGCGCTGCCTGATCGGTGACCCGCAAGCGAGGCATTGTGGGTGCTGATCGGGCAGCCCGGCGCGACGCAGGGTTCGGTCACGCTGCCGCCGAGCGCGCCGCCGGCGTCGATCAACGTCGCCAGGAACGTGACCATGCCGCTCGGCTGGACGTAGCTGCCGTCCCAGACGCCGGTGAGATTGTCGTCCATGTCGCTGGTCCGGATTTCCGCGCGTTGAAATGCTGAGATCGATGTGGTGCAGGCAGCGCCTCAACGCAAGTCGCGCGCGCCGCCGCGCGGTTGCCTGATCCGGCAAAACGGTCTGTAATCCAGCCCAACAGATCAAGAAGACTATTGGAGCTGACAATGACGGGAGAGGCGAAAACCCATTACGAGGTGATCGTGGTCGGCGCCGGCGTCGCCGGCATCTACCAGATCAAGCGGCTCGCCGATCTCGGCATCGACGCCATTGTGCTCGAAGCCGCGCCCGATCTCGGCGGCACCTGGTACTGGAACCGCTATCCGGGCTGCCGCTTCGATTCCGAGAGCTATACCTACGGCTTCTCGTTCTCGCGCGAGCTGCTCGACGAGTGGCACTGGAAGGAGCGCTTCTCCGGCCAGCCCGAGAATCTGCGCTACCTGAACTACGTCGCCGACAAGTTCGACCTGCGCAGGCACATGCAGTTCAACTGCAAGGTCGAGGCGATGCAGTTCGACGCGGCGCGCGACCTCTGGCAGCTCAGGGTCAGTGACGGCCGCGCGCTGACCTGCCGCTTCGTGGTGCTGGGGATCGGCCTGCTCTCGGCGCCGACCATGCCGCGCGTGCCTGGCATCTCCGACTTCAAGGGCCGCTCGTTCCACACCTATTACTGGCCGCACGAGCCGGTCGACCTCGCGGGCAAGAAGGTCGCGGTGATCGGCGCCGGCGCGACCGGCATTCAGGTGATCGGCGAGATCGCCGACAAGGTCGGCGAGCTCACGGTGTTTCAGCGCCGGCCGAACTGGAGCGCGCCGCTCAACAACAGCGCGATCTCAGACGCGGAGATGGCCGACATCCGCGCGCGCTATGACGAGATCTTTGCCGCCTGCGCGCTGACGCCGGGCAGCTTCGTGCACGGCCCTGACAAGCGCGGCTTCTACGAGGTGAGCCGCGAGGAGCGGCTGGCGCTCTGGGACAAGCTCTACGACGAGCCCGGCTTCGGCATCTGGCTGGCGAACTTCCGCGAGATCTTCATGGATGAGGCCGCCAATGCGGAGCTGTCCGGATATATCGCCGATCGCATCCGCCGCCGCGTCAACGATCCCAAGGTCGCCGAAAAGCTGATCCCCAGAGATCACGGTTTTGGCGTACAGCGCCTGCCGCTGGAGACCAACTATTTCGAGGCCTACAACCGCGACAATGTGCATCTCGTCGATCTCAGCGAGACGCCGCTGGTGCGCGTCACCGAGACTGGCCTGCGCACCACGGCGCGCGACTACGAATTCGACATCGTCGTCTACGCCACCGGCTTCGATGCCATCACCGGCGCCTATGACCTGATCGACATCACCGGCATCGGCGGGGAGAGGCTCGCCGACAAATGGAAGCATGCACCGTCGACCTTCCTCGGCATGATGGTCCACGGCTTCCCGAACCTGTTGATGCCGACCGGCCCGCAAAGCGCCTCCGCCTCGACAAACTTTCCGCGCGGCATCGAGAACGGCGTCAACTGGTGCACCAACCTCCTGCAATACATGTGGGACCGCGGCCTCACCCGCGCAGACGCCACGCTCGAAGCACAACAGCGCTGGACCGCGCATGTCGTCAAAATGTACGAGATCATGCTGATGCGCAAAGCCAAGTCGTGGTTCACCGGCTACAACTCCAACGTCCCCGGGCACGAGGAGGGGACGGTGCGGTACTTCGTGTACAATGGTGGTACACCGAAGTTTTTGGGGATCATCAATCGGGTGGCGGAGAAGGGGTATCAGGAGATTGAGTTTGGGGCGGGCTCGCGAGGTAACGCGCGAGCGCCAAATGCAGGCATGTCGGTGTAGCGCCGCACCGTAGCGTAATCCGCCACTTCTCGTCGATCTAATCCTTCGCCACGGTACCGCCGGGCATAATGGGCGCTTGTGTCAGAAGCGAGGACGCAGGCCTTTAGCTGGGGATAGCAATTCTGTTTCTATTTTGTTCTTTCACCACCATGAGTAGTATGTGCGTGGCTTGCTAAAGTTGGTTGGGTAAGCTCTCGGGAGGGAATTGGTGGCGAAGAAGCAAAAGGCACGGCCTGCTGGCCGAAGTTCGAGCGATGGTGAAGCGAAGTTTGCGTATACGACGAAGCCCGCGTCCCTTCGCCGGCTCCTGAAGGAGATCCCTAAGAAGCCGAAGCCGTTGAAGTTTGACAGAGATCTCCTTCGCTCATGGGGGTTCGAGAAGCTGAGTCGGAGTCGCGCACTTGCTCCAGCTCGAACCGTGGCGCAAGCCATATCGGTCGAGTCCGTGCTGTCTGCTCTCAATTCATTTACCGAAGTGGTTCGCTACTTGAACACCAGGCGACGCAGCGGCGCCATTCTCGATCTCTCGAATGAAGGATCAGTGCAGGACGCTTTGTATTTGATGCTTCGTCCGTGGATACTCGATCTGGTCCCGGAGAGTCCAACGGATATCCGTTGCTTGCAGCAGGTTTCTTAGGGCTCTGGAATGAGAAGGCTCGTTGGCGAAACGAGAAGTTTGACTTCGTTCCTGCGAATGTGAGCGCTCGCCTTCCGATCGCGGAACTTAATGCGATTGTGAAGGTGGAGAGTGTTGTTGCCGTCAAGCTCCAGAATGGAGCGCATCGAATCGTTTACCCGTACTTTAGTGAGCAGCCCGCACTCCCTGCCGAAGGGGCCAGATTGGGCTTTTGGGCTGTCAGGGAAGCGCTTCCAAACTTCGCGATCGAAGATATGCGAATTATTGATTTATTGCGCAGCGCATACTTTCGCGGCTCCGAGGTCCCACTTCAAGGTGATGAACGAGCGACCTTTATTCAGATGTACGGAGTTCTGCTGAAAGAGTGGGGCAAACTCAAGGACGAATTCTTGCCAAGATGAGCGGCCGCTCTTTGGCGACCGCTCATTCCCAGTCTTCACAGCACCCGATTGCTCTCCTTCACCTTGTCCGCATCGAGATACAGGTTCTCGCCCATCTCCTTGAACTTGGCGCTCATCTGCGCCATGCCGTCCTCGATGGTGCCTGAGATCGACGCCCCGACGCCGGTCGGATCGTTCAGCGTCGCCGCGTAATCCCGCACGTCCTGGGTGATCTTCATCGAGCAGAATTTCGGGCCGCACATCGAGCAGAAATGCGCGACCTTGTGGGCTTCCTTGGGCAGGGTCTCGTCGTGGAAGTTCTTCGCGGTCTCGGGGTCGAGGCCGAGGTTGAACTGGTCCTGCCAGCGGAAGTCGAAGCGGGCACGGCTGAGCGCATCATCGCGGAGCTGCGCGGCGGGGTGGCCCTTGGCGAGGTCAGACGCGTGAGCGGCGATCTTGTAGGTGATGACGCCGACCTTGACGTCGTTGCGGTCGGGCAGGCCGAGATGCTCCTTCGGCGTGACGTAGCACAGCATGGCGCAGCCGAACCAGCCGATCATCGCCGCGCCAATGCCCGAGGTGATGTGGTCGTAGCCCGGCGCGATGTCGGTGGTCAGCGGCCCCAGGGTGTAGAACGGCGCCTCGCCGCATTCCTTGAGCTGCTTGTCCATGTTGATCTTGATCTTGTGCATCGGCACGTGGCCGGGGCCCTCGATCATGACCTGGCAGCCCTTGTCCCACGCGATCTTGGTCAATTCGCCGAGCGTCTCCAGTTCGGCAAATTGCGCGCGGTCGTTGGCGTCGGCGATCGAGCCCGGGCGCAGGCCGTCGCCCAGCGAGAACGAGACGTCATACTTGCGCATGAGGTCGCAGATCTCGTCGAAATGGGTGTAGAGGAAGCTCTCCTTGTGATGCGCGAGGCACCACTTCGCCATGATCGAGCCGCCGCGCGACACGATGCCGGTGACGCGGTTGGCGGTGAGGTGGATGTAGGGCAGCCGCACGCCGGCGTGGATCGTGAAATAGTCGACGCCCTGCTCGCACTGCTCGATCAGCGTGTCCTTGTAGAGCTCCCAGGTCAGCTTGACCGGATCGCCGTCGCACTTCTCCAGCGCCTGGTAGATCGGCACCGTGCCGATCGGCACCGGCGAGTTGCGCAGGATCCATTCGCGGGTGGTGTGGATGTTGCGCCCCGTCGAGAGATCCATCACGGTGTCGGCGCCCCAGCGGATCGCCCACACCATCTTGTCGACCTCTTCCTCGACCGACGAGGTCACCGCCGAGTTGCCGATATTGGCGTTGATCTTGGTGAGGAAGTTGCGGCCGATGATCATCGGCTCGAGCTCGGCATGGTTGATGTTGGAGGGGATGATGGCCCGTCCCCGCGCGATCTCGCTGCGGACGAATTCCGGCGTGATGAAGGCCGGCACCGCAGCGCCGAAGCTCTCGCCGTCGGCAAGGGCGGCCTCGGCACGTTCGAGCTGCTGCTTGCGGCCGAGATTCTCGCGCTCGGCGACGTAGATCATCTCCTTGGTGATGATGCCGGCGCGGGCGAATTCGAGCTGGGTGATCTTGTGGCCGTCGAGCCCGCGCAGCGGCCGGTGGTGCGCGGTAAAGGCCTTGGCGGCATGCGATGCGCCGACATTGCCGTTGTCCTCCGGCTTGATGGTGCGGCCCTGATATTCCTCGACGCCGCCGCGCTCCTTGACCCAGGCGAGGCGATTGCGCGGCAGGCCGCTGTTGACGTCGATCGTCACGGCCGGATCGGTGTAGGGGCCCGAGGTGTCATAGACCGGCAGGTTCGGCTCGCCGGCGCCTTCCGACAGGATGATCTCGCGCAGCGGCACGCGGAGATCGGGCGCGGCCTCCGGCGTCGCAAAGATCTTGCGCGATGAGGGGAGCGGGCCGGTGGTGACGGCGGGGAGCGTGGTGTCGGGGTTGGAGCGGATGTTCATGGGATCCTCCTTTTAGTTCGTTGGCAGCGCTGCGCGCGAGTTGAGTGCCGCTGTCATCCCCGCGAAGGCGGGGATCCAGTATTCCAGAGGCCGCGGGGGGATACGGAGACGCCGCGGCGTACTGGATCGCCCGGTCAAGCCGGGCGATGACGGCAGAGGGTGTGGGGCGTGGGTCGTGTGCATCACGCGGCCTCCGCGTTGAGGCCGAGCCATTGCCGCACCCTCGCGTCGGGGTCGGCGTTCTGGGTGACGTCGGAGACGACGGCGATCGAGTCGGCGCCGGCGGCGAAGATCTCGGCGGCGTGCTCGAACTTGATGCCGCCGATCGCGACCAGCGGGATCGCGCCGATGCGTTTCTTCCACTCGGCGATCTTCGGTATGCCCTGCGGCGCGAACCGCATCGACTTCAGCGTGGTGAAGAAGATCGGGCCGAGCGCGACATAGTCGGGCTTCGCCGCGAGCGCGATGGCGAGCTCGGCGTCGTCATGGGTGGAGACGCCGAGTGTCAGCTTGGCTTTGCGGATCTCGGCAAGGTCAGCGTCAGCGAGGTCTTCCTGGCCGAGATGCAGATGCTCCGCGCCCGCGACGATCGCCGCGCGCCAGTAGTCGTTGACGACGAGTTTGGTGCCCGTGCCCCTGGTCACAGCCAGCGCGTCGGTGACGATCTGCAGCGCCTCGGCATCGTCGAGCTCCTTGGCGCGCAGCTGGATTGTGCCAACGCCGAGCTTGGTCAGTCGTTCGACCCACTCGATGCTGTCGACGACGGGATAGAACGGATCAGGATACGGCATGCCAGAACGGGGTCCCAACGACAGGGGTGGAGGGGGAGGCGAAGTCGCGGGCTTCCATCAGCCCGGCTTCATAGGCGGTGCGGCCGGCCTCGACGCCGAGGCGGAAGGCGTTGGCCATCGCAACCGGATCGGCGGCTTTCGCCACCGCGGTGTTGAGCAGCACGGCGTCGTAGCCGAGCTCGAGCGCTTCGGCGGCATGCGACGGCGCACCCAAGCCGGCGTCGACCACCAGCGTGATGTCGGGCAGGCGGTCGCGCAGCAGTTTCAGCGCGTCGCGGTTGGTGATGCCCTTGGCGCTGCCGATCGGCGCGGCCCACGGCATCACCACCTTGCAGCCGGCCTCGACCAGCCGCGAGGCGACCGAGAAATCCTCGGTGCAATAGGGGAACACCTCAAAACCGTCCTTGATCAGGATGGTGGCGGCCTCGACCAGGCCGACCACGTCGGGCTGCAGCGTGTCGTTGTCGGCGATCACCTCGAGCTTGATCCAGGGCGTGCCGAACAATTCGCGCGCGAGCTTTGCGGTGGTCACCGCCTCGCGCACGCTGCGGCAGCCGGCGGTGTTCGGCAGCACGGTGACGCCGAGCTCGCGGATCAGCGCCCAGAACGCATCGCCGGTCTTGCCGCCCGCGGCCTCACGGCGGAGCGATACGGTGACGATGCTGGCGCCCGAGGCGCGGATCGCGCCCTGCATGATCGCAGGCGACGGATACAGCGCCGTGCCGATCAAGAGGCGGGACGGGAAGGATTTGCCGTAGAAGGTGACCATGTGTCTCCTCACACTATGCCGTCGTCCCGGCGAAAGCCGGGACCCATACGCCGCGGCCCTTCAAAGGGGCACACGGGGCGACGTTCTTTCCGACAATGACCGGTCGTGGTTATGGGTCCCGGCTCCGTGCGCAAGCGCGCACTCGGCCGGGACGACGAGAGGAGGGAGTATGCGTTAGCCATCATCACCCTCCCTGCCGCGGCGTGATGATCTCGATCTCGTCGCCGGCCTTGAGCGCGGTCTCGGCCCAGCGGCTCTTCGGCACCACGTCGTAGTTCAGCGCGATCGCGAAATGGGTGCCCTCGTAGTCGAGCTCGGCGAGCAGCGCGTCGACGCTGGAAGCCGCGATCTCCCGCTGCTCGCCGTTGACGATCACGCGCATTGCATCACCTCATTGTCGATTTCGCCGCGCGCGAGATAGGCGAGCGTCAGCTCGGCCAGCGCCGGCGCGAGCAGGAAGCCGTGACGGTAGAGTCCGTTCACCGTGATGCGTTCCTGCTCGATGCTGATCTTGGGCAGATTGTCGGGAAACGCCGGGCGCAGGCCGGCGCCGAATTCGACGATGCGCGCCTCGCCGAAGGCCGGATGCACCACATAGGCGGCCCCTAACAGTTCCAGCGCCGAGCGCACGCTGACGCCGTTGTCCTCGGCCTCGATCGAGGTCGCCCCCAGCATGAAGCGGCCGTCGCCGCGCGGGATCACGTAAAGCGGCCAGCGCGGATGGATCAGCCGCACCGGGCGCAACAATTCGACTTCCGCGGTTTCGATGACGATCATCTCGCCCTTGACGCCGCGCAGGCTCGGCTCGCGGTCGCGTGCGGCAAGGCCGCGGCAGTCGATCACGAGGCCGTCGAGATCGTCAGCTTCGGCGTCGCTGCCGAACTTGATGGCGCCGCCGGCCTTGGCGATCGCGGCATGCAGCCGCGGCAGCACGCGGCGCGGCTCGACATGGCCCTCGTCGGGATAGAACAGGCCGTCACGGAAGCGGCCCTCGAGCGACGGTTCGAGTTCGCGGACGCCCTCGGCATCGAGCCGGCGATAACCTGACGTGAGGCGGGCAAAGCGCTCGAAATCGGCGCGGTCGCGCGGATGCGCTACCACCAGCGAGCCGTTGAACGCCGTTTCCGGAAAATGCTGCCGCCACAGGTCGAGCGAGCGGATGCCGAGCCGCGAGATCACGGGTTCGGAGGCCTCGGCCTCGCACCAGGGCGCCAGCATGCCGCCGGCCCAGTGGCTTGTGGATTGCGTCATCGCAGCGTCACCGCGCTCATGCAGGGTGACGGCACGTCCGGCCTCTGCGAGCAACAACGCATGCCAGGCGCCGGTTATGCCTGCGCCGATGATGGAGACGGGGGAATCCCCCCGCAGTCGTGACGTTTGGTACATCCCTGTCCCTTCGCCGGCATGACCCGGATCAGGTTCAAAGGGTCACCGCGGTCCCGAACTGATCGCCGTGATGGCGAAGTCCAAGCTTGCGGTATCTCAGCTCCTCCTTCGGAGCACCCCTCGGAACGCCCCTAATGTAGGCTGATGGGCGGATGTGTCAACTTGTATGCCAGGAGCGGCGCCGCGGCGTGCGCAGAGCGCGCGTGCCCCGGACGCAGCACAGCGCGACAGCGGTGCGTTGCCGAGCCGGGGCGCATTCTTTCGAAACGGAGGTCACGGCTCTGCGGAGCAAGGCTTGCGCGTTGCACCGCGTTCGGGACACGCAAGCAGCTATTTGGGAGCCTGTTCCGGCTTCGGCTCGGCGGTATCGGCCGACATTTGCTCTTGCTTGGCGAGTTCCCTCGGTGGCGCACCCACGCCGCCATGCATCGCCTCCTTGAGGTGACCGCCGCGCTGCCGCTTTGCGACGTAGTAATAGCCGCCCGCGAAATAACGCACGGCTCGGTCGAAATCCCCATTGGCGGCGCGATAGGCGCCCGCGAGGTATTTGACGCCGTATTTGAGGTTGGTCGCGGCGTCGCGCAGCCCTTCGGCGGTACCGGTGTAGCCGACCCCGCGGGCGGTCGCGAGCTTGATCTGCATCATCCCGATCGCGCCGCCGCGCCCGATCAGCTGCGGATGGTACTTGCTCTCGCGCACGATGACGCGATGCACCAGCTCTTCCGGCACCAGGTTGGCCTGGGCCTCCGCCGCCACCATCGCTTCATATTGCGCCCGCGATTGTGCACGCGCGCCGGCGCAGGACGCCAGCACGGCGATTGCGGCGGCAAAGTAGCCAAGGGTCTGAAGGGTCTTCATCTCGGGTCGCCCGGGTGATCAAACGCGCGTCGGTTCTGCGGTCTCATTGGTACGGCGAGCGGGCAGGAATGTGGCAAAACCTTCGCATCAGCGAACGTTCTGCGTCCGCGATCGTCCGGGTGCGGCTGAAGCGGACGATGCGCTTGCGAAGACAGATGCTTCAAATTGTTTGCTTCAATCGTCTCAGCCGAAAATTGTTTTTGCGTCCGATTTTCTTCTGCAGTTTTCTCGGCCGCCTTTTGCCGCACACTATCCACAGCGGATTGTCGTGCAAACGACTCGATGAAGGTCTACACTCGTCAGTGACAGCGCGCGTGTTGAGTCAGCACGTCTGTCCATTCAAAAGCACGCAAGAAACAACATTCGGGAGATGCGCCATGGTCCGACAGGACACCGGCTACATGCCTCGCGAAAATCCCTGCGCGCAATGCGGCAAGCCGATTGCCCGGCCCGATTGGGTGGAGCACAGCGAAGGGCGCACGTCGTTCCTGTGGAATTGCCGCGCCTGCAATTACCGCTTCGAGGCGATCGCGATCTACGACACAGCGCAGCTCAGGCCGCTCGCCGCCTGATCCCTTGATTGTTGGTCAGTTTCGTCGCCGATCAGATCAGCCTGATCAGGCCGCGGATTTGCGCGGCGATTGCAGCAGCTGCTGCCGCGCCGGCAGTTCGATCCGAACCACCAGGCCATGCGGCTTGCGATCGTGCAGCGACAGCGCGCCGCCATGCGCGAGCACGATGGCGTTGGCGATCGACAGGCCAAGGCCAAAGCCTTCGGCCTCGTCCATGTTGCGCGCCTGGTCGCCGCGCACGAACGGCTCCAGCACGCTTGCCTTGTGCGCGTCCGAAATGCCGGGGCCGTCATCCTCGATGTCGATGACGAGGCGATCCGGCTTGACGTCGAGGCGAATGGCGACCTCGCCGCCGAAGCGCACGGCATTGTCGACCAGATTGGTGATGCTGCGATGCAGGTCGGCCGGCCGCGCGGTCGCCATCGCGTGCTGCGGACCCTCGTAGCTGACCTTGTGTCCCATGTCGGCGAACTGGTCGGTGACGAGGTGCAGCGTGCTCGCGATGTCGACCAGCGTCATCTCCTCGAGCTTGCGGTCGTTGCGCAGGAACGACAGCACCGATTCCAGCATCGAGCGCATCTGGTCGAGGTCGCGCAGCATGCGGTGGCGATGGGTCTCGTCCTCGATGAATTCGGCGCGCAGCCGCATCCGCGTGATCGGCGTGCGCAGGTCGTGGCTGATCGCGGCCAGCATCTTGGTGCGGTCGTCAATCAATGCCGTGATGCGCTCGCGCATCCGGTTCAGCGCCTTGGCCAGCGAGCGGATCTCCTCGGGGCCGCGTTCGGGCAGCGGCGCGGCAGCGCCGTTCAGGCTGAAGGTCTCCGCGGCCTTGACGAAGGATGATAGCGGCGCCGTCAGCGCCCATGCCGCCCACAGGCCGAGCAGGGTGACGCTGATGACGGCGAACAACACCGTCATCATCCACGGCCCGCCCCAGAACGGCCGCATGTGCTGGTCCGGCATCAGGTTCGCGGCGAACATGGTGCCGTCGGGCAGGCGGATCGCGACGCGGCGGATCTCGCCGTCACGCGGCGTGGTGCCCGCCTCGCGCGGCAGAGAGTAGACGTGATAGCCGGCGCCGAGCCGGCGCAGCGCGTGCAGGCTCGGCGAGTCGGTCTCGGTGAGCGTGCCGGTATCGGCCGGCAGGTCGCCGATCGCAAGCTGCGGGAAGGCCCTAATGACGTCGGCCTGGAGCCGCGGCCGCTCCGATGCCGGGGCGTGCCCGAGCAGTTGCGCGGCGGCGGCGAGCTGGGTGTGCCACCGGTCGGACGGCTCCAGCCGGTCCGGGCGATGGATCAGGAAGGTGGCGGTGATGATCAGGTGCAGCGTGACGATCGAGACGACGACCAGCGCCGCCATCTGGGCGCCGATCCCCCGCAGACTCAGCACGCGCAGCAGCTTCATGGTCAGTTGCTCGTGGCGGCAACCGCCTCCACCCTCGGAGTGAACACATAGCCGCCGGACCGCACCGTCTTGATCATGGTGGCTTCCTGCGGATCGGGCTCGATCTTGCGTCGGATACGGCTGACCAAGACGTCGATCGAACGCTCGAACGAGCCGGCGCTGCGGCCTTGCGTCAGGTCGAGCAGGCTGTCGCGCGACAGCACGCGGCCGGGCCGTTCGCAGAAGGTGCGCAGCAGGTCGAACTCGGCGCTGGTCATGGCGACGCGCGCGCCTTCGGGGTTGCGCAGCTCGCGCAGGCGAATGTCGATGCGCCAGCCGAGGAAGGTCAGCGTGGTCGCGCCCTCGATCGCGCTGGCGTTGC
The DNA here is from genome assembly GCF_056429065.1 of Bradyrhizobium sp. USDA3010. NCBI lineage: Bacteria > Pseudomonadati > Pseudomonadota > Alphaproteobacteria > Hyphomicrobiales > Nitrobacteraceae > Bradyrhizobium > Bradyrhizobium sp. USDA3010. The sequence continues at coordinate 92,663 of NZ_JBWJZD010000003.1, forward strand.
GCGCGGCGGCCTGCCGGCGCAGCACCGCGTTGATGCGCGCCAGCAGTTCGCGCGGATTGAACGGCTTGGCCAGGTAATCGTCGGCGCCCATCTCGAGGCCGAGGATGCGGTCGACGTCCTCGCCGCGCGCGGTCAGCATGATGATCGGCGTCTGCGACTCCGCGCGCACCTTGCGGCACAGGCTGAGGCCGTCCTCGCCCGGCAGCATGACGTCGAGCACCAGCAGATCCACGCGGTGATCGGTCATGGCCTTGGCCATCTCGCGGCCGTCGGAGGCGGTCGTGACATGGCAGGAATTGGTGCGGAGATATTTGGCGATGAGAGACCGCGTTTCGCGGTCGTCCTCGACGACGAGGATATTGGGCGCAGCCTGGGTCATACCGACTCTTTTGTCCGTGATTCGGGGGAAGCGGCTCAGGAATTTTGTTTCAGTGCATTTCTGGAATCTTGCCCAGCCGATCGAGTTAAACAGGTCACCGGCAGGGAGAAAAGTTAGCGTTCTGTCATCAAGCTAATGCTTTGAAATTCGGGCCGAACTTCTCCGGCCGAGGCCGGCGCGAGCGGGGTTGCCGGAAAAGGGAAGGGTGGCTGTCATACCCGATGCGGAACCGGTTTCCCGGGCGACGCGTTATTTCCCTTTCAGGCCAGGAGGGAGAGATGGCTGTCGACGCCGGGACCAGACCGCATCAGCTCATTGCCAGCGATCGCATCGAAGGGACAGCGGTGCGCCGGGCCAACGGGGACATGATCGGCCACATCGAGCGGCTGATGATCGACAAGATCTCAGGCCAGGTATCATACGCAGTACTGAGTTTCGGTGGCTTCCTCGGTATCGGAACCAATCTGATCCCGCTGCCGTGGGGGCGGCTGCACTACAACCCGAAGTTCGAGGCCTACGAACTCGACATCGAGGATGACGAATTGAAGCGCGCGCCGTCGTTCCGCGCCGACAAGGACTTCGATTGGGGCGACCGCTCGCAGGAAGTCGAGCTGCATCGCTTCTACGGCGTGCCGCCTTATTGGGGCGGCTTCTGATCGCGCGGTGATCAGCGCGCATGATCGACGCGCGTCGATCGATGATGCGGCTGCGGGGCGAGCGCCGGCTTGTGCAGCGCGGTTCGCCGGGACGACTTAGTGAGCCAAACATCGTCACATCAGGGACTGCGCGTCCGGCGCAGTCGTGAGGCTCAACCGCAGCTTAATTGAGAGTTGACGACCGCTCCCGTCAAGGCCGGCGCGCCCCATGCGTTGGAAAGTCCACACGCTCAGCTTTGCTGCATCGCTTCCATGGCGTTTCTCCGTACCGGAGCGGCCTTTGAGCGCATGTTCCGTTAGGAACGGTTGCGGTGATGACGAGTTCTCCATGTATCGATTTTTGCAAGAGGAGAGCCAACAATGTTGGTCAGATCCATCATCGCCGGCGTCGCCGGCACCGCGCTGCTTGCAACCGTCGCCTTTGCGCAGACGCCTACTGAAAAGAGCGACAAGTCCGAAATGGCACCGCCAGCGGCGAGCACGTCATCGACCTCTTATCAGGGCAATTGGCGCGCCTCCAAGGTCGTCGGCCTCAGCGTGTACAACGACAAGAACGAGAGCGTCGGGTCGATCAATGATCTCTTGATGGACAAGAGCGGTGCCATCAAGGCGGTCGTGATCGGCGTCGGCGGCTTCCTCGGCGTCGGCGAGCATCTGGTCGCCGTGCCGCTCGACAAGGTGAAGTTCTCAAGCGAGCCGATCGCCTACACCGGCGCTGCCGGCGCCCCCAACACCGGCAGCACGAACAAGACGACGACCACCGGCGCGGCGCCGGCTGCGGCGGCACCGAAGCCGAATCCCTGGTATCCGGATCACGCGGTCTTCAACGCGGCCAAGGACGAGCTGAAGGCGATGCCCGAGTTCAAGTACGCGACCGAGTAACGCGGATCGCCGTGTGAGAGACAAGCGCGCCCGGTATTGCCGGGCGCGTTTGCTTTGTAACAGAGGCTGCCCCTATGGTTGCGCCGCTCGATATTCGGCTCGCGTAACCAGCCAGTCGGCGGCCGCCTTGAGATTAGGCTCCGCTCCCAGGCCCGGTCCGTCCGGCAGCGGGAATATCCCTTGCTGGACGCGAGGGAAGGGCTGCGCGAGCGCTTCGCGCAATGGGTTTTCCATGACGTCGTGCTCGAGCAACCCCGGGCCTCCGACTGCCGCGAGCACCTGGGCCGCGGCGATCAGACCGACGCCGCTACCGAGCCAATGCGGGCAATAGGACCGCCCTGTCTGGACGGCGCGTCGGCCGACTGCATAGGCACCAGTGACACCGCCCCATTTCAACATGTCGGGCTGAACCACGCCGTGATGGCCATTGGCAATCAATGTCATGAACGCATCATATCCCATGACGTTCTCGCCGCCCGCCAAGGGGACGGGAGACAGCATCGCAAGCTCCGCCCATTCGGCGGCGGGCCGGTCGGCCGTAAGCGGCTCCTCGATCCAGCCAAGACCAAAAGCGCCGAGTCGCGGTACGGCGCGGCGGGCTTCGACGAGATCCCAACCCTGGTTCGCATCCACCATCAGGCGTTCGCCCGATTGCAAGTCGCCTGTGATGCGCGAGACCACGGCCGTGTCGGTCGCGGTACCGAACGCGACCTTGACTTTGAAGGCGCGAAATCCTGCCTCACGGCAGCGCGCTACCGTCTCTGGCGCCGTGTCCGGATTGAGGCCGCTGGCATAGGCAGGCACCGCGTCGCGCGCCGCAGCCCCGCTGAGCATGACGCGCAGCGATTTTCCGGCGCGCCGTGCGACGAGATCCCAGAGCGCAAGGTCGAGCCCGCCAAGGCATGCCGCGAACGGACCGGGCTCCGCACCCTGCAGCGCCCAGCGATGGGTGCGCCCAGTCAAGGTGTGCCAGGCGTCTCCAGGATCGAGATACGTTCCGGTCAGCGCCGCCGGACAGATGACGGTTTCGAGCAGCCGCATCTTGTTGTCGGCACTATAGGGCGGAAAGTTGCACCATATCTCTCCCCACCCATACGCGCCGTCGGAATCCTCGACACGAAGAAGCAGAACGCTACGCCGCGGAATGCTGCCGAAGGACGTCTTGACGGGCTCGCTCACTTCAGCACGAAACAGGAACGCCTCGATGCGCGCGATGTTGATGGTCATTGTTGCTGCTCCTTCCTAGCGATGCGCATGCGTGACACTCAGGCCCTCTTCAATGCAGCCGGCGCAGTCGCTGTGCCGATGAAGCGGCTGCTCACGATGATCGGCGCCAGCACCGCCGCAACGAAGGTGAGCGCTGCGAGAAAGTAGAGGCCAGCCTCGTAGCTGTGCGTGGTTTCCCTGATCCAGCCGATCACATAGGGCCCGACGAATCCGCCGAGATTTCCGATCGCGTTGATCAGCGCGATGCCGGCAGCCGCTGCGTTGCCGGAGAGGAAGGTTGATGGCAGAGGCCAGAATGGCGGCTTGGCGCCGTAGATGCCGATCGCGGCAACCGCCATGACGGCCACTGCGAGCAGCGATCCGGACATCATGCCGGCGGCCGTCAGTCCGAACGCCGTGAGTGCGAGCGCTGCGCAAAGCGTCCACCGGCGTTCACCGTAGCGATCGGAGATGAAGCCGAATGCGAGGATGCCGAGTGTTCCGAAGATGTAGGGGACCGAGGTCATGATCCCCGTCTGCATGTCGGTTAAACCCAGGCCTTTGAGGATCTGAGGCAGGAAGAATGCGAGACCGAGATTGGCCGTCGTATTCGCGAACCAGATGAATGCGAGCGCCAGCACGCGTGCATCCGCCAGCGACCGCAGTACGCTCAAGCCGTGGATCGCAATCGCGCGCTCCTCATCGTCGATCGCATTCTGCAGCTGGGTGCGCTCCTCGGTGCTGAGCCATTGGGCTTCGCCCGGCCGGTCGGGCATCACCTTCAGGAAGACGATGCCGGTCAGCGTCGTCGGCAACCCTTCGAGGATGAACAGCCATTGCCACCCCTTCAGGCCGGCCCATCCATCCATCTGGAGGATTGCCGTCGAGATCGGCCCGCCGAGCGCGAGCGAAACCGGCACCGCCACGATGAATGCGGCGATCATGCGCGCCCGGTACTGCTGCGGAAACCAGTAGGTCAGATACAGGATCACGCCGGGAAAGAAACCGGCTTCGGCGGCGCCCAGCAGAAAGCGCGCCACGATGAAGCTGACTGGTCCCTGCACGCGCGCCATCGCCACTGCGATCAAGCCCCAGGAAATCATGATGCGCGAGATCCAGCGCCGAGCGCCGACCTTTGCCATCACGAGGTTGCTCGGGATCTCGCAGATAAAATAGCCGAGGAAAAAGACGCCTGCACCAAGCCCGTAGACATAGGGCGAGATGCCGATATCCGCGTTCATCCTCAGCGCGGCAAATCCGACATTGACCCGATCGATGTAGGCAAGAATGTAGGAAACGAACAACACCGGCATCAGCCGAACGAAGGCCTTCCTGATCGCCCTGTCAGCAACCGCGTCGGACATTCTCGCTCCCATGTCGTCGTTTGATCGGCGCATGGCCTCTCGTTCGCCGCCCGGACCGTTCGCGCGTTCCTTCAGCGGCGAGCAGCGCGCTGGACCAGGATGGACGAGAGGCCTTACCCGTCAGCGCGGATCAGGAAAAATAGTTTGTTGAGATGGCTCCATCTGAAAAGGAGATGCCTCGGGCTCCGGCGCAGTTGATCGCGCAAGACACGGTGCCCGCACGTCACCGCCCCGACGGCGTTTGCCGTTGGACGCCGATTCGAAGCTCCGAAAAGCGCGACGTGCGAGCGAGTTAGTCGTGTGCGATGTAGAATCCGGGGGGCGCCGTCACCAGCCGAGTTCACGCAGATAGGCCGCGCGGGCGGCACGCCGGTGTGCGTGAAATCGGTGAACACCCCATCCACGCCGAGGCGGAAGAACTTCAGATATTCCAGGCCAGGGTCGCCGCGATAGTCGGCAGCCAGATATTTCTTCTCGTTGCGGAACGTGAAGACATGCACGAACAGGCCGAGCTTGTGCGCGTCGGCAATGACGCTGGTTGCCTCCTGCGTCGAGGCATCCGCCGTCGATCCCTTGTAGGGCGTGCCGTCGGCGTTGTTGTCCTTCCACGGTGAGATCTTGTAGGGGACGATATAGGCCTTCCACGGACCGATGCCGTCGGCATAGGTCTTGATCTCCGCGAGGCCCTCGGGCGTCAGCATCGCATCGAAGGTGCGGCCGTCACCCGCGACCGTCCAGTCGTACGGACGGGAATTGGCGATGTTGTTGAGCAGCACCTTGCCGGTCTTGAAGTCGACGCCGTTGCCGTCGATCAGCTGGACCTGCCGCGTCTCCAGCCCGTGGCTGCGCATATATTTCAGGCTGCCGGGCTCGAAGCTCTGAACGATGATCGGCGCGTCCTTCGCGTTGAGGCCGTTATCCCTGATGATCTTGATCAGGGCGTCCTCGAGCGGGTGGCTGCCGGGCGCGCCGCAGCCATTGGCGATCGCCTGGGCATTGTTCCAGGTCGGATTCTTGGTTTCCGGATAGACCGCGATCGGACGTCCCGTCGCCTTGCTCTTGGCCTTGGCGATGTCGATGATGTCCTGGAAGCTGATGATCGGAAACTTGCCGTTGAACAGTTTCGGCCGTTCGTTGGCCGCATCATAGGTGGTGCCGGCGATCCAGCTCTTCAGCTCGTCCATGGTGAAGTCGGTGATCGACCAATCATTGGTGTGATCGTCGCCGTCGACGATCAGCGCCTTCAGCACCGATTTGGGATCGGCCGGATCGATCAGGTCGGTGGGATATTCGGCCGGCCCGCTGGTCGGCGTTTGCGCCCATTTCACCTTGACGGCAACGCCCGGCGCGGTGCGCTTGCGTTTCGCGACGTCCGCATTGGTCTTCGCCACTTCGGCGACATTGGTGTTGTCGCCCAGCCATGGATTGTGGCGTGCCACCAGCACGCAATCCTTGGTCAGATGCAGGTCCTCTTCGAGCGCGTCGGTGCCGAGGTCGGCGGCCAGCTCATACGATGCCTCGGTCTCCTCGGGCACCAGGCCCGGCACGCCACGATGCCCGATCACGAGCGGCTGCTTGCCGTCGACGGTCAGGAACGGCTTGGCGCCGGCCGGCGCCGAGGCGGTTTGCGCTGAAGCCATCGACGGCAGCAGGACCGCCAAAGCCGCCGCACCGAGCAGCATCGCGCCAACATGCACCTTCCGTCGCGAACGAATCTGCCTCACGGCCAAATCTCCATCTTTTGCGTGGCATCGGGGCGATGCCATAAAGGCCGAGCCGATCAGGCTGACGCCGTTGTCTTCTTGTCGCAATCTTCTGACAGTCCGATGACTGTTCGGCGAGGCGGGCCGACACAAGCTTCCGCGATGCGCCGGAGGGCGACAGCACGCACCTCATTGCGAGTTCGATCGCGGCGCGTTGTCAACGTGCGATCCGGACGCTCATGCCGGGTTCGAGACCTTCCGCGGCGCCTGCGGGGTCGAGACGCAGACGCAGCGTGTTGCGGTCGTGATCGCCGATCACGCGCTCGGCCTGCCAGGTGGCGAACACCCCAAGCGGCCGCAATTCGGTGATGGCGGCCTTGGCGGCGGCGCCGGAAACGTTCGGTATCACGCTCACCGTCTTGCCCATCGCAAGACCGTCGAGATGGTCCTCGCGCACGTTGAACGACAGCCATTGCTTGCCGGCAGCCGCGATCATCAGGATCGGCTGGCCCGCACGAACGTTCTCGCCCACTTCCGCGGCGATCACGCTGACCACGCCGTCGACCGGCGCGCGCAGCACCATCTTGTCGAGACGGCGCTCGAGCACCGCGACGGCGGCCGCGGCCGCCTGCACCTGTGCGTCGGCGATGGCGCGCTCCTCCTTGGTCGGCCCTGCGACGGCGGCATCGTAGTTCGCCTGTGCCGCCGCCACGCCGGCGCGCCCTGCGGCAACGTCGTTCTCGGCCTGGTCGAGCGCCTGCTGGGTTTCAAAGCTCTGGCTCGCCAGCGTGGTGATCCGCTTGAGCTGGGTCTGCACATAGTCGAGCCGCGAATTGGCCTTGGAGATCGCGGCTTTCAGCGAGTCGATCTGTTCGCGGCGGACGCCGGCATAGACGTTGTTGCGGCTCGCCACCGCGGCGGCATGCGCGGCCCGCGCCTGGTCCGCCTGTGCGCTCAACTCGACGGCGGAGAGCCGCGCTAGGACGTCGCCCGCGTGCACCTGCGCGCCTTTCTCGACCGCGATCGACACCAGCTGGCCGTTCACTTCCGGCTCGATCCTGACCTCGGTCGAGCGGACCACGCCGACGATTGCAGGGGCCGGCGTCGCGCGGCCCTCGGCGTAGATCAGCGCACCCGCGACGAGCGCAAGCGGGATCGCGACAATGGCGATGCGCCTAGCGTTGGGCATGTTGCTGTCCTCTCTTGAACACCAGCGCGGAGATCACGGCCAGCACGAAATAGCCCAGGGCCAGGCACCACAACCTGATCCAGTCATGCGAGACCTCCCAGATGCTGGCGCCGAGCTGGTTGATGCGCACGAGGCCGTCGATCGCCGAGTCGGCCGGGAACAGCCGGCCGAGTGCCGTCGCCGCAGGAGGGATGGCCTCGCGCGGCCATGCGAAGCCGGCGGTGAAGAACTGCGGCAGGCTGGTCGCCAGCAGCAAAATGGTGGCGTTCTCCGGTCGCGTGAACCAGGCGCCGATCGCCTGTCCCATGAAGCTCGTCGCCAGCAGGAAGACGGTCGCCAGCGCGAAGATCTGCGGCAAATGCCCGAGCGTCGAGAAACCATAGATCCGAGGCAGCACGATCAGATAGAGCGCGAGCGCCGGCAGGTAGATGGTCAGATGGGCCACGCCGCGCCCGAACACGCCCGCGACCGTGTTGCGGGAATTCGCCAGCGCCGCGCCGGTCAGCATCGCCGCGCCGATCAGCAGCGTCTGTTGCAGGATCAGGATGAACGCCGCCGGCACGATGTAACTCGCATAGCCGCCGACCGGGTTGAAGATCGGTTGCAGCAGGACGTTGGCCGGGCTGAGGCTCGCGAGCTTCGCTTTGACCAGACCTCCGTCTGCGCGGGCGCCCCGCGACACCAGGTCGGATGTCAGCGTGCCGATCGCGGTGGCGACGGCGCCTGCGGTCGATCGGAAGATGAACAGGTAGGTGGCGTCGGCGTAGACCGGGATGTGCGCGGTGAGGCCCTTGAGCACATCGCGTTCGGTGCCGGGCGGGATCTGCACGGCGGCAAATGCGTAGCCGCGGTCGATCGCGGTGCTTGCCTCCGCAAGGGTGCGGGCGCGAACCGTGACGCTCAATGTGCCGCTGGCATCGAGCGTCTCGACGATCTGGCGTGAGAGATCGCTGAGATCATTGTCGACGACCGCGATCGGCAGCTTGCGCAGGATCTGGTTCAGATAAGGCTGCGGATAATAGATGCCGTAGACCAGCGGCGCGAGGAACAGCAGGCTGAAGGCGCTGCGCGTTCCGAGCACGCGCCGCCACTCCGCCGCGAAGGCGCCGCCGACGCCCGATGGCGCCGGCTCGCTGACCGGCGGTTCGGCCGGCCGCGCCGTTGTAAACCAGCCCCGGCGCGTCAAGCTCGCCATGCGCAGCAAGGCGAGCGCGGCAAACAGCAGCGTGAGGCCCGCGAGCGCCGCGAAGGGAATTGCCGATTCCGAGGCCGGCAATCCGCGCGCCGCCTGTCCCATCAACACCGCCATGTACCAGCGCAGCGGCAGGATCGCGCTCCAGACCTGCGCAAACGTATTCATGCCGATGGTGGGAAAGCCGACGCCCGCGTAGCCAAAGGCAGGGGAGGCGATCAGGCCGGCAAGGCCGAGTCCGGTCGCGAGGTCGCCCACTAAGAGCTGCAACAGGGCGCCGAGCGACAAATAGGCGATGATCAGAAGCAAGCCCGCGGCGATCATCAGCAGCACGTCGCCCTTGAAGGGAATCTGCAGCACGCCCTCGAGGATCAGCGGCTGGGCCAGCATGATCAGGATGAAGATCACGAACAGCGGCGCGAGCTTGCCGGCGAGTGCGGCGATCGGATCGCCACCGGCGCTTTCGAGCCACTCGCGCGCGTTGCGGCGGCGGAATTCGGAGCCGACCGAATAGCCCGCGGCGAGCGTGATCACGACGTGGATGATCGTCGGCAGCAGCGCACGCAGCAGGAATTGCGCGTAGTTCTTCTGCGGATTGACCAGCGCGATGGTCTCCGCGGAGAGCGTTCCCATCGATGCCGGGGCGGGGGCGGCGCGGTTGGCGGGAGCGGCCGCGCTCGCGGCGGCGGACAGCACATCGTTCAGGCCCGACGACGCGATGCCGGCCGCGGTCAGGAATTGCTGGTTGTAGAAGCCGACGACTTGCGGACGGCGATCCGCCTTCAGGTCGCGTTCGAAATTCGGCGGGATGAAGATCGCCGAAATCGCCTTGCCGGACCGGATGTCCTGTACGGCTGACGACAGCGAGCCGGAATCGTCGACGATCCTGAGACTCGGCGAGGCCGCGACCTGCTGCGTCAGCGCGCGCGAAGTATCCGACTTGTCGGTGTCGACGATCGTGACGCCAAGGCCGCGGATCACCGGTTGGCTGAACACGGCCGTGAGCACCACGAAGGCGAACAGCGGCACGCCGAGGATCAGCAGCAATGCCACGCGGTCGCGCAACAGCCACCGGCATTCGCGCTGTGCGACCCGCCAGAATCCGGGCTTTGAGGCCAGCCTCATTGGCGTGACCGCCAGTCGAGATAGGCGCTCATTCCGGGCCGCAACTCGGGCACCGGCTGCACCGGGTAGGCGCGGATCGAGAATGTCCGCAAGTCGAAATCGCCGGTGGCGCGGGTCGCCCGCCAGCTCGCATATTCTCCCTTGGTGGCGATCAGCTTGACCTCGACCGTGACATGACGGTCGTCGAGCGCCGGAATGCGGACGTCGAACTTGTCGCCGACCTTCAGGCCCTTGACGAGATCCTCGCGCAGATCGAAATGGATCCAGAGATCGCCGAGATTGATCAGCGTCACCAGCGGCACGCCCGGCGAGACGAACTCGCCCGGCTCGACGTTGCGCTGATAGACTTGCGCTGCGACCGGCGCGTAGACCGCGAGCTGATCGATCACCGACTGGACGCTCTGAATGTCGGCTTCGGCCTTCTCGACATTGGCCTTCGCGATCGCGCGTTCTTCCTTGGTGTAGCCGTTGACCGCCTGCTCATGGGCTGATTTCGCCTGATCGAGCCCGCGCTCGGCTTCGTGCAGCGCATCGGTGGTCTGGTCGAGACGGGCCTGCGGCGCGTTGCCTTGCTCGGTCAGTGTCTTGGCGCGATCAAAGGTCTTCTGCGCCAGCACCTGCGCGGCCTCCGCGCGCTCCATTTCCGCCTTCCGCGCGGCAATGGTTTCCACCCGCGTTCCAACCATGACATTGGCGAGCTGCGCATCCGCAACGGCCTTGGCGGCGCGCATCTGGTCTTGCTTTGCAAGCGTTTCCGGGTTGTCGATGCGCACCAGGACGGCGCCCGCCGCCACGTTCTGGCCGCGCTCGACCGGGATGTCCTTGACCCGTCCGTCGACGCGCGCGGCGATATCGAGCCGCGTCGCATCGACCTCGCCCTGCACGAGCAGCGGCTCGGGTCGCAGCAGATAATAGATCGACAGCGCAACGATGATCGCGGCAACGACGCCGACGATGATGGCCGGCATGCGCGTTGCTGCGTGCGCATTGTCCTGGCGCGCTGCTTGTGGTGGCTCCGACGTGCTTCGGCTCTCGTTACCAGAAGGTGACACGTCCATAGCTGACCCCACATTGGCTCACGACCAGGATAGTCATTCACTATGGCGTGGATGTTAAATCCTGCCAACCTCGCCAGCCTGTCCGATCCGGCTCGAATTTGACCGGAGCAACCGTGTCCGGTGCCGCCGACGCGGGCGCGTGGCGCACGGGATGGCGTCCATCTCAGATGGAGATAGCGGGCGCATCGAACTCTCCAGCGCGCCCGCCACCACGATCATCCCGAGATTTTGGAACTGCAGAGGAACATCGAGCCGTTCCGTCGCGTTCCGGGTATGGGAATTATACTTTACGATAGTAAAGTTTTATGCCATGGTGTGCTCGACCGGCCGGGCAGGGTGCCTCCATCGCCACGGGCCATCGACCGAAAATGGTCGCGAACACCGGGATGAAACGATGATCGAGGAACGCGACATCAGCGTCGCCATGAGGGACGGGACCCGCCTTGCGGTCGACGTCTACCGTCCGGACGCAGCCGGCCGATACCCCGTGCTGTACGCCTCGGCGCTGCACAACAAGGACATCCAGGGCCCCGACATCGCGGACGTCTTGCCGCCGCAGCCGGCTCACGCGCCGTTATGGTTCGGTCCGATCGAGGCGGGCGATACGCGTCGCTTCATCGCCAATGGCTACGTCCACGTGATCGCGCAGCCGCGCGGTTCAGCCAAGTCGGAAGGGCATTACGGCCACGAGGACACCGACCATTACGACCTGATCGAATGGATCACGCAGCAACCATGGTCCGACGGCAAGGTCGGGATGGTCGGAATCTCGGGATTTGCCGGCGAGCAATGGCGCGCGGCCGCGCAGGGGCATCCCGCGCTGAAGGCCATCTTCCCCTATGACGCGTGCAGCGCCTACGGCGGCATGTTCGGATTCCGCGACTTCAATCCCGGCGGCGTGCTGCACAGCTTTCCCTATCTGCTCGACGTTTTCAGCACCGTCCATGAATCGCGCGACCGCCCGGCCGAGCTGCCGCCCGCCGAGGAAGAACTCTGGCGCCGCGCCATGCGTAACCCGGACTTCAAGCAGTACATCAACCTCTACAACATCCTGACCCAGAAGGGACAACGCACCTTCATCATGTATCTCATGATGACGCATCCCTGGGAGCTCGACGGCACCGTCGAGCGTGCGGAGGAGGTCTTCAAGAAGATCAAGATTCCGTTCTACACGGGCTCGGGTGCATATGCGTATACCTACAAGCTGCATTGGCTCGGTGCGCAGCACTATTTCCAGAACGTCGATGCGCCGAAGAAGCTGCTGTTCACCGGGCCGGCGCATCTCGAGCGGCCGTTCCATCAGCACCACGATGAAATCATCCGCTGGTACGATCACTGGCTGAAGGGGCACGGCACCGGCATCATGGACGAGCCGCCGGTGCGCTATTGGCTGATGGGCGCCAACGAGTGGCGGACCGGCATGAATTGGCCGCTACCGGAAACGCAGTGGACCAAATACTATCTCTCGCATTGGGAGACACTGTCGACCGAGCCGCCGCGACCGGCCGCGGAGGTCGGCGCTTCGGCGCGCGAGCCCGATGTCTTCACGCAAATGCCGGTGACGCGGACGACCAAGGTCGAGCGGCTGCGCTACATGACGGAGCCCTTGCCGCACGACGTCACCGTCGCCGGCCCGATCACGCTGACGCTGTACGCCGCGATCGACCAGGACGACACCAACTGGATCATCGTGCTCAAGGACGTCGGGCCCGACGTGTCGGTGCGCACCGCGCGCGAGGGTGAGCGCGACGTTCCGTCGACATTGCCGGAGCGCGAGCTGACGCGGGGTTGGTTGAAGGCGTCCTATCGCGCGCTCGATGCGCAGCGCTCGAAACCCTGGGAGCCATTCCACAGATTGACACAGGATGCGATCGCGCCTGTGACGCCGGGAGACGTGGTCGAATACCAGATCCAGATCCTCGCCACCGCGAACCAGTTCAAGGCGGGCCATCGCATCTGTCTCGATATCACGTCGATGGATGTCCCGACCGGCACGGGAGCCATGACCAACGTCGAGTACATCCCGTACCACGTCTGCAGCAGCAAGACCGTCACCCACAAGATCTATCGCGATGCGGAGCGGCCGTCGCATCTGCTGCTGCCGATCATTCCCTCGTCCGCTGACCGGCGTCCGGCCTGACATCTCATAGAAGGAAGCGTGACCATGAAGACGATTCGATTTGAAAGAGATGGCGCCGTCGGCAACATTGTCCTCGCCAATCCGCCATTCAACCGCCTCGACGCACGTTTCGCGGAGAACCTGCGCGCGACGGTGCGTGAGGCGAGTCAAAGCGACATTCGTGTGCTGGTGGTACGCGCCGAAGGACCGCATTTCAGCTTCGGTGGCGAGGTGCGGGAATGGCCGGGCAAGGACGTCAACTGGTTCAGGACGTTCGTTGCCGACGTGAACATCGCCTATCGCGCCATCGAGATGCTGAAGATCCCGACGGTCGCGGTGGTGCAGGGGATAGCCTTCGGCGGCGGCTTCGAGCTCGCATTGGCGTGCGATTTCCTCGTTGCAGCCGATAACGCGACCCTCCGTTGTGTCGAGGTCACGACGGCGATGCTGCCGATCGCCGGCGCGTTGCAGCGCATCGCCGAGCGCGCCGGGCGGGCGCGTGCATCGCGATTTGCGATGCTCGGCGAGCCGATCTCCGGAGCTGAAGCGGGCACGCTCGGAATTGCCACCCATGTGGTGCCCGAAAGTGCGTTGACGGCGACGGCGACTGCATTGGCGGGGCAGCTCGCGACGGGGCCGACCAGGTCATATGCTGCGACGCGCACCCTGCTCAAGGCGTGGTCAAGCGGCGGCGTCGCCGCCGCGGATCTCGTGATGCTCGATGTCGCGATGGAGCTCTACGACGGCCCCGACGCCCAGCGCGGCTTTGTCAACACGGCCGCGGCCTTCGACAAGGACATCGAGCCGCCGCCGCTGGTGTTCGAAGGCAAATAGACCGACTGCGCGCCATGGACGGCACGGCTGCTGGCGATGGGCTCGAGGACACGTCGGGTGACGTCGGGCCGGAAACCATGTTAGGCCAAGGCCCCATGACGAAGAAAGCGAGCCCGGCGGCTGCGCGTCGCGGCCGCCCGCGGCAGCGAGCCGAACAACAACGTTCGATCGAGACCCGAGCCTCGATCCTCGATGCAGCCATCGCCGAATTCGCTGAACGCGGGTTCGAAGCCGCAAGCATTCGTGCCATCGCCGATCGGCTCGGCCTGCAGCATCCGCTGATCACCTATCATTATCGCAGCAAGGACATCCTGTGGCGGGCGGCAGCGGAGCACGCCTTCGCCCAGATTCGCGCCGGTTGGGATATTTCTGCGCCCGAAACATCCGATTTGTCACCGCTGCAGCGGCTCCGTCAGGAATACACGACACTGTTCCGGTACACGGTCGCATTCCCTGAATTTCACCGCTTCATGCGGCAGGAGACGCTGACAAACAATCCGCGGCTGAAATGGGTGGCGGAAGCGATCCTGGCTCCGCTGCTGGAGCGCTTGCTGCCGCAGATCATCGCGGTTCAGAAGCAGGGTTTGCTCCCCGCTGTCGACCCCATGCTGTTTCACTACATGATGGTCAGCCTGACCGCGACGCTTTCCGAGTTCGGGCCGGAAATGCAGGTGACCGGCGGACTGTCCTCCGCCGACCCGAAGGTCGTCGAGGCGTATTGGCGCCTCGTTGACGAGACGGTGTTCGGGACGATGCCCAAGGAACGCGGCTGAAGCACTTGCGCGCGTGGCCGACGCTGCAGCCGTGCCGCGCGATCAGACCTGTCCTGCAAGCCGCGCAAGATCACCCGGTTCACACGGATATTTGAAGCCACGCGTCCGAATAAATCGCATCCGATTAAATCGGGATACTTGAAGCCCAGTCGTGCCATGCCTTTATCAGGCGCGAGCGAATTAATCGTATGCGATGTAAATCGCGGGAGCGTTACCATGACGACCAGGATTTCCCACGTCGCCAGGACGTTCAGAACCACGACGTTCAGAGCCATCGCGATGGCGGCAGCACTGTCGGCCATCACGGCGACGGCGGCCTCGGCCCAGGCCGCGATCTCCGAGCCGGCCGCTTATCAGGCGCTGTATCCGTACCGCGACGTGCTCAACAACGGCGCGCCGACGCCGGCGGCCAGGCTGGTGCTGCTGCCGCCCGCGGTGCTGCAGGCGCTGCAGGCGCAGGAGAGCGGCATCGGCGTCGTTCATGTGCCGCGGCACATTTCGCATCGTGCCAGGCGCTGAGGCCCAGCAACGAGGATGTGCGTCGATCGACCCGCATCCTCAAGCCGGATCAGGCCAACTCTCGCGACTGTGATTGAATGATAACGATCATTCTATTGATCGCCGGTGCGGCTCGACTACGTCGAAATACAGTAGCTTCCCCTTATGACGGAGACGTTCCATGTCCAAGCAGATCGACGACCTCTCAAGGTACTATCGCTATGAGTTCGTGCACGGCGACCATGCCGATTTCATCGCCTATCAACGCAATCAGGGCGACGGCGTCTGGCAGACGTATTCGACCTGGATGATCCCGCGCGCGAATGGCGAATAGCGCCGGCTGACGCGGGCGATTACCGGGACCTGCCGCGGAAAGAAACGCGGAAGGAAAAATGCGCCCGGTGCCGGCCGGGCGCATTTCTTGTTGGCCGTCATCACGCACATCCGGCCCGCCGCAGCGTGCTCGTCAGTTCGACTTCACCAGCGGGCAGCCGCCCTTGTCGAGCGGGCGGAACGCTTCGTCGCCGGGCACGGTGGCGATCAGCTTGTAGAGATCCCACTCGCCCTTGGATTCCTCGGGCTTCTTGGTTTCGAACAGATACATGTCGTGCACCATCCGGCCGTCGATCCGGATATGGCCGTTCTTGGCGAAGAAGTCGTTGACCGGCGTCTTGCGCATCTGCTCCATCACCTTCGGCGCCTCGTCGGTGCCGATGGCTTCGATCGCCTTCAGGTAATGCATCGTCGCCGAGTAGAGGCCGGCCTGGATCATGGTCGGCATGTGGCCGACCTTCTCGTTGAAGCGCTTCGAGAAGGCACGGGTCTCGTCGTTCATGTCCCAGTAGAAGGCGTCGGTGACGATCAGGCCCTGTGTCGCCTTCAGGCCCAGCGCATGGGTGTCGGTGATTTCCATCAGCAGCGCGATCAACTTCTGGCCGCCCTGGGCGAGGCCGAACTCGGCGGCCTGCTTCAGCGCGGTGGTGGTGTCGCCGCCGGCATTCGCCAGCGCCACGACCTTGGCCTTGGAAGCCTGCGCCTGCAGCAGGAAGGATGAGAAGTCCGACGAGTTGAGGGGATGGCGCACGTCGCCCAAGACCTTGCCGCCGGTCTCCTTGACGACGTTGGCGGCGTCGCGCTCCAGCGCCATGCCGAAGGCGTAGTCGGCGGTGACGAAGAACCAGGTGTCCTCGCCGCGCTTGACCATCGCCTTACCGGCGACGTTCGACAGCGCGTAGGTGTCGTAGGTCCAGTGCACGGTGTTGGGCGAGCAGGCGGTGCCGGTGATATCGGAGGAGCCGCCGCCGGAGTTGATGTGGATCTTGTTCTTCTCGCGCGTCAGCGCCGAGATCGGCAGCGCGACCGACGAGGTCGGCACGTCGAGAACCGCATCGACCTTGTCGTTGTCGTACCAGTTGCGCGCGATGCTGACGCCGACGTCGGGCTTGTTTTGATGATCGGCCACGACGACCTGGATCGGCTTGCCCTTCACCTTGCCGCCGTAATCTGCGACCGCCATCTCGACCGCGGCGACCGAGCCCTTGCCGGTGGCGTCCGCATAGAGGCTCGACATGTCGGTGAGCACGCCGAGCTTGACGACGTCGTCGGAGATCTGGGCGTTCGCCGCGGTGCCGGAGACCGCAAGCGCGAGGCCGGCCGCTGCCGCGGCCAAGAGCGATTTCATCGTGTTTCTCTCCCTGACTTTTCGTTCGAGGTTGCTTCCACGAGGCACCTTCTATCCGGTGCGG
This sequence comes from Bradyrhizobium sp. USDA3010, assembly GCF_056429065.1. Classification (NCBI taxonomy): domain Bacteria; kingdom Pseudomonadati; phylum Pseudomonadota; class Alphaproteobacteria; order Hyphomicrobiales; family Nitrobacteraceae; genus Bradyrhizobium; species Bradyrhizobium sp. USDA3010. Next base: position 109,386 of record NZ_JBWJZD010000003.1, read on the forward strand.
CAACCTGTCGCAAAGACGACTTTTTGGGCATGCGGCGGACCGAATCTTCTCCCTCTCCCCGCAAGCGGGGCGAGGTATAAGAGCGATCCGCTCGAGCAGCGCCCTACAGCGCCGGCAGCGCGGTGACGGCGGCCTTGATGGTGCCGTCGGTCTCCACGATCACCCGGAGCGTCTTCGAATCGAACGCGATGCCGGCGAGGCGGATGCTGTTGACGTCGGCGTCGACGCGGATGCCTTCCTCGTTCTTCTGCAGGTCGGCGATGGCCGCGGTGATCTTCCGCTGCGCGTTGGTCGCGAATGGCTTCAGGTCAACGACCAGCCGGTCGGCGAGCGCCTGCTGCATATGCGGGATCGCCGCGCGCGCGGCGGCGCCGAGCAGGCCGAACGCGGCTTCGGACTCGACCGCCAGCTCGACGTCGGCGAGCCGCAACGTCTGCGCCGCCTGGTCGAGCCGTGGCCGGCCCCAGATGTGCACGGTCGCCTCGGCGCCGAAGCCGAAGAAGCTCTTCTTCTCCTTGGCGTGCACCAGCAGCGAGATCAAAAGCCGGTCGCCGGAGGCGGCGATGCTCGCACTCTTGACGGTCACGTCGACCGGGCCGGAGCCGTCCTCGGGGAACGTCTTGCCCTTCAACTGCGCCTCGACGAGCTGCGTCAGCGTGGTGAAGGACATGTCGACCGGCAGGCCGACCGAGACCTGGCTCGGCATCGGCGGCACGATCGAGAGCTTGTGGGGGAACGGGCAGTTCGGCGTGGTCTGCGTCTCCGTGATCCGCGTCTCGGCCTCGATCCCCATGGTCAGGATCAGCGAGGACGCATCGACCTTCGGCTGCGCCGCGATCGCGCGGGTCGGCCGCAGCTCGAGCCACATCGGCGGCATCGACGCGGTGCCGCCGGTGCCCTGCAGCGGGATCGAGCGGCAGGCCTTGACCCATTGCGTGCGGGCGGCGTTCTGGAACACCGGATTGTTCTGCAACCGCGCCTCGACCACGGAAATCTGGTCGGCGACCGCCTTGTCGATGACAGGCTTGACCTGGGCCGGCACGCTGATGCGGACGCCGGCGGCCGACAGGCTGGTGTCGCCGAGATTGACCTGCGCCTGCAGGTTCGGCTCGATCCGCCAGGACGCGCCGAGCTTCGGCCGCGCGGTCAGCGTGACGCTGCCCTTGATGTCGGCATTGGCGTTGATGTTCTTGATGTTCACGGCGCCGATCTGCTTGGCGACATTGCCGCCGAGCAGGCTGCCGAGCGCGTCGCTGACCGCACCCGTCGCCTTCGCGGACAGTGAGCCGGTGACCTTGAGCGTGCCGTTGATCGGGGTCGTCAGCGTCAGCACGTCCTGCGCGCCGGTGGCTGCGATCGGCCCGCGCGAGGCGGTCCAGCCGATGTCGGCATTTTGCAGGATTTGCTGGACCGGATTGTCGGCCTTGCCGCCGAAGGTCTTCGGCGCACCGCGTTCGGCGGCATCGCGGATCGCCGACAGCGCAACCGAGACCTGCGCCACGACCGTCGAGGAGCGCGGCGCCTGCGGCAGCGGTGGCAGCTGCACGAGCGGCGGCGTCTGCACCGTGACGCTCGGCGCGAGCCAGTCCATGGCCTTGAGGCTGATCGCGAACGAGACCAGCACCACCGTGAGCCCGAGCGCGATTGTTCTTGGATGCATCGGTAGACGCATCATTCCCCCGGATGAAATCAACTTGACGGGTTGTACAGGCCCGCCGACGAGGGCGCCAGTGTGGCGGGATCAGGCTGCTTCGGGGGCAACCGCCCGAGATCACTTGGACGTTAACGATCTGGACGTTAACGACCCGGACGTTAACGATGATGAACGCGACAACGGCCCCGGCATGATGCCGGAGCCGTCGTCAATGTCTGGTCGTCAATGTCTGAATGTGTCGGGCCTAGCGGACGGCCGAGCCGAGGTCGGCGCGGCGGTCGGTCATCGGCAGCACGATCACCTTGGTGCCGACGTTGACCCGCGAATAGAGGTCGGTGACGTCCTCATTGGTGAGGCGCAGGCAGCCCGAGGAGACGTGGGTGCCGATCGTCTCCGGCGCGTTGGTGCCATGGATGCGGTACACGGTGCCGCCGAGATACATGGCGCGGGCGCCGAGCGGGTTGCCGGGGCCGCCGGCCATGTGGCGCGGCAGATAGGGCTGGCGGGCGATCATTTCCGGCGGCGGGGTCCAATCCGGCCACTCCGCCTTCTTGGTGATGGTCTGGGTACCTGACCAGGTGAAGCCGTCACGGCCGACGCCGATGCCGTAGCGCATGGCCTGGCCGTTCCCGAGCACGAGATAGAGGTAGGTGTGCGGAGTATCGATGATGACGGTGCCGGGGGCCTCGCGGGTCGGATAGGCGACGACCTGGCGACGCAGCCGGGCGGGCAATTCGACGGAACGGTCTTCCTGCTGCGCCTGCGGCATCGACTGCACCGGCGGCTGCACCGCCTCGGTCGGCGGCGTCAGGATGAAGGGAAACAGCGGCAGCGGAGCGGCCGCGGCGAAGCCCGAGAAAGCGACGGTGCCGATCGCCAGCGCACCGAAGGCGGCGGCAGCGAGACGTGCGTTCAGCTTGATGGAATTGAACATTGTCGACCCCTGTTGTTTGCGCCCTGCGCGCCAGTTCCGGCGCGTCGTTGGGTCAAACCAGTACAGGTGAGGCGTTTCAGGACGTTTGCACGAAATCGCCAAAATGGTTTCGTGCCGTTAGGGATTTGTTTCGTCGGTGTTTCGTCGCACGGTTAAGGGAGCGTTGCCGGGTAGGTTGTACCGCATCAGGACATCTATCCTGGCACGAGGCTTGCTGTCCGAAGGCGTGGTTTGGAATGGAGTGGAAGTCATGCCAGCGCCTTCGATCGGGAGCATGCTGGATCAGCAGAAGGGCTTTGGTCCCGGGTTCGATTTTCTCCGTGTTGCGCTCGCCATTTCCGTCGTCGCAGGACATACGTCCTATGTTGCCACCGGTCGCGGCGACGCCGATTTGACGGGGATCCTCTGGTTTGCGCAATTTGCCATCCTCGTGATGTTCTTCGCATTGAGCGGATTCCTGATCGCCGCAAGCGGGCTGCGGCTCAGCCTGAAGGAATTCCTGATCAATCGCGGCATGCGGATCATTCCAGCGCTCGCGGTCGAGATCGTGCTGTCGGCGTTGATCCTCGGGCCGATCTTCACCACGCTGCCGCTCTGGGACTATTTCACCAGCGCCGGCACCTGGAAATATTTCACGAATGTCGTCGGCTTCGTGAACTACACCCTGCCGGGCGTTTTCACCGGCAATCCCGCACCGGAGGTCAACAGTTCGCTGTGGACCGTGCCGTTCGAATACGGCTGCTACGCGGTGATGGCGGTCATCATGACCCTGGGGCTGCTGCGCAGGCCGGCGCTGATCGTGCTCGGCGTTGTCGTCCTGGTCGGCATCGGCTTTGCCGTGCAGATCACCGGGCATGCCGCAACGCCGTCGCAACTGCCTCCGGGCGTCGCCGGCTCGCTGTATGACAAGGTCTTCAGCACGGCGCTGTTCCTCGGGCGCGGTGCGAAACTGCCGGTTGCCTGCCTGCTCGGGATCGCGATCTACCTTTACCGCGACCGCATTCCCTATGACGGGCGCATTCTCGCCGTCTGCTGCGCGCTCTGCCTCGGAGCAGCACTGCTCGGACCGGCCGCCTGGATCACCCAGCCCGTCCTCAATGCCGTCATTGCTCCGGCGCTGGTCTATATCACCGTGTTCCTCGGTGTCTCGAAGCTGCCGCGGCTGCCGCTGTTTTCAAGGGGCGACTATTCCTACGGGATCTATCTGTACGGCTTTCCGATGCAGCAGGTGGTGAAGGTGTGGCTGCCGAACGCGTCGCTGATTGTCCAGTTCGCCGTCGCGCTGGTGCTGATCACGGCGTTCGCGGCGTTCTCCTGGCACTGGATCGAGAAGCCGGTCCTGAAGCTGCGCCGCCATTTCTCGTTCGTGGCGCGCAGGCGGCTCGAGCCGGAGGATATGGTCGAGATGCCTGAGGGGATCGGGCCGCTTGCCATCAGCGTCAGCGGCAGCAAGCGATCTTCCTGACGAGCAGCAACAACGTCGCCTGCGCTCAGAGCCGGATGTATCCGGCCAGTCCGTCCCACAGCAGCTTGGCCGCGGTGATGACGAGAATGGCGTAGCAGGCGCGGTACAGCGCCCGCTGGTCGAGGCGTTCGTGCAGCCGCCAACCGGCCCAGACGCCGACCGGCACGGCCGGCACGCAAAGCGCCATCAGCATCCACAGGCTTCGCGACGGCGTGGCGAGCACGAGCCACGGACCGGCCTTCAGGAGGTTGCCGACCGTGAAGAACAGGCTGGTGGTGCCGGCGTAGAGCGCCTTCGACATGCCGAGCGGCAGCAGGTACATCGCAAGCGGTGGTCCGCCCGAATGGGCAACCATCGTTGTGACGCCGGAAGAGAACCCGGCGAGCGTCGCCTTGATCGTGGAGCGCGGCCGCGGCTTGATCTCGCCGCCGCCGATGAACCACAGCGCGGCGAACGCCAGCGTCACCAGGCCCATCACGATCTCGACGGCATGCCGGTCGAGGTCGCGCAGCGCGAAATAGCCGAGAACGATCCCGACCACGAGCGCCGGCAGCAGCATCGCGAGGTCGACGCGCGACCAGGTGCTCGGGCGCCAGAAACGCAGCGCCGTAAGGTCCATGACGATGAACAACGGCGCGAGCAGCGCGCCGGCCGCAATCGGGTCCATCGCGAGCGAGAGCAGCGGGATGCCGACGATGGCAAAGCCGCCGCCGAACGCGCCCTTCATGAAGGAGATCAGGAACACGCCGGCCAGTGCGACCGCGAGCACGAACGGCGCGGGCAGGTCGGCGATGAGGGATGCGATCATGGTGTGGCGCAGCATGGGGGCGTACGCATGCAGGCGCAATCCAAACATTGCTCTCGGTGCAATTGGTGCGCCCGAGCAGGCTAGCTTGCGCGTATCCGCGGCAGGCCCGGCCGGTCGCCGTTGATCACCGCGCGGCGGTCGGAGACGGCGTGATGGAATTGCTCGAGCGTCAGTCCGATCGCCGAGAGATCGCCGTCCTCGATCGCGCCGTCGTCGTAGCAATCGAGCGCCTCCCGTAGCAGCGCGTCGGCATCGCTCTGCATTGCCGCGAGCTCCTCCGGCGTCTCGGCGCCGCGCACCCGCGAGATCAGCGTCAGCAGACCGTCGCGATGGGTGATGTAGCGCTCGCGCTCGTCGCGCTTCACGTAGTGGCGCAACCAGGCGCCCGCCGTGCCGAGGCCGGAGACCAGCAGGATGCCGCCCCAGATGTAGTCGGAGTATTTTTCGAGGAAGGTGCGCTCCGTGCCGTCGATGTAGGCGGCCGCGCCCTGATGCGCCGGCAGCGCGGCATCCTTGTCGGTGTCCGGCTTCTCGATCTTGGCCGCCGCCGGCACGTCGCGCGCGACCTGGAGCCGCTGCGTGAACAACTGCCGATCGAGTGCGCCGACGGTTGCCTCGTGCAGCGCATGTTGCGCGATGATGAGGTGATTGACGCCGACGGTCTCGATCTTGTCCTCGGGCCGGGCCGGCGAAGACGAGAAGATGCTGCCGGCGATCTCCTCGGACTCATAGAGCGGATGCTTCTGCGCGATCGCTTCCGAGACATCGACGGGGAGGAATTTCGGTTCGCCGCGCGCCGCCGCCGTCGCCGCGATCGCCTCCGCCGTGATCTTGCTGTCGAGCGGCCCGACGGTCATGTAGGCGTCGAGCGAGGGATCGCGCGCGAGATCGGCGGCCTTGTTGACGGCGAACTGGCTGATCGCAACCTTGTCGGGGTTGATGCCGGACTCGGTCAGGATCACGCGCAGCAGCGTGACGTTGGCCGGGGTGCTGCCGATGACACCGACCTTGTGGCCGGGGAGATCGTCGATGCTCTTGATCTTCGCAGACCGCGGCTTGCCTTTCCCGCCCGACGGTGCCCACAGCACGACGACATTCTTGCGCAGGACCGCAACCGCCTCGGCGCTCGCCGGCAGACTGAGATCGCCGCGCACGACCGCGAGGTCGACCTTGTTCGCGGTGAACAGCGCGATGCTTTCGGCGGCCCCCTGTGTCGTGACCGGCTTCAGCCGCACCGAATTGCCGTCACGCGCGAAGGCCTGCGCGAACGCCTGGATGAGCTTGACGTCGTCACTGCCGGTCGGGCCGACCGCGATCTTCAGCGTCACCGGACGCAGCCCGTAGAACAGCAGGCCTGCGGCGACGGCAAACACGAAGATGCCGGCCGCCAGGATCAGGAGCGACGAGTTTCGCCGTTTGAGCCTGCGGCGCGTGGTGCCCGGATGTTCACTCTGCTGCTCTGACATCTGGCTGTCATGTTACACGAAAAACCGGCAGTTCGCCGTGAAAAACAACCTAACATTTCGATGACGTCATACGTTTGAAACATCCATGTCAGAACGTCGTGCGAGCAGAATCAAGATTAACGATTTGGGTCTCCTGCGATGCGCATACTCGTTGCGACCGATGCCTGGCATCCGCAAGTCAACGGCGTGGTCCGGACGCTGACGTCGCTTGCGCGCAGCGCAGCGACCCTCGGCGCCGAGATCGAATTCCTCACCCCCGACGGCTTCCGTTCGGTCGGCGTGCCGACCTATCCGGGCCTGCGCATGGCGCTGCCGAACCGCCGCGAGATCGCGCGCCGGATCGAGGAGGCCGCGCCCGAGGCGATCCACATCGCGACCGAAGGACCGATCGGCTGGGCGGTGCGCGGCTATTGCCAGCGCAACAAGCTCGCCTTCACCACATCCTATACAACGCGCTTCCCGGAATATGTTTCGGTGCGCACCGGAATTCCCGACGGCGTCGGCTATGCCGTGCTGCGCCACTTCCACGCGGCGGGATCGATGACGATGGTCGCGACCGACTCGCTGCGCACAGAGCTTGCCGAGCGCGGCTTCCGCAAGCTCGGTTTCTGGACCCGCGGCGTCGACACCAAAATCTTCAATCCCGACCAACCGGCGCTGCTCGACCTGCCGCGGCCGATCTTCATGACCATGGGCCGCGTCGCGGTGGAGAAGAATCTCGACGCCTTCCTGTCGCTGGATCTGCCGGGCTCCAAGGTCGTGGTCGGCGACGGCCCGCAACGGGCGGCGCTGCAACAGAAATATCCCGACGCGATTTTCCTCGGCGAGAAGAAGGGCCAGGATCTGACCTCGCACCTCGCCGCCGCCGACGTCTTCGTGTTCCCGAGCCTGACCGACACCTTCGGCGTCGTGCAGCTCGAGGCGCTGGCCTGCGGCACGCCGGTCGCGGCGTTCCCGGTCACCGGCCCGAAGGACGTCATCGCGGATCATCCGATCGGCGCGATCGACAACGATCTGCGCAGCGCCTGCCTGCGCGCGCTGAACATGTCGCGCGCCGACTGCCGCAATTTTGCGTTGGAGCGTTCCTGGGAAAACAGTGCGCGTCAGTTCATCGGCAATCTGGCCACGTTGCAGCCGAGCCGCGCGCCGCGGCCCGCCCGCCGCGTTGCCGGCCGCAGTGCGGTTCCGAATTAACAGCTCAAACGAACGAAAGACGAGAGACTTATCTATGGCTGAAATCATCAAGCTGGGCGCCGACCGTTCCATGGACTTCGACCGCGAAACGGTCGAGCAGGCCTATGACCGCTGGGCGCCGATCTACGACCTCGTGTTCGGCGGCGTGTTCAGCAAGGGCCGGCAGGCTGCGATCCAGGCCACCAACAAGATCGGTGGCCGTGTGCTCGAGGTCGGCGTCGGCACCGGCATCTCGCTGCCGCTCTACAGCCAGAATGTGCGCATCTTCGGCACCGATATCTCCGAGGCGATGCTCGAGAAGGCCAAGAAGCGGGTTGCCGAGCAGGGCCTGAAGAATGTCGAGGGCCTCGCGGTGATGGACGCCGAGAAGCTCGAATTTCCCGACGATTCGTTCGACGTGGTGATGGCGCAGTACGTGCTGTCCGCGGTGCCGAACCCGGAAGCCGCGCTCGACGAGTTCGCCCGCGTGGTGCGTCCGGGCGGCGAGCTGATCATCCTGACCCGCGTCAGCGCCGATGCCGGCGTCCGCCGCTTCATCGAGCAGAAGCTGCAGCCGGTGGTGCGCCCGCTCGGGTTCCGGACCGCCGAATTCGCCTGGTCGCGCTACACCAAGTGGCTGGCCGGCGCGCGCGGCATGGAGCTCGCGGAGCGCCGCCTGATCCCGCCGCTCGGCCATTTCTCGCTGGTCCGCTTCCGCAAGGCGGACGTCGCCAAAGCCGCCTGAGGCGGTTGGCCAGGCGGCTCAGCCCGCCGGTCCTCCGGGTGAGGTGGCGCACAGCGCGCCCTGGCCAGGAGGCTACGATCTTCTTCGCCTCATCCCCGCAAACCTCGCCGGGATGAGGCAAGACCCTTCTCCGGTTGCGTCAAGGCGTCACTCCGCATTGTCATATGTCATTATGATGATGTCACACGCGATACATCGAATCCCTGTAAATCCTGTCCCGAAGATGTTGGGGGAACCAATGATCAAGAATTTTCTGCAAGAGCTCCGTACCCAGCGCTGGGATGACCATCGCTTCTACCATCACAGCCGGATCAACCAGAGCCTGCACTTCGTCAGCGCGCTGAGCTTCCTGTTCGCCTATGTGATGCTGTTCTTCGATCCGGTCGTGTCGGCATTGGTCGGCTGGCTGGTCTCGATGACCTCGCGCCAGGCCGGTCACTTCTTCTTCGAGCCGAAGGGGTATGACCACGTCAACCAGGCGACCCACGAGCACAAGGAAGACATCAAGGTCGGTTACAACCTGCAGCGCAAGGTCGTGCTGATGGCGATCTGGGCGCTGTCGCCGATGGTGCTGTACTTCGATCCGACCCTGTTCGGCCTGTTCAAGCCCTGGGTCACGATGGGCGACTTCACCCGTCAGGTGGCCAAGGTCTGGCTCGTGGTCGGCATCGGCGGTCTCCTGTTCCGTACCATCCACCTGTTCTTCATTCGCGACATCGAGACCGGCCTCGTCTGGATGACCAAGATCGTCACCGACCCCTTCAACGACCTCAAGCTCTACCACAAGGCGCCGTTGTTCCTGATGAAGGGCGAGCTGATCGATCCGGGTCTCGAGAAGCACGTCAAGCACGCCTGATCGTTGCTCCAATATCTTTCCGATATGCGTCATGCCCGGGCTTGTCCCGGGCATCTACGTCTTGGGACGTCGCAACAACAAGGTCTCGTCTTGAAGCTTCTCGTCCGTGCACTCTCTTCACCTCGCCCCGCGTGCGGGGAGAGGTCGGATTGCATCGCCAGATGCAATCCGGGTGAGGTGGGCTCACCGCGAGTCCGTCTGTTACCGATTTTGTGGATGCAGCCCCTCACCCCAACCCTCTCCCCGCAAGGGCGGGGCGAGGGAGCGAGAGGGCGGTACCGGGGTTTAGCGCCCGAACCTCACGGCGACCATCTCTTTCAGGATCTGCCGCTTGATGTTCTTGTTGGCGAGGCCTTCCTTGTGCCACCACCAGCCGTCGCGCTTCATCTTCTCGGCTGCCGCGACGAAGCGGTCGGCGACCTCGGCGAAGTCGGCGTCGGTGTAGTTCAGGCTGAAGATCAGCCGGCCGGTGCCGACCCAGCTCAGCGCCAGTCCCTCGGCCCGCAGATAGTATTGCAGCATCCAGTTGTAGCGGGACGGCTCGGTGTAGGAGACCGTCCAGATCGACGAGATGTTGCCGACCCGAACCGGCAGGCCTTGTGCTTCGAGGCGGTCGTTGAGCGCTTTGGCGCGGCCGTTCCAGGTCTCGTCGAGCCCGTTGTAGATCGAGCGGAAATTCGGGCTGGCGAGCCGGCTCAAAAACTCGTCCATCGCCGTCATCACGTAGGGATGCGAGTTGAAGGTGCCGCGCGCGAAGCAGATGTCGGCCGGCCGGTCGTCGCGGAAGCGGCGCATCAGATCCTTGCGCCCGCACACCACGCCGACCGGAAGTCCGCCGGCCAGGCTCTTGCCGTAGGTCGCCATGTCGGCCTTGACGCCGAAATATTCCTGGGCGCCGCCGGCGGCGAGGCGGAATCCGACGAACACCTCGTCGAAGATCAGCACGATGCCGCGCTCGGTGCAGACCTCGCGCAGCTGCTTCAGCCATTCGGTGTAGGCGGCGCGGTCGTACCTCGAGGAGCGCGACGAATCGACCAGCGCGGAATCGCCGGGCGCGTTGCCGTTCGGATGCAGCGCCTGCAGCGGATTGACCAGCACGCAAGCGATGTCCTTGCGGGTGCGCAGCACGTGCAGCGTCTTCTCCGACATGTCGGCGAGCGTGAAGGTCTCGTGCGGCGACACCGGATTGCCGACCCCGGGCTGCACCTCGCCCCACCAGCCGTGATAGGCGCCGGCGAAACGGACCAGGTGCGTCCGCTTGGTGTGGTAGCGCGCGAGCCGCACCGCCTGCATCACGGCCTCGGTGCCGGACATGTGGAACGAGACCTCGTCGAGGCCCGAGATCTCGCAGAGCCGTTTGACGTTGTCGGCAATGATCGGGTGGTAGGGGCCGAGCACCGGGCCGAGCGCGTGGGCACGCTTCTCACCTTCGGCGATGCACTCCTTGTAGAAGTCGTTGCCGAAGATGTTGACGCCGTAGGAGCCGGTCAGGTCGTAGAACACATTGCCGTCGAGGTCGGTGACGGTGACGCCGCTGGAGGCCTCGACGAAGGCCGAGGTGCCGAGATGCTCGCGCACCAGGCGGCTGTACTGGAACGGCACGCGGTAGGTTTCGGTGAACCGCAGGTCGGAGATCCGCTCCGTCACCTCGGCGGTCAGCGCGCGGCCCTTGGGGTAGCGATCCGCGTAGAGGCCGGCGAGGCGGAAGAAGCCGTCCTGCCGCTGCATGGCGACATCCTTCGGCGCACCGTCGGAGCGGAAGAACTCGTCGATGTCGAATTCGTAGTGCGGCACCATGCGCGCCACCATCTTGGACATCTTGGAGTGTCCGGTCAGCGAGCGGTGCTTGGCCCGCGACAGCGCGAGGCGGGCCTGAATTTTGGGGAAAGCTGCGGCGGCGCCGGCGAGCGCGGCGGCGGACAGCGAGAGAATCGGAAGGGATGTTTCCATGACAGAAGCGCTAGCCTCGGCACCTAACAAATTCATGACAGTCAAGGCCCTGATCTCGGCATTCACCCAGCAGGAAGACCTCAATTTCCTGCTAACCAACCGGATTCCGCGGGCGGCGATCACCCGTTTCATGGGCTGGTTCTCCAAGGTCGAGAACCCCCTGGTGCGCGATGCCTCGATCGCCTGCTGGAAGCTGTTCTCCGACCTCGATCTGTCCGAGGCGAAGAAGACCGAGTTCAAGAGTTTGCACGATTGCTTTACCCGCGAGCTCAAGCCCGGCCTGCGCCCGGCGGTGCCCGACCCCGCCATCATCGCGAGCCCGTCGGATGCGATCATCGGCGCGCATGGGCGGATCGAGGATGGGCAGTTGTTCCAGGTCAAGGGCGCGCCCTATTCGCTGCTCGATCTGGTCGGCGATCCCGCGCTGGTGGAGCAGCACAGCAACGGCCGCTTCGTCACGCTGCGGCTGACCTCGAGCATGTATCACCGCTTCCACGCGCCCTATGATCTTGCGATCGACAAGGTCACGTTCATTCATGGCGATGTCTGGAACGTCAATCCGATCGCGCTGAAGCGGGTCGAGCGGCTGTTCTGCAAGAACGAGCGCGCGGTGCTGCGTGCGAAGCTTCCAACCGGCGAGGCGCTGACGCTGGTTCCGGTCGCCGCCATCCTGGTGGCGAGCCTCCGCCTGCATTTCCTCGACGTCACGCTGAACGCGCAGTCGCGGGGCCCGGTGGATTTCCCCTGTAACGCGGATGTGAAGAAGGGCGACGAACTCGGCTGGTTCGAGCACGGCTCGACCATCATCGTGCTGGCGCCCGGCAATTTCGAATTCTGCGACAATGTCGCGGAGGGAGCACGGATCAAATGCGGCGAACCGTTGTTGCGGAAGCCCTCATAGCGCTTTCGAGCGAAGTGGGCACCGGTTCGCGTGAAGAAAGCGCGTCAAAATATGAACTCTGATCTCGCTGTTTCCTGCGCGTCATTCTTTGAGCATGATCTGCCTGGAAAACCGGTTTCCACTTTTCCGGATCATGCTTTAAGGTATGCGGGATCGTCGCGCGACGATCCTAAATCGCAAACCTGATGGACACGAGATGGCGCGGACGCCTGTTCTGGCGGCGGGAGGCATTGTGCTGCGGCGGGACGCACCGCAGCGCTTCGCCGTCGTGCGCCTGCGCAAGCGCAATGAGTGGGTGCTGCCCAAGGGCAAGCTCGACGATGGCGAGACGCCGCGCGCCGCCGCCGAGCGCGAGGTACTGGAGGAAACCGGCCACGACGTCGAGGTGCACGAATTCCTCGGCACGCTGGTCTATGATTCAGGCGGCCGTTCCAAGGTGGTGCATTACTGGCGCATGGATGCCGGCGGCAGGCCGGTGCGCGCGTTGATGAGCGACATCAGGGAAGTCGACTGGCTGTCGCTCGATGAAGCGCTCGATCGCCTGTCGCGCGGCTATGAACGTGCGTTCCTGGAAAATGTCGGCCCGATCGCGCTGCAGGCCGCGGCGAACGCGATGCGCGAGCGGCGCGCGCGGTTGCGGGTTGCGGCCGCGGAGCGACGGCGCTCGCGCGTTGTCGAAGAGGAGCCGGGCGTCGATACGCCTGCACACCCTGAAGCTCCCACTGTCGCCGAGATCCCGGCAGTCGCTGAAGCGTCCGTCGACGCCAAGACGCCGGTCGCCGTTGACACGCCGGCGCGTGCTGAGGTCCCGGTCATGGCGGAGACGTCCGATGTTGCGGGGGCGCCGGCCACGGATGCATCCGAGGAATCGCCGTCATCCGCGCGCGAGATCGAATCCGTTGCTACGGCCGTCCGGCCGATCCCGCGCAGAAATCTGATCGAGCGCGTGCGCGACTGGCTGCGTCGCGCGGCCTGATCACCCGCACATTTGACGTCGTGCGGCTGGCTGCCAGGCGTCAATGTCGCGCTGCAAGGCAACGCAGTCGGCAACGCGCTTGGGCGAACCCAGTTCATTTGCCAGAAGCTGTGCCGCGTGAACTTCCGCCATGGCGCCGCGAACGTCCCCGCGCTGCAGCTGGAGCCTGGAAATCTGCAGCCTCAGCCGCACGATCTGGACCCGCCCTTCGATGCTGGACCACAGCTGGCGGGCGAGATGGAGATGCCGCATGGCTGCTTCATGGTCCTGCCGGGAGAGCGCGAGGATCGCCTGCGCTTCGTTGGTGAGCGCGCGGATCGAGGGCATCGGCCAGCGATCAGGACTTCCAGAAAGTTCGCAGATCAAGGCCTTGGCCTGACCGGTCCGATGCGTGTGTGCCGCAACCAGCGCCAGATGCGCGAGCAGGATTCCCCGCCGCTGCAGGGTCCACCAGGTCTTGCCGATCAAGCTCCGTTCGAGGCTCGCATGGGCGGCTTCCGCTTCGCCTCTTGCGAGCAGCAACATCGCGCGGCCCGGCTCCGGGCACCAACCCATCGTGTAAGCCCTGTCATAGGCTTCGAGCGCTGCGTCGTCATTGCCGATCGCAGCCAGGATATCGCCCAGCACCCGGTTGGCATCGCCCATCGACCATGGCGCATCGCTGGTCAGGCGCGCGAGCGCGTCCTGAATCCGAGCCAGTGCTTCGTCGAGCGAGCCCCTGATGCCGAGCACCTCGGAGCGATGCAGCTGGCATGAACCTGTCAGTTCCATACCGCTGCTCGAACAGAAATTCTGATAGCTCCGCGTCCACTGGTCGGCCCGCGCCCAATCTCCGAACATCCGGGCTGCCCAGAGAATGTTGCAGAAGAGGCTGCCGCCCATGATCGGGTCCAGATTGTTGCTTGACAGTGCGACCGCGGCGGCATGATCCTGATCGGCCAGCCCGCCATGCGTGTCGCCGAGGCATAGCCGATAGAAGCCGCGATAGGCCAGGCTCAAAGCTTCGATGTTGAGCGCATCCTTGTATCTGACTGCCGTGTAGGCCGCGTCGGCCAACGCGAGTGCCTGTTCCGGCTCGCCATCGAAGGCAGCCAGTTTCGACTTCATCCATAACAGCAGGGCAGTCGTCGGAGGATCGTCGAGCCTCGAGGCCCAATCTTCCGCGCGCGCGAGCCAGCCCTTTCCGATCGCGGCCTGGCCGCTCTCGAAATGCAGGCCCGAGAGCGCGATGGCGTCGACCGCCGCTCCGGCAGCGTCGCCGGCCTCGCTGCGCGCGGCGACCGCGCGAACCAGAATCGGAATGGCTGCCGCTGTCCTGCCGAGGCATTGCAGGGCAAGCGCCCATTGGTGCAAGTCTTCAGCGTTGAGCCGGCCGTCTTCATCCGCGCTCGCGAACAGGGTGGCTGCCTGCAGCCACAATTGTGCGGCCGCCGCGCGTCGGGCGAGGCCGATTGCACCGACGGCGTCATCGACTTGCTTGTGGTCAACGCGTTCCGGCGGCCTGATCTCGGAATCAACGAAGAACCGATATCCCTTGCCCGGCAGATTCCGGATCGCTCCCTCCATGCCACCCTTGCGCAGCGCGGCGCGCAGCGAACTCACCGCCCGCTGCAGCGAGTTGTCGGTGACCGTGACATCCGGCCAGACGGCCTCGAGCAGCTCGTTCTTGGAGACGACCCGCTCGCGGTGGTGGACAAGGTAGACCAGCAGATCGAACACACGCGGCTGCAAAGCGACTTCCTGCCGCGCGCACAGCAGCACGCGTCCAGCTTCATCAAGCTCGAACAGTCCAAATGAGATTGCCATGTGTATGGGTCCGGCGTCGCCGGAAAAGGTTCAGGCAAAGATCAGACAATGATCAGCCCGCGGTAAGGACAGTTGGCGTTGGCGACGCCTATAGCTGAGCATGGCCGCGATCACCGCAGCCTGCCGTTCAACCGTCGCAACCGAGGAGATTTCGATGGAACTCTATGTCATTCGCCGTCCAAGCGCCTGGGCAAACATGGCCGAGCTGGAGCTTGCCGGCGCAACCTCCGCCAGGATCGGCGACGAGCAGATGCCGGATCGCGTCCGCTGGATCCGCAGCTACGTGGTGCATGAGGCAGATGGTCGCATTGGCACTTTCTGCATCTACGAGGCGCGTGACGGTGACTCGATCCGGGATCATGCGCGCTGCGTCGGCATGCCGGGCGAGGAATTCTACAAGGTCGCGACCACAGTGGTGGTGCGTGGCGATCCCATCCAACCGCCCATTGCAGCCGAATGACGCCCGCGAGGCGTCGCATGGCGTATCCCGGCCAACCATTATCCGGGGCGCCATCACACTTCGATCAAGGAAACGATAATGTCGATTTCATTCATGGAGTCCTTTTCCAATCCGGTGCGAAGGCATTTTTCCATTCTGCTTTTGCGCATCCGCCGGATCGTCAATCAGTCGGTCGCTGGGATGCTCGCACGCCGCGAGCGGCAGGCAAATTGCCTGATGTCGCGCGATCTCGGCGGCCGACGGTCGAGGGGTGCCGGCAACCGCGGCCCTCGGCCGATCATTCGAAGCGCGCTGCTCGGGCTGATGATCGCGGGTCTGTCGTCGCCCGTGTTCACGAGAGCCGAGGAGCCTGCCGTTCGGGAGCATGGTGCAGCTCAGGCGCAGCAGGCGGTTTGGCCTCAGCGCAGCGGGCACGGCTGCAGGCATCATTCGGATTGGAACATTGTTGCCGCATCCACCATCCCGGTTGTGCTCGAGCGTCGGAGCTAGCTCGCAGCACATTGAAGTCATTGCACGACGCCTTTTTGGCGCAACTCGCGGACTTCAGGCGAAGCCAGCGGCTTCGCCGCCAGCCGCACGACACGTTTTCAAAAGGAGATACACATGAACGTTCAGACCGAAATGCCCACCGTCGACCTCGCTGCCGTCAAGGCACGCCAGCAAGCCACCTGGAGCTCGGGCGACTACGCGATCGTCGGCACCACGCTTCAAATCGTCGGCGAAACGCTCTGCGAGGCAGTCGACCTGCGCAGCAATCAAATGGTGCTCGACGTCGCCGCCGGCAACGGCAACGCGACGCTGGCCGCGGCGCGGCGTTTTGCCGACGTGGTCTCGACCGATTACGTCGGAGCGTTGCTCGAGCGCGGCCGCGAGCGTGCGGCCGCGGAGCGGCTGCCGGTCACGTTCCAGGAGGCGGACGCGGAGAAGCTGCCGTTTGCCGACGCAAGCTTCGACGTCGTGCTGTCGACATTCGGTGTGATGTTCACCGCCGACCAGCAGCAGGCGGCAAACGAATTGCGCCGTGTCTGCCGCATTGGCGGGAAGATCGGCCTTGCGAGCTGGACGCCGGAGGGTTTCATCGGCCAGGTGTTCAAGACCATCGGAAAATATGTGCCGCCGGCGTCGGGCGTGAAGTCTCCTGCGCTATGGGGCACTGAAGCCCATCTCAGTGCCCTGTTCGGGCCTCAGGCCACGGTCGATGCCAAACGCCGGCACTTCAATTTCCGTTACAGGTCGCGCGAGCATTTCCTCGAGATCTTCCGCACCTATTACGGCCCGGTGTTGAAAGCCTTCGGGGCGATCGATGCCGTCAAGCAGCAACTGCTCGCCGCCGACCTGTTCGGCCTGATGGACCAGTTCAATGTCGCCAGGGATGGAACGCTGGTCATCCCCAGCGAATATCTGGAGGCCGTGATCACCAGGCGGGGCTGATCTGCCGCTCGCAATTCGTCGATTGGAGTGTGGCGCCGGCGTTCTCGCCGGTGCCACGCTCGCGCGTCGGATCGCAGAAGCTCGTCAGAGACGCTCCAGCGAGCACGACATTGCTGCGATCGATCAATAGTGACGCTTGTCCTTTGGCTGCGGCCTCGCCGCGCGCGGCGGCGGTGCACGCCGTTGCTGGAAGACGGGGCGTGCCTGCACTGCGGGCCGTTGTAAGCCCGGACGCGGACCCGGTGCAGCTTGCTGAGTGCCGGGCCGCGCCTGGCCCGGGGCCTGCGGCGCAGGCTGGGCCGCGCCCTGTCGCGGCACGCCCGGCTGAGCTGGCTGTCCCGGCTGGCGCACGCCGCCCGGCACCGGCGTGCGTCCGGGTTGCAGGCCGCCTTGACGTGCAGGCGATTGTTGTCCGCCCGGTGGTGTCGCGCCGCCCTGACGCGCGGGTTCTTGGTGCGCGGGCTGTTGCCCCGCTGGCCGTTGTCCGGCTGGCGTCTGGACGCCGGGCGCGTGCGGCAGCGTCGTGCCGCCGGGTTGGCCGGGCAGCGCGTGTTGTGCGCCGCCTTGCTGCTGCGTGCCCGGCTGCTGCGAGCCCTGCCGGCCAGGTGTGCCCGGTTGCGTGCCCGGTTGCTGCGGCTGGCCTGGACGGTTCGGCTGGCCGGGCTGCTGCAACTGGCCCGGACGGTTTTGCTGACCCGGTTGCTGCGGCGCGTTGCGGTTCTGGCCCGGCAGGCCGTTCTGCCGCTGCGGGTTCGGCTGCACCGGCTGGCCGCGATTCGGATAGGGCGCGGCCGGATTGGCCCTGCGGAAGTCGGGATTGGCGCGGCGGAAGTCACGCTGCTCGGTCACGACCTGGCGGCCCAACGTCTGCGCGGAATGCACCGCGCGCACGAAGCCCTGGTCGCGCGTCATCTGTTGCGGCGAGATCGTCAGCGGCACCGCGGCGAAGCGCGCGCCGCCGGTGCCGGGGCGAATCGCAAACCCGCTCGCCCCGCGCGTCAGCACGCCGAGCGAGGCGCCGCTGCGGTCGTTGACCTCGATGCGGCCGACATGTCCGTCGGCGTCGGGATAGAGCTTGATGCCGACATTGTTGCTGGTCGCGGTCGCGCCTTCCGGCACTTCGACAAGGCCGGTGGTGCCGCGGATGCCGAGGGTTGCGGTCGGCGTCGAGATCTTCATGTCGCCGGTCTTGGCCACCGCGGCGGCGACGAACGCCGCCGTGCCCTTGGCGACGTTGAACAGCGCGCTGTTCTGCTGGCCGCCGTCCTCGTAGACATAGTTGTCGATCGTGATCCTGGCGTTGGCCCGCAGGTTGAAGGTGGTGCCGTCGTTGAAGGTGATGCCGAGCGAGGAGGTCGCCGACGTGGCGACGTCGTCATTGGCAAAGATGTCGTCGCGGATCTGCAATGGCGTCGCGGTGTTGTTGCGCGTGACGGTGGCGGTGCCGGTCAATGTCGCGACGTTGCCGATCGGCTCGGGCGCTGTGGCCTGCGGCGCGGCAGCCGGAGCGGGGGCAGGCGTGGCAGGCGCTGACGGTGTCGCATTCGGCGCCGGGGCGGCCGAAGGCGCCGGTGCAGGCTGCGCTTGCGCGAGCTGCGTCAGGTCCGGCGCGGCATTGGCCGTTGCATGCCAACCGATCGTGACGCCGGCACCAAGCAGGAGCGCGTAAAGGAAGGCGCGGCGCATCACCATCGATTCCCGGGAGGCATTGGGGATCGGCAATTGAGCCGCGTCAGGCTGAATGCCGAATGAACGGTCCTGCCTTGTTGTCATGGCGGCCCCGAACGATCAAGCACCGCACTCCCGGAAGGAAGCGCGGTGCCCGCTCGCTGTTGGGGGTTTGCTTAGCCGCGCTTGTGAGGCGTGATGTTGAGTGGCTTCGCCGGCCTGGCCGCGGGCGCATAGCTTGCGGGCTGCGCAGCGGTCGCCGGCGGCACGTAGTGGAACACGGCCTTGCAGCCGTCGCTGAGCAGCGCGCGCTGCCGGACCATGCAGGCGGTGACGCGATCGACATCGGGGATTTCCGAGCTGCACAGCCGCATCGCGTCGCCGGTGCACATCTGCTGCTGCTCGTCGGTGTAGGCATAGGACGCCGAGGTCAAGAGACCGAGCGTGAACGCGGTTGCCGCCAGCAGTTTGCCGTGACGAAGCGTGGAAGCGGTGAAAGCCATGATGTCCCCCTTGTGGTGAGCGCGCCGTTGCAGCGCGTCGTCGAGGCCATCAGTAGGGAGGCTTGGTTTCGGCACTTCTTCGTGCGCACGGCAAAATGGTTTCGTCGCACGCCGGTTTGTTTCGTTAACCACACGCCGCCGGGTAACGTCAGCGCCTACGGTGTCGCCGCCGCCGGAGCCCCCTCGAGCGCGAGCACGGCCTCGCGCTGGGATTCGGGCATGGCGCGGATGCGGCGCCTCGCGGTGAGCCGAAGCGCGGCAAAGCCGCCGAGGAACACCACGATCTTGCTCACGATGCCGAAGATCGGCATCACGACAGCCCATGTCGTGATCTCGCAGGTCAGCGCGACGAAGGCGTTCACGGCGGCGGAGGTGAACATCAGGGCTGCCCAGGCGTAGCCGACCATCACGGCGACATCGGGCACGACCGTCTGCGCGATCTCGGGCAGATAGCGGTTGAGCCAGCCTCGCTTCAGCATCACGACGCCGACGATTGCGTAGATCACGCTCGGCTTGAACAGCACGAAGCGCGGGTCATTCGTAAGCAATGTCGCAGTGCCGGCGGTAACCACCAGGAACAGGCTCAGCCATTCCATGGTGTCGATCCGCCTCCGGCGCACGATCTGGATGCCGATCTGCGTGACGCCGAACGCGATGCCGATACCGACCGAGAGCGCGGTGTTGTGGGTCAGCAGGAACAGAACAAGAAAGACGAGGGTCGACGCCAGGTCGAGGGCCAGCAGCTTTGCCGCGGTGAAAAAGTGCTTCATCGGCTGTCGAACTCCGCTTGCCAGGTCACGTTGCCAGGTCACGTTGTCATGTCACGCCTTGGCGCGATCCGCGCCCGTGTCGGAACAGCTAGGCAGATTGTCGGGCCGCAAGCCTATCGATTTCTGAAATCGAGGAGTGAATTCTCACTCCGACCGAGCGATTTCCGCAGCGTCCGTGGTTTGCGCGGCCGTCGCCCGGCGCCGAAACTCGGTCGGCGTCAGCCCGGTGTCCGCCTTGAAGGCGCGGTTGAACGGGGCCAGCGACTGGAACCCGGCATCGAGCGCAATCGTCAGCACCGGCACCTCGGCCTGGCCGGCATCGGCGAGCGCCGCCTTGGCTTCGTCGAGCCGGTAGCGGTTGAGGAAGGCGTTGAAGTTGCGGTGGCCGAGCCCGTCATTGATCAGCGTCCGCAGCCGGTATTCCGGCATGCCGAGCTTGACCGCCAAGACGCCGATGGTCAGCCCCTCCTGCCGGTAGGTCCGCTCGGTCGCCATCAGGTGCTTGAGGTGATTGAGCGCGGCCTGGCCGGAGGCAGGCGGCCCGCCTTTGGCGAGCGAACGCGCGACCGGTGCGGCCTGGCCAGTTCCGGCGCCGGCAACCGCCGGCTGGCTCTCGGGCGGATCGAACAGCATCATCCAGATCGCGATCAGCGCGAATGCGCCAAGCGCGAGCGCGGCGCTGAGGCTGATCGATCGGGTCGGAATCGCGGCGAGCCCGGCCGCCGCGGCGAACAACATCTGAAGGCCGATGCCGATCAGCAGCGCGATCAGGATCCGGCCGCGTGCCGTGGTCACGGCGGTGCGCCATCCCTTCGGAATTTGCGCGATCCCGAGCACGGCGAAGGCGATCGTCGCCAGCGCCAGGGCGCGGCCGCACGGCCCGGCGAGATCGGGCCAGATCGTCCAGCAATTGTGGCTCACAACACCAAGGCCGGCGAGCAGCGTCCACACCGCCGCGTGCCAGGGCCGCAGGGTAAACCGCTCGTCGAACATCGCGCGCGCCCACAGCCAGAAGATCACCGGCGAGCCCATCGCGAAGGCGATGAACGGAGAGCTCCAGCCGAATGTCGATGCGGGAAAGAACGGCGCAGTGGTGATCGCGTAGGCCGCGCCGGCCACGCCCATCGCGGCACCGAGATGCGCGGCGCGATGCACCGCCGCGTAGCGCAGCAGCAGCACAGCGCAAACCACCAGGAACAGCGCGACCACCGCGCCCCGCAGACCGAGTTCAAGAGCCGTCATCGCCATCGCAAGCCGCCCGCAGGTTCGATTCAACCTCGACACGGCGACGCTTATAGCGCGTCCGGCCATCGACATGAAGCGACCGCCGGACTGGCAGAAAACCTGATGCCGCTCGCCGTTTGCGCGGCAGCGGACATCAGAACGATCCGGAGATGTCAGGCCTTAGCTGACCCGCTTCCAGGTCTGGCCGCCGCAGAACATGCCGCCGAAGGCGCAGCCCTTCACGCGCATCGCATTCGGGCCCTTCATCGCGATCGTCGAGTCGTAGTTGCGGCCGGAGTCGGGATCGTGGATGCGGCCGCTCCACTTGCTGCCGTCGGGCTTCATGTTGATCAGGATGCGCTCGTTGCTCTTCATCGAATAGCCGCAGAGATTGGCGCCGCAGGCTTCGACGCGGACATTGCCCTTGTTTTCCTCGGTGGCCCAGACGCCGATCGGTCCGGTTGGCGCCGCCGCCGGTGCTGGCGCAATCGGAGCGGCTTGCGGCTGCGGCGCAGGCTGCGCGGCGACCGGGGCCGGCGCAGCGGACGCGGCGTCAACCGGCGCGGGGGCCGTGGTGGCAACCGTTGCCGGCGGCGCAGGGGGCGGCGGAGGCGGCGGGACCGCGGCAGCGGCCGGCGCGGCCGGCTGCGGCGCGGCGGCCTGAACCGGCGCAAGTGAAGGTGCAGGTGCGGGCGCGGCCGGCGGCGCGGGTGACGGCGACTTCGTCGAGGCGACATCGTCATCGTCTTCGGACTTCGAGCCGAGGTTCTTGCTGATGCCGCCGATCGTGCCGTTGTAGCCCGGCGCCGAGATGCGGATGCAGGACAGCGCACTGCAATTGCGCGGCGCCTCGACATGGATGCGCTGGCCGTCGATCTGGAAGGTGATGCCGGTGCCGCCGGCATGCGCTGATGTGGTGGCCATCAGCAGCGCGGCGATCGCAACGAGCTTCTTCATCTTAAGTCTCCGTGGCGTTGAGCGGGGGGCGGCGATTGGTCCGGACGCTACGCGCCGCCGGCTCCGGATTCTGTGATGCGCATCACGTTGCCGGGCTGGCTGGCACGGTGATGGAGATCACTGCACCGCGAGCACGGCGACCTTAAGCATCATCGGATGTTTTGGAGGTTTCGATGAAGCGCTTCTGCCTGCTCGTCGCGCTGATGCTGTTCACGCCATTCGCCCATGCCGGTGAGGGCATCTCGTTCTCGATTGGCGGCCATCGCGTCCAAGTGGATTCGACGCGCTGCCGCTCGCTGACCTGCGTTTCGGTGTCAGGTGCATCCAGGCGCGATGACGGCGGTGACAATGGCCGCATGCTGAAGCCGGTGCCCGCGCCGGCAGCGACGGCAGCGATCCCTGCCACGCCGGCCGCGAGCGCGCTGCCCGCGCCCGTGCAGGCAGCATCTCCCGCGCCGCGGCCGGTGACTGTTGACAAGCCCGCTCCGGTTGCCCCCGCGGCTGCGCCGCCACCGCCAGCACCGCCGCCGCGCGTGATGACGCTCCAGCCAGCGCCGGTCGTCGCGGCTCCGCCTTCGTCGCCGGCCGCGGTGCCCGCAGCGCCTGCGCGTCCGGCGCCGCCGGTGATACGTGTCTCGCGCGAGGCCGACGAACCTGACGACGGTCCGATCGGCGACTGGCAGACCGAAGCCAACAATCTGGTGCGCATCCGTCTCTGCGGCACGGCGTTATGCGGCTATGCGCTCGACAGGACCACCCGCGATCTCGGTGAAGCGGTGTTGATCAACATGAAGCCGAAGAACGGCGCACGCTGGAATGGCGGCGTCTACAGCCGGGACAGCGGCAACATCCGTTACGGCACGATCGAATTGAAGAGCGCCGACAGGCTGCGGGTCTCGTCCTGCGCGCTCGGCCGCGTCTATTGCACCGGCGCCGACTGGGTCCGCGTCTCGCACGCTCGGCAGCGCGTGATCACGCAGGGGCAGCCTAGGGGTGAGCCGCGCACCTGAGCGCAGCTGTCCAATTTGTAACCGGATGAGACGCGCGCGATGCGCGCTCCTCGGGGTGACGGAATAAGCTATCGCAAAAAGCAAAGCGCCCGGCGGGGCGGCCGCCGGGCGCTGAACTCAGGGCCTGGTCGAATGCTTTAGAACACGCCGAGAATGATGGCGCCGACGAAGGCGAACGCGATGTACGCGGCCACAATGCTCAGCTTGCTCAGCAGAGGACTCGCGAAATCCATTGGGAAGCTCCCTTGGCTCACAACGCTGCCCGCATTAACGCAAAAGCTAGCAAGCATTAACGCAAAAGCTAGCAAGAGGTTCCTGGCCGAAAAAGTCAGCCTTGCTGCCAAGCTCGATGTTCCCATGCGATGCCGCATTGCGATGCGTGGCTCAAACAGGCGGCGAATCAAGACGTTGAAGCGCACGCAAATAAATTCCGCGGCGTTGCGGGTTGCGGTCAGGCTGCCGGTCCCCGATACCGTCTGTCAGGTCTCAGCATGATTGTAGTGTATGAAAATACAATCAAAAGGTGAATGACGATGCCGGGCACAGGATGTCGAGCCTCCATGCCTTCTCGATCACAACAATGCGGTGGCGTTGCTCTGTTGCGACGTGATGCGGAGCATTCGCCACAGTTGATGACACAACGAGATCGATGCGGTCGCGAATTGCCCTGCCGGGTTCCGCCGCATAGTTAAAGACACCTGAAATCAAACAGTCGAAATGCGTTGAAGAGTCTTTAATCAAATTCGCAGAACCTCCGCGCCATGACGCGTGGAGTTCGTTTGTATCTCGTCGGCTCCCTTGTCCTTGTGTCGCTTGCTGGTTGCGGCCGCGGTCTGTTTCAGACTGCCGAGCGCGAACCGTGGCGGGCCGAGGCCGAGGCCGCTTGCCTGAAATCAGGCGCGGTCAAGGAAGGCCCGGACCTCGTCCGCATCGATCCGATTTCCGGCCCCGGCGTCTGCGGCGCCGAGTTTCCGCTCAAGGTCGCCGCGCTCGGCGAAGCCAGTTCGGCTTACGGATTTGCCGACGACAGCCTGCGTCCACCGGCGTCCGTCGGCAACCAGCCGCGTTGGCCGATCAATCGTCAGCCGGGCCCGCCGCCCGCGCAGGCGCCGTACTCCGAACAGGCCGTCGGCCAACCGAACTATCGCAGCCAACCGAACGGACCGGTGTCGCTGTCGGCGCCCGGCGTCCCGCCGCAGCAGGGCGAGATCGACCTGCCGCCGGATGGCTCGCCCGATGCCAGCGGCGAGCGACCTTATTATCCGGGCCTGCCCGGAAATCCGCAGCGCGAGGGCGCGGCCGCGCCTTACTCACCTGCGCCTTATTCCCAGCAGCCATCCGGCGCGGCGCCGCCGCCGCGGCTCGGCCCGTCCGGCGGCAATCCGGTGATGACGGTCGGCCCAGTTGCAGTGAAGCCTGCCGCAACGCTGGCGTGCCCGATCGTCTCGGTGCTGGAGCGCTGGCTCGCCGAGTCCGTGCAGCCGGCGGCGCAGCGCTGGTTCGGCGCGCGCGTCGTCGAGATCAAGCAGATCTCGGCCTATTCCTGCCGCGGCATGAACGGCAATTCGCACGCGCATATTTCCGAGCATGCCTTTGGCAATGCGCTCGATATCGCAGCCTTCACGCTCTCCGATGGCCGACGCATCTCGGTGAAGGATGGCTGGAAGGGCCTGCCGGAGGAGCAGGGTTTTCTGCGCGATGTCCAGGCCGCCGCCTGCCAGCAATTCACCACGGTGCTGGCGCCGGGTTCCAACGTCTATCACTACGACCACATCCATGTGGATCTGATGCGCCGGGCCAGCCGGCGCGTGATCTGCCAGCCCGCTGCCGTCTCCGGCGAAGAGGTCGCGGCACGCGCCGGCGGCCGTAGCCCCTATGCAGCGCGCGAACCTTATGTCACAGGATCGCTTGGCGGCAGAAAGCCGGCCCCGCGGGGTAAGGCGGGGGTCAACGAAGAAGACGAATTCGCGGACGAATAGGACGCGTCTGATACCCGTATTTTTACTGGGGATGCCGTGCCAACGGTAGCCACTATTTGCTGCATATGCTCGCTGAACCGGGCGCACCCGGCTGATTTCTGGGGGATAGCTTTGCAAGACGTGCCGATCATTCTCGTCATCGAAGACGATCGTGATCTTCAGATGATGGTGGAGGACGCCCTGAGGGACGGCGGCTATGAGCCGGCGATCGCAGGCTCGGGTGAGGAAGCCCTGACGCTGCTGAAGGCGTTCCGTACCAAATACAGTGCACTGGTTACCGACATCCGCCTGCTCGGCCGGCTCGATGGCTGGCGTGTGGCGCGCGGCGCCCGCGAGATCGATCCGTCATTCCCGGTGCTCTACATCACCGGCGGCGGCGGCGACGAGTGGCCGACCCGGGGCGTGCCGGACAGCGTGCTTCTCAACAAGCCGTTCTCGCCCGACGAATTGGTCGCGGCCGTGACGAAGCTGCTCAAGAACGGCGCGCCGGCCTGACGGCGGTCTTGAGCGGCCTGGCGGGCGTGGTGGGTTGTTCGCGGCAGGCGCCTATTCCGCCTTTATAAGATCTCGTCGCGGCTCTTCTCGAATTCATATGTCCTCGCGCTCATCTTCGCCGCAACAGCCGGAGAACGAAGATGACGACCTATCGCGCCTATATCGTCGGACCGCACAGCCGATCCATCGGCGTGGTCAACATGGATTGTAGCGATGACGATCAGGCCGTCACATCGGCGAGCCGTCTTGTCGACCGCCATGATGTCGAACTGTGGCAGATGGATCGGCCGGTCGCCAGGTTCGACGCCTGTTCGAAGCAGGTGTTTCGCAAGTAGTGCGACGCCGCGCACCAGACCAGCGCAGACTCATAAGCGGGCGGCTAGTCTCGATGCGCCGAAGCAGTCATTCAACTGAACGTCTCAGCCGCGAGCACGCGAGCTGTTGCCGGAAGTGACGATCGCTCGCACAATTAGCGCGATGCGCTCGTTGCGCGCGCTGGGCCGAATTCTGCCTGAACGTTCGAGTGTGGCGACCCCATGAAGGGCTGCCCAAAAAGTCTCGGTCACATCAGCTACCTCGACGCAAAACGGCGCGATGACGGCCGCGAGTGCTTCGAAACCGGCCCGCAGTTCGGGTCTGGTGCCAGATTCGGCGAACCGCAAATCCGTTGGCAGGACAAACATGGCGTCGTAAAGCGCGACACGATCCAGCGCAAAGGCGAGATAGGCCAGGGCGACATTCTTGAGGGCGTTTCGTCCTGTCGATCCGCTCGCTGCTTCGCGAAGTGCGACCGTGAGTTCCTTGAAGCCCTCGACTGCAACTGCCGCAACAATCGCATCCCGGTTCTTGAAATGTGAGTAGAGGACGGGCTGGCTATATTCGATCTCGTCGGCGAGACGGCGGACCGTAACGGCATCCCATCCTTCGCGCTCTGCGATCGCCCGCGCTGCCGCGACAATGCGATGCTCGCGCGCAGCTCGGTCCCTGCCTTTCCGCTCAGCGGTACCCAATCCTCGATCTCCCGCACCTGGAAGGCCCAAGTATATCAAGCATCATACCGATGCTTGACATTCTAGCAATGGTATTTATCTAGCAGTGCTAGATATTGTTCTTGAGCTGGATGAGGACGTGTGATGCATTGGCTTGCGCTCGGAACGGGATTGCTCCTGGCCCTGGGAATTATCGCGATCGGCACCCTCTATGTCGCGAGCCCGACAACCGCGACACGCAGTTTCGGCCTGCCGCTTCCTGAAAATGGCACCAACATCGCTTGGTGGCTTCGCCTCAAGGGGGTGCGCGACATTGTCGCGGGACTGGCCGTCTTGGCGTTCATGGTGTTCGGCGCGCCGCGCGAGGTCGGCATCATCCTGCTGGTTGAAGCCATCATCCCCATCGGGGACATGCTGCTCATTCTCGCAGCGAAAGGCTCCACCAAAAGCGCCTTCGGCATTCACGGTCTCACGGCGGTGATCATGGTCCTTGCGGCGATGCCACGGATCATTGGAGTGCCCTGAGATGACGCATGCTCTTTCAACCTGGCTGCTCGCTGCCGGCTTCTTTGGCGCAGGCCTCTTCAACGCGATCAGCACGTCAGCGACCCAAAGCGATTTCGCTCGGTGGGGCTACCCGCGCTGGTGGGGCATTTTGACCGGCGGACTGGAGATGATAAGCGCTGTTCTGATTGCAATTCCCGTCAGTCGGGTTGCCGGCCTGGTGCTTGGGGCGGCCATCATTGCGGCCGCGGTTTCCACCGTTCTGCGCCACCGTGATTTTTCTCATCTTGTGCCACTTGGCGTCTTTGTCGTCTTGATCGCTCTTGCCGCGGCCTCGTCCTGAGCGCCACCCCGGGTGTCGCGCTGCCCGATCCCTGATGATAGACCTTGCTTCAACTTCGTCATCAAACGGGATCTCGGTCATGACAGCAGAGAAGGTCGCACTCGTCACCGCAGGCGGCAGCGGCATGGGAGCGGCGGCGGCGCGGCGGCTTGCCGCAGATGGATTTCGCGTTGCGATTCTGTCGTCGTCGGGCAAGGGCGAGGCGCTGGCCGGCGAGCTCGGCGGCATCGGCTTCACCGGCTCGAACCGTTCGAACGATGATCTGAGGCGCGCCGTCGATGGCGTAATGGCGCGCTGGGGCCGCATCGATGCGCTGGTCAACAGCGCCGGCCACGGCCCGCGTGCGGGCGTGCTGGAATTGACCGACGAGCAGTGGCACACCGGTCTCGACGTCTATCTGATGAACGTGATCCGCCCGACACGTCTCGTCGCACCTCACATGCAGGCGCAGAAGTCGGGCGCGATCGTCAACATTTCCACCGCCTGGGCATTCGAGCCGAGCGCGATGTTTCCGACCTCTGCGGTGTTCCGCGCCGGGCTCGCCGCGTTCACAAAACTGTTCACCGACAGCTACGCGGCTGACAACGTCCGCATGAACAATGTACTGCCGGGCTGGATCGACAGCCTGCCGGCAACCGACGCGCGCCGCGACAGCGTGCCGATGAAGCGCTACGGCAAGGCGGAGGAGATCGCCGCGACGATCGCGTTCCTCGTCTCGGACGGCGCGGGCTACATCACCGGCCAGAACATCCGCGTCGATGGCGGCTTGATGCGGTCGGTTTGATCAACTGGTGGACCCGTCGTCCTGAGGTGCGAGCGCAGCGAGCCTCGAAGGATGCGCGGCCCGATCGGCGGCCGTGCATCCTTCGAGACGCACGCAAGCGCGTGCTCCTCAGGATGACGGGTCTACCGCCACGCGTCGGCTTTCGCCGATGTGAATGCCGCACGCGCCGCAAGACACTTGCGTCCACACGCTGCGCATCCTGCTCCAGCCTGCAAGCGCCACAATTGCGGCGACCTCAGATTGCGTATGTCGTGATGACAAACTGAAAGCGCAGGGCTAGCCTTCCGGCAAATCAAAACATACGGGAGGAATGGCATGCCAGACGCAGCAGTTGCAGCACGCGCTTCGGACTCCACGCACAGCGGAACTACGCAGCAGGTCGACGTCGCAGTCGTCGGCGCCGGTTTCGCCGGTCTCTATCTGTTGCATCGGTTGCGCAAGGCGGGCTTCTCGGCGGTTGCGCTCGAAGAGGGCGCCGATGTCGGCGGCACCTGGTACTGGAACCGGTATCCCGGCGCGCGCTGCGACATCCAGACCATCGATTACAGCTACACCTTCGATCCCGAGCTCGATCAGGCGTGGACCTGGTCGGAGAAGTACGCGACCCAGCCGGAAATCCTGCGCTATCTCGGCTTCGTCGCCGACCGCTACGATCTGCGCCGCGATATCAGGTTCGGCACCAAGGTCACGCAGGCGACCTGGGACGACGCGATCGCGCGCTGGCGGATTGCGACCAACAACGGCGCCAACGTCTCGTGCCGCTACTACATCATGGCGACCGGCTGCCTGTCGTCGCCGAAGCCGCCGGAAATCGACGGCGTCAAGGACTTCAAGGGCGAGATCTATTTTACCGGCCGCTGGCCACATCAGGGCGTCGACCTGAAGGGCAAGCGCGCCGCCGTGATCGGCACCGGATCGTCGGGCATTCAGTCGATCCCGTTGATCGCCGAACAGGCCGCGCAACTCACCGTGTTCCAGCGCACGCCGAATTTCGCATTGCCGGCCGGCAACGGTCCGGCGCCGGAAGATCGCAAGAGCTTCTTCGAGAGCGACCGCGCAGCCTATCGCGAGCAGGCGCGCTGGTCGATGGCCGGCGTGCCGTATCCGCAGCAGACCGTGGTGAGCTGGCAATTGAGCGACGCCGAACGCCGCGAGCGGTTCGAGAAGGCGTGGGCGGTGGGCGACCTCGTCCACATCCTGACCCAGCTCTGGGCCGACCAGGCGGTCGATGTCGACGGCAACCGGCTGGTCGCCGATCTGATCCGCGAGAAGATCGGTGCCGTGGTCAAGGATCCGGAGACGGCCGCGGCGCTCACCCCGCACGATCATCCGTTCGGCGCCAAGCGTCCCTGCCTCGATACCAATTACTACGCGACCTACAACCGTCCGAACGTGACGCTGGTCAATCTGCGGCAGGAGCCGATCAAGGCGATCACCGCCGGTGGCATCTCGACCGACAAGCGCAGCTTCGATGTCGACGTCATCGTGTTCGCCACCGGCTTCGACGCGATGACCGGCGCGATCATGGCGGTGCATCCGATCTCCGGCCGCGGCGGCAAGTCGCTGTCGGATGTCTGGGCGCGCGGACCGCAGACCTATCTCGGCGTCACCGTCGCGGGCTTCCCCAATCTGTTCATGATCACCGGTCCCGGCAGCCCGTCGGTGCTGTCGAACATGGCGGTGTCGATCGAGCAGCATGTCGACTGGGTGGTGGACCGCATCGTCGCGTTGCGCGACGCCGGTTTCACCACGATGGAAGCAACCGAGACTGCGCAGGCCGGCTGGGAACGCCACATGGCCGATTGCGCGACACTGACGCTGCACCGGCTTGCCAACACCTGGTACACGGGCGCCAACGTGCCCGGCAAGCCGCAGGGCGTGATGCCCTATACCGGCGGCGTCGGTCCGTATCGCAGCATCTGCAACGAGGTGGTCGGGCGCGGCATGCTCGGCTTCAAGCTCTCGGGTCCCGGCGTTGCCGAGCAGTGCAATGACGGCGAGGTGGTGCGTTTGCAGCCGGATGTGCGGCTGGTGCTCAACATGCTCGGCGAGATGAACCTGCCGCCGATCGAGACGATGGGCGCGCAGGGCGCCCGCGACTTCCTCAACGAGTTCAACAAGGGCCGTCCTGCCGGCCGCCCGGTCGGCGAGGTCGGCACCGGCATGCTGCAAGGCGCCGATGGTCCGCTGCCGTACAAGCTGTATCGTCCGGCGACGCCGGGGCCGCATCCGATCGTGGTGTATTTCCACGGCGGCGGCTGGGTGCTCGGCGACGAGCTGTCGGATGATCCGTTCTGCCGCGATCTGTGCCGGCGCACCGGCATGATCATCGTCAGCGTCGGCTATCGCCACGCGCCCGAGCATCGCTTCCCGGCTGCGGCGGAGGACGGCTATGCGGCGACACGGTGGATCGCCGCCCACACCGCCGAGCTCGGCGGCAGGGCAGGGCCGGTGCTGGTCGCAGGCTGGAGCGCCGGCGGCAACATCGCGGCCATCACCTGCCAGCTCGCGCGCGACCGCGGCGGGCCCGAGATCGCAGGCCAGCTCTTGATCTGCCCGGTCACCGACTCCTCGTTCGACCGGCAGTCCTATGTCGACAACGCGGCCGGCTACTTCCTGACGCGCGGGCTGATGTTCTGGTTCTGGGACCTGTACTGCTCGCCGGCCGACCGCACCGATCCGCGCGTCGCGCCGTTGCGCGGCAAGCTCGAAGGCCTGCCGCCGGCGTTCATTGCGACTGCGGAGTTCGATCCGCTGCGCGACGAGGGCAATGCCTATGGCGACGCGCTCGCGAAGGCCGGCGTCAAGGTCGAGCAGCTCAAGGCGCAGGGCCACTTCCACTCGTCGTTCGTGATGGTCGACGTCATCATCACCGGCGTCGCCGGGCGCGTGAAGATGGCGAAGGCGCTGCGACGCTTCGCCGGACTGCCCGAGGAGTTGGAGCAGGACAACGTCGCCGTGCCGCGGGTCAACGCCGCGGCGAACTAGAGCATGATCCGAAAAAGTACGAAGCGGTTTTCCGAAGAGATCATGTTTAAACAATGAGCTAATGCGCGATGAAGATTCAACCTGATCTCATCGCGCTTTAGGGGCGCAAATCCCCGCGGCTTGCCCGCGGAGATTTCGCATGACTCCGCAGCTCCAGTTCTGATTCAATCAGAACCGGAAGCTCTAGAGGAAGGCGAGGTGCTCGACCTTGTTCACGACGTCGTCGAGCGTCTGCTTGGTGGCCGCGGTATCGCCGCCGGCCATGAACACCTGCCAGAACTGTCGATCGACATTGTGCAGATGCAGGATGGACACGCGGACGCCGTTCTTGTTGCCGGCAACCTCTGACTGGGTATTGACGACATCGGTGAAGCCGTTCTGCTTCAGCGTGTTGGCGACGACGCCCTTGAGCTCGCCGACATTGGCGAGTGCCTCGCTAAGGCCCATGCTGCGGAAATTGAAAAACAGGAACGCCATGCGACACCTCCTTCTGTTGCGGACGAGCGCAGCGCGCGGAAGTGCGCCGAACTGGCTCTCTCGCTCAACCAGAGGTGTATTTCCCTATTGAATAATCGCGTTATGAGCCGCTTCACAGGAACCGCGTTCGCGAGCGTGCGTCATTTGAACGCACGGGCTTTCCTAGCCGAGCTCGAACGTCGTGACGCCGAACACGCGATCGATCCGCAATGGCGGGATCGCGCCGGTGTACATCCGGGCGGTCTCGAACACCGGCGACAGCCCGAGGCCTTGCGCCAGCGCCACGGCATCGCGGTTGACCGCGGGGACATCGAGGAAGATGTCGCCGCCGCCTGCGCTCGCGAGCAATGCGGACAGGATGGTCTCGGCGCCGGCGCGGTCATCGGCGACGAGCGGACCGATCTTGTGGCCGGTGCGGCACGGACGGATCACGCCCCAGCCGGCCAGCCTGCCGTCACGCATCAGCGCGCGCCCGACATGTCCTGACGTATTGATCCAGGTGCGCAGGAAGGCCGGACGCGGTGCGGGAAACACCGTGGCGTCATCGGCCTCGACCAGCGCCATCGGCAGATCGGCCAGCGCGATGATGCCGGCGTTCGGCGCGGACGGTGCGGTGACCGTGCCGCCGTAGCGCACATTGGCGTAAGCGAGCGCGAAGCCGGACTTTTGGTAGTTCGCCTGCTGCGCCACCACGCCGTCGAGCCCGATCACGCGCGGATGCGCATGCGCGATGGCCGCATTCCAGATCTTCAGACCGTAGCCGCGGCCGCGCAGATCCGGGCGCACGATATAGAAGCCGAGGAAAGAGAAATGCGCGCCGTAGTTGACGCAGGAGATCACCGCGGCAGGCCGGCCGTCGAGCTCGCCGATGAAGAAGCCCTGCGGATCTTCGGCGGCAAAGCAGGACGCATCGGCGAGACCGGGATTCCATCCCTCCGCCGCGGCCCAGTTGATCGCGAGCGCGATCTCGTCCGATCGCATCTGCCGGATGGTCAGGTCGTTCATGGCGGATGATCACCTCGAATTAGCGGCGCAACAGCCATGGTAGCGCGATAATGGCTCTCCGTCATTGCCAGCGGAGCGAAGCAATCCATCGGGGCAAGAAGGGTGGATTGCTTCGCTTCGCTCGCAATGACGAAAGATCAGTTCGCCTGCTTCGGCCGGTATGGTGCGGCGCCATGCTCAGGCGATCCGTAGGACGAGGTTGACCAGTTCGGGCTGGCGGTGCGTGCCGGTTTTGGCGAAGGCCGACTTCAACTGGTTGCGTGCCGTGTCGCGAACGATCCCGAGCCGTTCGGCAGCGTCGGCGATCGAGAGGCCGCCCGCGAGCAGCGCCACCAGCCGCGCTTCTGCCGGCGTGAGGCCGAATGCCTGCGCGATCATGCCGGGCTCGGGCATCGCGCGTGGCGTCAAATTGACGAAGACCAGCATCGCCCGCGCGCCGAGGAAGACGTTGCGTGCCGCACCGTCGATCGGCAACACGCGCAACACCACCGGCCCCTTGTGCGTACGGCGGATCAGGATCGGCTCGATCGGCAGCGCCGCGCGCTCGGGTGCGGCGCGGATCAGATCGACGACTTGATCAAGCCGCGCCTGTGCCGCTTTGTCGCGCACGATCAGCCGGCGATCCCTGATCCTGATGTCCGCATCGAAGCCGGCATCGGCGGCTTCGTTGCGATCGATCACGAGGCCTGCGCGGTCGAGTGCGACGGCCGGCTGCCGCACCCGGTCGAGAATGCCGGTCATGGAGGCGAGCGCGATGCGGCCGACCGCAGTCGACAGCGTCGCTGTCTCCGTCAGGCGCGGCCCCAGCTGAGCCAGCAGCCGCGTCTCCCGTGTATCGAAATGTCCTTCCTCCCCGGTGCGCTGCAACGTCAGCACCCACGGTGCGCTGTCGGCCCAGAAGCCGATGCCGGCGAACCATTTGAAGCCGAACGGATACAGCACCTCATTGTACATCGGATCCGACCGGATCTGCTCGGGCGTCAACAAGTCCTGATCGGTGATCACTTCGCCGGCCATTGCTCGCGAAACGCCTGGAGCGCGCGAATCCTGCTCATGCCAGTTGTGTGCGAAGTAGAGCTGCACCATCTCTTCGGTCGACGCGGTGCGCGGCACGTCCGGGGTCCGCACGTCGCTTTGCAGCAGCACGGCGCCGGTTGCGCCCGCCGCTTCGCAGATCGACGTCATGATGTCGGTCCGCGCCGTCGGGTCGACCACTGCGTCCCCCAGCCGCGCCATCACGCTGGACATTCGATCTGGGTCGATATCCCCGTTCATGCAGGGAATTGTCGCGCGAGGTGGCGTCGCGCGACAAGCACCAAGTTGCGGTCCTTCCAAAGGGAATAGTCGTATTGGGTCGTCACTCGCCTGTCTTGCGACGGCGGGGGTTCAATCCGTCTGCTTTGGCCGGTATGCGGCGAAGAACACGCGCGTGGCGCTGTCGACGACGGTTGCGATCCGCTCCGGCGAGGGCGACGGATTGGCCTGGAAGATGAACGCCTGGAACAGCGTCGCCTGGCACATCTGCATGAACTGCCAGGCCGCGAGCTGATAGTCGTCGATCTCGAGCTCGCCGAGCGCGGCACGCGCCTCGAGATAGGCGGCGAAGCGGTCGACGGTGTGGGCGATCACATGGGTGTAGAACCGGCTGCCGAGCTCGGGCATCCGCTCGGCGATCGCCATCACGGTGCGGATCGCGGAGCCGCCGCCGGGCCGGCACAGCACCGCGACATAGGCACGGCCGAATTCGGGGAGGGTGGTGTCGACGTCGCGTGCCGGATCGAAGTTGAAGGCGACCTTGCCCTGCTCGCGCTTTTCCTCCTCGACGATCGCCGCGAACAGCCCGGCCTTGTCGGGGAAATACACGTACAGGGTGCCCTTGGAGACCCCCGCGGCGCGGGCGATCTCGCCCATGCTGGCGCCGTCGAAGCCGAGCTCCAGGAATACCTTGCGGGCGCCGTCCAGGATCTGGCGGCGCTTCGAGGACTCCTCGTCACCGACGACGAGGTGGAGGGGGTTTGGGGGCGCTGCAACCATTGGTTTAGCTTCTCGCGAAAGAACTCAACCCAGAATCAGTCCGGGAAGAATCGAAGCCTTATAATCCGCTGGGCGGGAATGTAGATTGACCGAACCGTTCGGTCAATGGTATTAGTGGGAGTGACGATGCGCCGCACGGCCCTTCTTCCGCCATTGCGCGCGTCAGGATTTTTGGTGGGGAGCCTCGGTTATGGCCGCAGCACGGGATCAGGCTGCACGCATTGTTCGTTCCGGGCCTGAGACCGCCGCGGACGCGATGGCGCGCGACGCGTCCGCCGATCTCGGCGAGCAGGCCAGAACTGACGAAGCCAAAAGGGCCGACGAAGCCAAGAGTCCCGGCGACAAGAGTCCCGCCGAGGCGCCGCCCGCTTCTGCGCCCGAACAGCCGGCGGCGTCGCCCGCTGCCGCAGCGCCGAAATCCGGCAAGCGCCGATTCGTGATGATGGGCCTGCTCGGGCTGCTCGCGCTCGCCGGCGCGAGCTATGCCGCCTATTACCTGTTGATCGGGCGCTTCTACATCTCGACCGACGACGCCTATGTCCGCGCCAACAACACCATGCTCGGCGCGCGCGTCGCGGGCCATATCGCGGCGATCCTGCCCGGCGACAACACGCTGGTGCGTGCAGGCGATGTGATCTTCCGGATCGATGACGGCGACTATCGTATCGCGGTTGATGCCGCGCGCACGCGGATCGCGACCCAGCAGGCGACGATCGAGCGCATCGGTCGCCAGGTCGCGGCGGCCGAAAGCTCGGTCGAGCAGGCGCATGCGCAGCTCGTCTCCGCCGAAGCCGGCCTGAAGCGCGCCGATCTCGATTTCGATCGCCAGCAGGCGCTGAGCACCAAGGGCTTTGCCTCGCGCGCCACCTTCGAAGTTTCCGAAGCTGGCCGGGATCAGGGCGCGGCCGCAGTGCGGTCGGCGCAGGCTGCCTACGACGCCGCAAAGAGCAACGTCGATGTCACCAAGGCGCAGCAGGCCGAGGCCCGCGCCCAGCTCGCCGAATTGCAGACCCAGCTCGCCAAGGCCGAGCGCGATCTCGATTTCACCCAGGTGCGCGCGCCGGTCGACGGCACCTTCTCCAACCGTCTCGTCAACACCGGCGACTACATCAATGTCGGCCAGCGGCTCGGCAATGTGGTGCCGCTCGACGGCGTCTTCATCGACGCCAACTACAAAGAGACCCAGCTCAAGCGCATCCGCACCGGACAGCGGGTGACGATCAAGGTCGACGCCTATGGTTTCCGCAAGTTCACCGGCATCGTCGACAGCATCTCGCCGGCCGCGGGCTCGGTGTTCACGCTGCTGCCGCCCGACAACGCCACCGGCAACTTCACCAAGATCGTGCAGCGTCTGCCGGTCCGCATCCGGGTGCCGAACAGCGTTGCGAAGCAGGGCATGCTGCGCGCCGGCATGTCGGTCTACACCACCGTCGACACGCGAGAGGGCGCGGCCGACGCCGACGCCGATACCGACCTCGACGCGCCGATGATGATCCATCCGCAGTGATGCCTTGAAGCTTCGAACCGCGGGTTCGAAGCGCGGAGCCTGATGAGCCCATGGCCGACGCGACCACTGCCTCTCCCTCGATGATGACCGGCGCCTCGGAGTCCGAGCGGCTCCAGCCCAAGCGGGTGGTCGCCTTCATCATCATGGTGTTCGGCATGTTCATGTCGATCCTGGACATCCAGATCGTCTCGGCCTCGCTCACCGAGATCCAGGCCGGCCTGTCGGCGTCGTCGACCGAAGTGTCGTGGGTGCAGACCGCCTATCTGATCGCCGAGGTGATCGCGATCCCGCTGTCCGGCTTCCTGTCGCGCGCGCTCGGCACCCGGCTGTTGTTTGCGATCTCGGCGTTCGGCTTCACGGTGTCGAGCCTCTTGTGCGGCTTCGCCTCCTCGATCGAGCAGATGATCCTGTGGCGCGCGCTGCAGGGCTTCCTCGGTGCCGGCATGATCCCGACGGTGTTCGCCTCGGCCTACACCATCTTCCCGCGCTCCAAGTTCTACATCGTGGCGCCGATCATCGGGCTGGTCGCGACGCTGGCGCCGACCGTTGGGCCGACCGTCGGCGGCTACATCACCGATCTGATGTCGTGGCACTGGCTGTTCTTCATCAACATCGTGCCCGGCGTCATCATCACCATCGGCGTGCTGGCGCTGGTCGATTTCGACCAGCCGAACTTCGCGCTGCTCGATCGCTTCGACTGGTGGGGCCTGATCTTCATGGGCGGCTTCCTCGGCTCGCTGGAATATGTGCTCGAGGAAGGCCCGCAATATGAATGGCTGCAGGACACCTCGGTCGCGGTCTGCGCCGCGATCTGCTTCGTTTCGGCGATTGCCTTCTTCTGGCGGGTGCTGACCGCGGAGGAGCCGATCGTCGATCTCTATGCCTTCAGCAACCGCAATTTCGCGGTCGGCTGCGTGCTGCAATTCTGCATCGGCATCGGGCTCTACGGCCTGACCTACGTCTATCCGCGCTATCTCGCCGAGATCCGCGGCTACAGCGCGCTGATGATCGGCGAGACCATGTTCGTCTCCGGCGTCACCATGTTCTTCATGGCCCCGGTCGTCGGCCGGCTGATGCAGAAGGTCGATTTGCGCTACATCATCGCCTTCGGCCTCGTCACCTTCGCGCTCGGCTCCTGGCAGATGACCTGGATCACGCGCGAGTACGATTTCTACGAGCTGCTGGTGCCGCAGATCCTGCGCGGCATCGGCATGATGTGCGCGATGGTGCCGACCAACAACATCGCGCTCGCCACACTGCCGCAGGACCGCGTCAAGAATGCTTCCGGCCTGTTCAACCTGATGCGCAATCTCGGCGGCGCGGTCGGGCTCGCCGTGATCAACGAGGTGCTCAACGATCGCACCGACCTGCACATCTCGCGGCTGCACGACCGCGTGACCTGGGGCAACGCCACCGCGGTCGAGACCCTCAATATGTTCACCCAGCGCATGCAGGGCATGGGCGATTCCGCCATCATGGCGATGAAGCAGCTCTCGCAGATCGTGCACCGCCAGGCCGCGGTGATGGGCTATGGCGACGCCTTCTTCATGCTGTCGCTGTTCTATGTCGGCCTCAGCCTGCTGGTGCTGTTCGTCAACAAGCCGCCGTCGATGACCGCGGGCGGTGGCGACGCGCATTGAGCGCATCGGCTTTGCGCGCGGTGTGCGCCCGGTCGCGGGCAGAGCGTTGCATCGCCGACACATTGACGCACTCACGCGCTTGTCATCTTGCCAATCGCGGGTGATGCATTTATAAGCAGCGCCATCGTTTCACGAACCGGGGAGATGCACATGATGTCGTTTGTTTCGCAGACCGTGCGCCCGCGTTCGTTGCTGCTGGGCGCTCTCGCGCATTAGGTCCCAGCGCTGATCGGGCATGATGCCCGATCATCCAAACTTCCCAACACCTTACCGATTGTTTTCAGCGACGCTTGCGGCCGGATTCCGTCCGCGCGTTGCCTCAGATGGAGCCGGCCGGCGCAGCACATGCGTGGCCGGAATGTGCCATGACCTCTCTGACGACCAAGCGACCGGCCGCGATCCGGATCGTCCTGCCATTCGTGTTCCGCCACTGGCTGGAGCAGCCGCTGCGCGCTTTCGCCGTGACGGCGGGCTTCCTCGGTGCGACCGCGGCCGACCTGTTCATGCCGGTGTTCTCCGGCCATCTGGTCGACGCGCTGACCGCGGGCGCCACCGATGCCGCCGCGCGCCATGCGGCGATGCTGGCGTTCGGCGCCATCGTCGGCCTCGGCGCGCTGTCGCTGCTGCTGCGGCTGGTCGGTATCCAGACTATCGTGCCGTTCACGCTGAAGACGATGTCCGATGTCGGGCAGCAGGCCTTCATGCGCGTGCAACGCTTCTCGACCGACTGGCACGCCAACTCGTTCGCGGGCTCCACCGTGCGCAAGATCACGCGCGGCATGTGGGCGCTCGACCTGTTGAACGACACCATCCTGATGGCGCTGTTGCCGTCGCTCGTCGTGCTGCTCGGCTCGATGATCCTGCTCGGGCTGCACTGGCCATCGCTCGGCGCGGTGATTGCCGTGGGCTCGGTGATCTATGTCGCGATGACCATGGTGTTCCAGGTGCGCTACGTCGCGCCTGCCGCGCGCGTCTCCAATGCGTGGGACACCAAGGTCGGCGGCACGCTGGCCGACGCCTTGACCTGCAACGCGGTGGTGAAGTCGTTCGGCGCCGAGACGCGCGAGGATATGCGGCTGGACGGCGTCATCAGCCGCTGGCGCCGGCGGGTGCGGCGGACCTGGCTGCGCTACAACCACACCTCGACGGCGCAGCTCCTGGTGCTGTTGTGCTTCCGCGCCTCGGTGATCGGCGGCGCGATCCTGCT
The DNA here is from genome assembly GCF_056429065.1 of Bradyrhizobium sp. USDA3010. NCBI lineage: Bacteria > Pseudomonadati > Pseudomonadota > Alphaproteobacteria > Hyphomicrobiales > Nitrobacteraceae > Bradyrhizobium > Bradyrhizobium sp. USDA3010. Next base: position 148,095 of record NZ_JBWJZD010000003.1, read on the forward strand.
GTGGGCGGCCGGCCACGCCACGCCGGGCGACGTCACCTATGTGCTGACCAGCTACTACATCATCCACGCCTATCTGCGGGATGTCGGCATGCACATCAACAACCTGCAGCGTTCGGTGAACGACATGGAGGAGCTGGTGCAGATCCATGGCGAGCCGCTCGGCATTGTCGACGCTGACGATGCCGGGACGATCGACATCCAGGGCGGCCGCATCATGTTCGACGACGTCACGTTCCATTATGGCGGCCATCGCTTGCCGCTCTATGACGGGCTGTCGGTCGACATCGATGCCGGCGAGCGCGTCGGCCTGGTCGGGCGCTCCGGCTCCGGCAAGACGACCTTCGTCAAGCTGGTGCAGCGGCTCTACGACGTCTCCGGCGGCAAGATCCTGATCGACGGTCAGGATATCGCCAGGGCGACGCAGCAATCGCTGCGCAGCCAGATCGCGATCGTGCAGCAGGAGCCGATCCTGTTTCACCGCACGCTGGCGGAGAACATCGCCTATGGCCGGCCGGGCGCCAGCATGGAGGCGATCGAGCAGGCGGCGCGGCTTGCCAACGCGCACGACTTCATCATGCGGCTGCCGAAGGATTACGGCACGCTGGTGGGCGAGCGCGGCGTCAAGCTGTCGGGCGGCGAACGGCAGCGCGTGGCGCTGGCACGCGCCTTCCTGGCGGATGCGCCCATTCTGATCCTGGACGAGGCGACCTCGAGCCTCGATTCGGAATCCGAGGCGCTGATCCAGCAGGCAATGGAGCGGCTGATGAAGGGCCGCACCTCGATCGTGATCGCGCACCGGCTGTCGACCGTGCGCAGCATGGATCGCATCCTGGTGTTCGATCGCGGCGAGATCGTCGAGCAGGGCACGCACGAGGCACTTGCGGCCCGGCAGGGCGGCATCTACCGCGGCCTGTTCGAGCGGCAGGCGACCGGGTTCGGCCAGGCTGCGGCGGAGTAAGTCAGTGGCGCGCGGCTGATGGACCGATGTCCGCCAGCCGCGCGCTGTCGGCTATTTCGGCGCCAGCCCGTTCCACACCAGCGCCACGCCGGACAGGAGCAGCAGCACCAGCACGACGTCGGAAAAATTGCGGTCGCTGAGTGCGTGATACAGCCGGGCGCCGAGCCAGGCGCCGAGCAGCGTCCCCGGAAACGCGCAAGCCACGAGCCAGATCAGTTCGGGCTTCACCAGGCCGCTCGCGATCTGGACCAGAAGCGCGGCCGCCAGGATCGTGAAGTTGAAGATCTGAAACACGCCGCGCCGCTGCTGCTTGCCCCAGCCGCGCAGGCTCGCCCACAGGATCGGAAGCGGACCGGACAATCCGGCGAGGCCGCCGAGGATGCCGCCGGCAAATCCGATCGCGCCGTCGGCCCATTTGCCGCCGAAGGCGATCGACATCGGCTTGCGCTGCAGGAACAGCAGGGTCGGGAACACCAGCAGGAAGACGCCGATCGTCAGCTTGAAGACCTCGGGGTCGGCGCGGGCGATCAGCAGAATGCCGATCGGCACGCCGGCGAGGCCCGCGATGACGAACGGCCAAACCAGGCGGAAATCGATGCTCTTCCAGATCGACGGCAGCGTCGACACCTGTGCGATCACCGAGCAGACCAGCACCAGCGGCACCGCAAGCGTCGGCGGCAGCACATAGAGCCAGATGCCGAGCGCCATCAGCGCGGTGCCGAAGCCGGCAAGACCGGAAACGAAACCGCCGGCAAGCGCGCCGAAGAACAGGACCGCGTAGCTTGCCGGGTTCATCCTCGTCTCGGTGTTTTGTTCATTGCCGCGACGTTTACACGACGCGGGTGGCGGGTACACTTCAAAATCGCGGCTCATCAACGATAATCGAAGTGGAAGCATCCCATGACTGCGAGTGTGTCGACTGCGCGTTCGTCCAAAACCTTTCTGGTCTGTCACGGCGCCTGGTCGGCCGGATGGGCGTGGAAGAAAATGCATCCCCTGATGCAGGCCGGCGGGCACCGGCTCGTCACGCCGAGCTACACCGGGCTCGGCGAGCGCGCGCACCTTGCGCATCAAGGGCTCGACCTCGAGGCGCATATCCAGGACGTGCTCGGCGTCATCTCCTACGAAGATCTGCACGACATCGTGCTGGTCGGCCATTCCTATGGCGGCATGGTCGCGACCGGCGTCGCCGATCGGGTGCGCGAGCGCATCTCGCAGCTGATCTATATCGACGCCTTCGTGCCGCGCGACGGCCAGTCCCTATTCGACCTCAACGCGCCAGCCATCGAGACCATGCGCGAGCTCGCGAGCGACGGCGACGGCTGGCGCATCCCGCCGATGCCGACGCCGCCGGATACGTCTCCCGCAGATGTCGAATGGCTCACCGCGCGCCGCGTCGACATGCCGATCAAATGCTTCGAGCAGAAGCTGAAGCTGCAATATGGCGAGACGAATTTGCCGCGCAGCTACATCTACGCCACGCGCACCACCCAAGCCGATACGTTCGGCCAGTTCGCCAGGCGCATCAAGAATGAAGCCGGCTGGCGCTATTTCGAGATCGACGCCAGCCACTCGCCGAACGTCACGGCGCCCGAGGCGCTGATGGCGCTGCTGCAGGAGATCGTGGCCTAGTGTCCGAAGTCGACGGCTTCTACTTTTCTGAGTCGCTATCCTTGAGTTGAATGCCCTCGGTCCGCAGAGCCGCGAATAGCGCTGCGATATCGTCGGGCTCCATGCTGTTCGGGCACAGGCCGTTGAGCTGTTCGGTCGTGATCGTGCCGGTGGTCCTGGCGATATCTCGCGCCTTCGCCATGATCTTCTGAAGGTCCATCTGCGATCCTCCGCGGGGGCATTCTAGCAAATGGGATGCACGCGCGGCGGCCAAAAATGGCGAAGGGCCCGGCGTGTTGCGCCGAGCCCCTCATACTCCAAAAATATCAGCCGGCCTGTAAGCCGGGTTCTGTAGGGCACCATTCTCGCGAATGGTACGCGACGGCCATTCCTCTGGGGCAAGGTTTGCACCTTGCCTCGAGCAACCTACCCGGACAGCGGGCCTGACATCGCCCTGCGGTGTTATCGCGCGTGCGCGAACTAACCGCGTTGCCGTCCCTATTCGGTTTTGCTCCCGGTGTGGTTTGCCATGCCGTCTCCGTTGCCGGAAACGCGGTGCGCTCTTACCGCACCTTTTCACCCTTGCTTCCTCCGAGGAGGGAGCGGTTCGTTCTCTGTGGCACTTTCCCTGGGGTCGCCCCCGCCGGACGTTATCCGGCACCGCATGTCGATGGAGCCCGGACTTTCCTCCCCCGCGGCCTTTCGGCACCAGCGGGAGCGGCCGTCCGGCCGACTGACCCGCACGGCATGGGCGTTTCCGCCCGATCCGTCAAGCGGATAACGGCGGCCAGGGCGGCCAAAATAATTTATCCTGAAGATGTCGTTTGACCTGCCGCCGGTTCGACTGGGTGTCGGCGATCCAGCCGATCAAGAGGAGAGACGAGATGCAATATTTGCTGCTGATCTACCGGAGCGACGCGCAATACGCCCACATGACCGCTGAGGACCGCAAGGCCCTGACGGCGGAGTACGGCGCCTACACCCAGTCCATCATCCAGAGCGGGCACTTCAAGGCCGGCGACGGGCTGCAGCCGGTGTCGACGGCCACCACCGTGCGGGTTCGTGACGGCAAGACGCTGACGACCGATGGGCCGTTCGCGGAAACCCGCGAGCAGCTCGGCGGCTACTATCTGGTCGAGGCCAAGGATCTCGACACCGCGCTCGGCCTTGCGGCGCGGATTCCCGGCGCCAAGACCGGCTCGATCGAGGTCAGGCCGGTGATGATCTACGACAACCCGTGATGACGCCGTTGTCGCAACATGAATGCAGCGGCCGCGTCACCTGGCGCGGCCGCTGAACGACGATTGATGGCCATGACCCCCAGCCAGATCGAGAAAATCTTCCGCGACGAGGCGGGCCGGGCGCTCGCAACGCTGATCCGTCTCGTCGGCGATTTCGATCTCGCCGAGGATTCCCTGCAGGATGCCTTCGCGGTCGCGCTGCAACGCTGGCCGATCGGCGAATTCCCCGCCAATCCGCGCGCCTGGCTGGTCAATGTCGGCCGCAACAAGGCGATCGACCGCGTCCGCCGCGCGGTTTCGTTCCGCGGCAAGCAGCAGGAATTGACGCATCACTTGTTGCTGGATGCGGAGGCGTCGGCCGAGCCGGCCGATGCGACGCTCGACGACGACATGCTGAGGCTGATCTTCACCTGCTGCCATCCGTCCTTTGCCGCCGAGGTCCAGGTTGCGCTGACCTTGCGCACGGTGTGCGGCCTGACCACGGCGCAGGTCGCGCGCGCCTTCCTGGCGAGCGAGGACGCGATGGCGCAGCGGCTGTTGCGGGCCAAGCAGAAGATCAAGCTCGCCGGCATTCCCTATGAGGTGCCGGAGCGCGAGGCGCTGGAGCCGCGCCTCACGGGCGTGCTTGCCGTGATCTATCTCGTCTTCACCGAGGGCTATGCCGCGACCGCCGGCGAGGACCTGATGCGGCCCGATCTTGCGCGCGAGGCGATCCGGCTGGCGCGGCTGCTCGATCGGCTGATTCCGGCGCGCGGCGAGATCAAGGGCCTGCTGGCATTGATGCTGCTGCACGATGCGCGCCGCGCCGGCCGCCAGACCGCAGGCGGCGACATCGTGCTGCTCGAGGAGCAGGACCGTTCGTTGTGGGATTTTCAGCAGATCGCCGAAGGTGTGAGGCTGGTCGAGGAGGCACTGCAGATGCCCGGCCGGCCGCAATCCTACGCGGTGCAGGCCGCGATCGCCGCGCTGCATGCGCGAGCGCCGAGCTACAAGGATACCGACTGGCCGCAGATCGCCGGTCTCTATGAGGTGCTGCTCCGCATCAACCCGTCACCGGTGATCGAGCTCAATCATGCCGCCGCGGTGTCGATGGTCGACGGCCCGGCGCGTGCGCTCGATCTGATCGACGCGCTGGACGCGCGCGGCAGCCTGAGGGGATACGACCAGCTGCCCGCGGTGCGCGCCGATCTGCTGCGCCGCCTCGGCCGCAAGGACGAAGCGCGGCAGGCCTATCTTGCCGCCACCGCGGCGACGCAGCTTGAGCCGCTGCGACGGCTCTACGCACGCCGGATCGCCGAGATGGGCTGACATCGCCTCATCTCGTGCGTGGTCCGTGAGGGTGCGCCGTTCACGTCAACGATCGTCAGCGCGCTGCGCGGCGTCGAACGTGCTCAGTACCCTGTCTTGGCCTTGGCGCCGGTCGATTGCCCGGTCGTCGTTCCACTCGACATGCCGGTCGTGGTGCCGGGCGCCATCATCTTCTTCTGCGCATGATGGACCTTGTGGGTCTTGTGATGGGTCGACATGGACTTGTCCTGGGTCGACATCGCACCTGCGGCAACTGGAGCCGCGATGAGGCCGATGGCGACAGCTCCGCTGATGAGTGCTTTGAACATGGACGAATCTCCACTCAGACCGCCCCAACTAAGAAGCCGGCATATGGCGAAAAGTTCCATTTTTACGCATGCACTTGGCCGGAAAAGCAACGCGCAGCAGGCCGATCTTGCCGCCACCGCCGCGACGTCGCGCGAGCCGCAGTGTCGGCTCCATGCGCGGCGGCTCGCGGCGATGGGGTGATCTTGCCGCCGCAGCATCAGCACAAATCGGGCTCCACAACGCTCCAGCCATGCCCCGGGACGGTGATCTCGGTCCCGCGTCCTCTTTGTGATGCGACGCCGTCGCCAGCGATACAATGAGCCCTTGCATCGAGCACTCGCATGATGGGCTCGTCTGCCAAATTCAGCACGACCCAGAGCCGTCTCTCGGCGTGCGACAGCTCGAGCAAGAGGTTGGTGTTTTGGACCCCGAGAATGCGGCTTCGCGCGCGATGAAGCCAGCGATGATGTCGCCTCAATCCGATCAGCGCCTGATGCAGGCGATAGGTACGCCAGCCGTATGGTGCCAGGTCGGACGGCGTCGCGGGAAACGGCGGACGAATGGCGTCATCGCCACCCGCCCGGTGCTCCTTGACGCCGCGGAACGCCTGCTCGTCACCGGAGTAGATCGAGGGCGTGCCGCCTGAGGTCAGCAGGATGACGAGTGCATGGGCGAGATGTCGCTCGTCGTGGAGCTGTGTAGCGATGCGCGTGACATCGTGGTTTCCGATGAACGTCTGCGGCACGAAATGATCGAGCATCGCGTCGTGGCGCTTCAAGGCCCAGGACAGTTCAAAAAGATTGCGGTCGTTCAGCGAACTCCAGATCGCCTTCCAAAGCTCGTATTGCGTGACCGCATCGATGCCCGTCTCGTGCACGAATGTCGCATAGTCGCCGTGGATCACCTCGCCGAAGATGTAGGCGGCAGGATGCTTGGATCGCACGTCTTGCAGTACCTGTCTCCAAAACGTGCGTGGCACCGCGTAGGCCGCATCGAGGCGCCATCCGTCGATGCCGCGAGAGAGCCAATGGTTCATCACCCTTGTCACGTGGTCGATCACCACGGGTTCATCATGGTTCAGCGTGACCAGATGGCTATGGCCCTCAAAGGTGGCGTAGCCCGGCAGTTCATCCGTGCGGCCATCTGCTGGCCACGCGAAGCGGAACCAGCGGGCGTCCGGCGATGCCGGTCCACCCCGAAGCGCGCGTTCGAAGGCCGGGAAGCTGCGGCCGACATGATTGAACACGCCGTCGAGGACGACCCGCAGGCCGCGTCGGTCGGCTGCGGCTATGAAGGCATCGAAATCCGCATCGTCTCCGAGCCGCGGGTCGATGCGGAAGTGATCGACGGTGTCGTAGCCGTGAGTGGAGGACGCGAAGATCGGCCCCAGCAGGATGCCGGAGGCGCCAAGCTCGACCGCATAATCGAGCCAGGCCGTCAAGCGGTCCAGGCGCTGCGCGACGCTGCCGTCCGCCCGCGCGTCGCGCTCGGCGCCGACGAAGCCGAGCGGATAGACGTGCCACCACACGGCGGTTTGAATCCAGTCTTGCATCGGCGGACTGCCTACGCCACCGCCGGCTTCGCAGCATCCGGCGGCAGGCTCTCGAGCAGCGCGTGCAGCGTCGCCATGGTGGAGAGGTCGGCGATTCCATCGACGCGCTCGGGGCGGAAGTGACGCTGGAAGGCGGTGACGACCTCCATGGTCGGGCCGTCGAACTTGCCGTTGGTCGGGATGTTGTAGCCGTAGCGCCGGAACGCGGCCTGCATGTTGGAGACGCTGTCGCTGATCGCACCGAGCTGCAGCGCGTCGCCGCGGACGATCGGCGCCGGTTGCACCCAATGCCCGACGCCGGAATTGGCCAGCGAGTGCCAGGGGAACTTCTCGCCGGGATCCTTCTTGCGCCCAGGCGCCACGTCGGAATGGCCGAGCACGCGATGCGAGACCACCTTGCGGCGAAGCATGATGCCGCGGCACAGCGCGATGACGGCCGCGATCTGCCGCAGCGGGAAGTCGGGATAGCCCCAATCGTGGCCGCGATTGACGATCTCGACGCCGATCGAGCAGGAATTGATGTCGTCCTCGCCGGCCCAGGCGGAGACGCCGGCGTGCCAGGCGCGCTTGCTCTCCGGCACGCATTGCACGATGCGGCCGTCCTCGAGCACGATGTAATGCGCCGAGACCTCGGTGCCGGCGGTGCAGAGCTGGGTGATCGCGCCCTCGACATCGGGCATGCCGGTGTAGTGCAGCACGATCATGTCGGGCTGCCGGTTGTTGGCGCGATCGCCGAAATTCACCGACGGGATCACGTCGGAGGCGATCGAGGAATCCGGCGTGAACGTCTCCACGTCGGCCACGCCCTTCGGAACAGGAAGGACGCGCTGACGCTTCGAATCAGCGTTGCCGGACGAGGACGAACCAGAAGCCATACGAATCACTCAAAATCCGAACCAGGAGAAGGCATTTTGACATATGGATAAACAAATAGGCGTTTACTATTCCTTTACCGTGTGGGCCGCGCAATCGGCCCTGCCGGTTCCAAGCTCGGCATGATGCGCCGCGCAAAATAGCGCGAGCGGGGGCCGAGGGTATCATTCGAATGCGGGTCAAAGTCGCGCAATTCCGCTAACCGATCATCAACGTTTTCTTAACGTTAAGTGCCGTTACTGAGAGGTGAAGTGCCGAACCGGTTTCGGGGGACGGCCAAGGTCCGCTGTTGCGCGAAATCCCATGGAAACCCTCCCAATTCCGGTCGGATATCAGGATTTGCGGCCGAGGACGGGAGTTGGCGCTGGGATCACGCAGCGGCCTTTTTGCCGGAACAGCCAGCGCGAGGATTCGAGACGCTATGAGTCGGCGCGCAGCCAGCTTGCATGCCAGTTTCGCGGCCCTGCCCGGGGGCGGCATATGAGCGAGCGTGCTCCCCGTCACATTTCCGTGCTGGGTCGCGAGGCGGTCGCCTATCTCGAGCCGCAGGCCGGCGGCGTCTATGTCGACGCGACCTTCGGCGCAGGCGGCTACAGCCGGATGATCCTCGACGTCGCCGATACGCGTGTCATCGGCATCGACCGCGATCGCACCGCGATAACCGGCGGCTTCGACCTGGTCGATGGCGCCGGCGGCCGGCTGACGCTGGTCGAAGACCGTTTCTCTGATCTCGCCGAGGTCTGCGCCGCGCAGGGAGTGGACCAGGTCGACGGCGTCGTAATGGATGTCGGCGTTTCCTCGATGCAGCTCGACCAGGCCGAGCGTGGCTTCTCGTTCCGCTTGGGCGGTCCGCTCGACATGCGGATGGCGCAGAGCGGCCCGACCGCGGCCGATGTGGTCGCAACCGCGTCCGAGAAGCAACTCGCCGACATCATCTATATCTTCGGCGAGGAGCGACACTCGCGCGGCGTCGCCCGCGCCATCGTCGCCGCGCGCAAGGACGCACCGATCACCACGACCGAGGCGCTCGCCGACATCGTCGGGAAAGTCGTGCGCGCCAAGCCGAACGAGATTCATCCGGCGACGCGGACCTTCCAGGCGCTGCGCATCTTCGTCAATGAAGAGCTCGATGAGCTGCATCGCGCGCTCGCTGCGGCCGAGCGGGTGCTGAAGCCGGGCGGGCGACTTGCCGTGGTCTCGTTCCATTCGCTGGAAGACCGCATCGTCAAGAATTTCCTGAGCGAGCGCGGCAAGGTTTCCGGCGGCTCGCGGCATCGGCCTGAAGTGGCGCAATCCGCGCCGAGCTTTCATATCCTGACCAAGCGCCCGGTGACACCAGGCGAGGCGGAGATAGCAGCCAATCCGCGCGCGCGATCGGCCAAGCTGCGCGCGGCCGAGCGCACTGCGGCGCCGGCGCATGCGGACGACGACCTGCCATCGTGGCCGCGGCTGTCAGACCTGAAGCGGGGAGGCTGACGATGCGCCTCCTCCATCTCCTCGTCATCGGCATGCTGATCTTCGCGGCATCCTACGTCTACCGCATCAAGATGGAATCGACCGCGCGCGTCGAACGCGTGCTGCAGCTCAACGCCGAGATCCGCGAGCAGCGCAATGCGATTGCCACCTTGCGCGCCGAATGGGCCAAGCTCGACGCGCCGCTGCGGCTGCAGGGGCTTGCCGAACGCCATCTGCCGCTGAAGCCGGTCAACGCCAACCAGTACGATTCCCTGAAGAATCTGCCGGAGCGGCCGCCGAGCTTCACGCGGCCCGGTTCGCGAGATCCGATCGGCGCGATGATCGACACCATCGAGGCCGCCGCCGCGCCCGACAGCGCGACCGGATCGATCGAGAAGCCGGCGACCGACCAGCCGGCCGCCGACCAGTCCGCGCCCGCAGAAGATTCCGAGCAGGGCGGGGGAGATCAGCAATGACGGGACCTGCCATGACCGATCCGGCACCCGCCAGCAAGCCGGCCGCAAAATCCGCTGAACCCTGGCGCACGCGGCTGATCCGCACGCTGCTGTACGGAAGCAATGTCGACCGCGCCGCGAAGGCGCGCGCGCGCGTCGGTCTTGCGATCCTCGCCTTTGCCGCGGTCTATTGCGTGCTGGCCGGACGGCTGGTGCTGTTCGCCGTCGGCGCCGACAGCCATGGCGCGCGGCGCACCGCCTCGCAGGACGCGATCGCAACCGCCCGGCCCGACATCACCGACCGCAACGGCGAAATTCTCGCCACCGACGTCAAGGCGCCGAGCCTGTTCGCCGAGCCGCGCCGCCTGATCGACAAGGACGAGGCGATCGAGCTCTTGACCGCGGCCTTGCCCGACCTCGACACCAGCGAAGTGCGCGACCGTCTGTCGTCGCGCAAGGGCTTCGTCTGGCTGAAGCGCGAGATCACGCCGAAGCAGCAGCTCGACATCCATCGCCTCGGCCTTCCCGGCGTCGGCTTCCTGCGCGAGAACAAGCGCGTCTATCCGACCGGCAACGAGGTCGCCCACCTGATCGGCCTCGTCAACATCGACAACCAGGGCATCGCCGGCATGGAGAAGTGGTTGGACAATAACGGTCTGGCCGATCTGCATCGCGCGGGCTTCGCCACCGACCGGCTGCAGAAGCCGGTGGAATTGTCGGTCGATCTGCGCGTCGAGCACGCGCTGCGCGACGAGCTGATCAAGGCGAAGGAGAAGTTCAAGGCCAAGGCCGCCTCCGGCCTCGTCTCCAACGTGCGCACCGGCGAGATCGTGGCGATGGTGTCGCTGCCGGATTTCGATCCGAACAATCCGAAGGAAGCGCACGATCCTGATCGCATCAACCGCCTGACCACCGGCGTCTACGAGATGGGCTCGACCTTCAAGGCGTTCACGCTGGCGATGGCGCTGGATAGCGGCAGGTTCGACCTCAACTCGATGTGGGATGCGCGCGGCCCGCTGCACTACGGCAAGTTCGCGATCCATGACGATCACAACCTGGGCCGCATGATCAACATGAAGGAGGTGTTCTATTATTCCTCCAACATCGGCGCCGGGCGCATTGCGCTGGCGATGGGCGTCGACGCGCACAAGGCCTTCCTGCGCAAGATGGGGCAGCTCGAGCGGCTGCGCACCGAATTGCCGGAGAGCGCCTCGCCGATCGTCCCGAAGAAGTGGGGCGAATTGAACACCGTCACCATCTCGTTCGGTCACGGCATCGCGGTGGCGCCGCTGCAGGCGGTGATGGGCATCGACGCGCTCGTCAATGGCGGCTATCTGATCCCGCCGACCTTCCTGAAGCGCACCGAGCAGGAGGCGATGGCGCTGGCCAAGCGCGTCATCAAGCCCGAGACCTCGGACAAGATGCGCTATTTGATGCGGCTCAACGCCGAGATCGGCACCGCGAAGAAGGCCGACGTCAAGGGCTACTATATCGGCGGCAAGACCGGCACCGCGGAGAAGGTCATCAACGGCCGCTACGCCAAGAAGCGCGTGCTGAACGCCTTCACCGCGATCCTGCCCGCCGACAATCCGAAATATCAGCTCCTGATCATGCTCGACGAGCCGCAGCCCCTGAAGGAGACCTACGGTTTCATCACCTCGGGCTGGAATGCGGTGCCGACCGGCGGCAACGTGATCGCCCGAATTGCGCCGCTTTTGGGCGTTGAACCGCGATTCGACCTGCCGCCGTCCGACCGCCTTATTCTTGCGGCATCCAGAACAACCCAGTAAGGCGTATCATCACGCGGCGCCAGAACGGCGCCGGCCAGACTGGAAGATCATGAGACTTCGCGACCTCTTCAGCGCCGATGCCACGATCGATCCGAGTGCCGACGCGATCGTTGTCGGAGGGCTTGCGGTCGACAGCCGTGCGGTGAAGCCGGGCGACCTGTTCTTCGCGCTGGCCGGCAGCAGGACCGACGGCGCACGCTTCGTCGATGCGGCAATTGCCGCGGGCGCGGCCGCGGTCGCCAGCGACCATCTGCCGCAAGGTCACGGACGCGTTCCGTTTGTCATCACGCCCAATCCGCGCCGTGCGCTGGCGCTCGCCGCCGCCACGTTCTATCCGCGTCAGCCCGCGACGATCGCGGCGGTGACCGGCACCAGCGGCAAGACCTCGGTCGCGGCGTTCACGCGCCAGATCTGGCAGCGGCTCGGTCACTCCTCGGCGAGCATCGGCACCATCGGTCTCGTCTCGGACAAGCGCACCGTCTACGGCTCGCTGACCACGCCCGATCCGATCGCGCTGCATCGCCAGCTCGACGAGATCGCGAGCGACGGCGTCACCCATCTCGCCTTCGAGGCCTCCTCGCACGGCCTCGACCAGTATCGGCTCGACGGCGTACGCATCGCCGCCGGTGGCTTCACCAACCTGTCGCGCGACCACATGGATTATCATCCCGATGTCGCGCATTACCTGAACGCAAAGCTCCGGCTGTTCCGCGATCTCGTCGCGGCCGGCGGCGCTGCCGTGATCTCGGCCGATCACGACTGCTCGCGAGAGGTGATCGATGCAGCACGGGCGCGCGGCCTGCGCATCGTCACGGTCGGCCGCAATGCCGATGCCGGCGAGGGCATCAAGCTCACCGATGCCGCGATCGAAGGCTTTGCCCAGCAGCTCGCGATCGAGCACCGCGGCCGCAAGCACGCGATCCGGCTGCCGCTGGTCGGCGAATTCCAGATCGAGAATGCGCTGGTCGCGGCTGGGCTCGCGATCGGCACCGGCAGCGCCGCCGATGACGTGTTCGGCGCGCTCGAGCATCTCGAAGGCGCCAAGGGCCGGCTGGAATTGGTCGGCGAGCACAATGGCGCGCCGATCTTCGTCGACTACGCCCACAAGCCCGATGCGCTCGCCAAGGCGCTGCAGGCGCTGCGGCCCTACGCAAAGCGCAGGCTGGTCGTGATCTTCGGCGCCGGCGGCGACCGCGATGCCGGCAAGCGTCCGATCATGGGCGCGATCGCCGCCGAGAATGCCGATCAGATCATTGTCACCGACGACAATCCACGCAGCGAGAAGCCCGAGGCGATCCGCGCCGCGATCATGGCGACGGCGAAGGGCGCGCGCGAGATCGGCGACCGCGCCGCCGCGATCCGCGCCGGGATCGCCGGCCTCGAGCCTGGCGATGCGCTGGTCGTGGCCGGCAAGGGCCACGAGGTCGGACAGATCGTCGGCAATACGACGCTGCCGTTCAGCGATCATGAAGCGGTTGCAAATGCATTGGCCGAGGAGGGCGCATGAGCACGATGTTGTGGACCTCGGATGCGATGGTGCAAGCGATGCGTGCCGCCACGCAAGGTACGCTGCCGGACGGGGTAACCGGTCTCTCGATCGACAGCCGCACCATTGCGCCGGGCGATGCGTATTTCGCCATCAAGGGCGACGTCCATGACGGCCATGCCTTCGTCGAGGCGGCGCTGAAGGCCGGCGCCGGGCTCGCTGTGGTCGAAACAGCGCAACGCGACAAATTTCCGGCCGACGCGCCGCTGCTCGTCGTCGACGACGTGCTCGCCGGCCTCGTCGAGCTCGCCCACGCCTCGCGTGCGCGGCTTACCGCGCAGATCATCGCGGTGACAGGTTCGGTCGGCAAGACCTCGACGAAAGAGGCGCTGCGCCGCGTGCTGTCGGCGCAGGGCAAGACCCATGCCTCGGTCGCATCCTTCAACAATCACTGGGGCGTGCCGCTGTCGCTGGCGCGCTGCCCGGCGAGCGCGCGCTTTGCGGTGTTCGAGATCGGCATGAACCATGCCGGCGAGATCACGCCGCTGGTCAAGATGGTGCGGCCGCACGTCGCCGTCATCACCACGATCGAGCCGGTGCATCTGGAATTCTTCGCCGGCATCGAGGCGATCGCCGACGCCAAGGCGGAGATCTTCGCAGGGCTGGAGCCCAATGGCGCGGTCGTGCTCAACCGCGACAACGGGCAATTCGCGCAGCTGCAGAAGCAGGCGAAGAAGGCCGGCATTTCGCGCATCGTCTCGTTCGGCACCGACAAGCGCGCCGAGGCGCGGCTGATCGACCTCTCGCTGCACGCGACCTGCTCGGCGGTGCACGCCGATATCCTGGACCATGACATTACCTACAAGATCGGCATGCCGGGCCGGCACATGGCGATGAACTCGCTCGCGGTGCTCGCGGGCGCCTCGCTGCTCGGCGCCGATATCGCGCGCGCGGCGCTGTCGCTGTCGCAGCTCGAGGCACCGACCGGCCGCGGTCTTCGCCGCACGCTCGAGGTCGGCCATGGCGAGGCGACGCTGATCGACGAGAGCTACAACGCCAACCCGGCCTCGATGGGCGCCGCGCTCAACGTGCTCGGCCAGGCCCCGACCGGACCGCATGGCCGCCGCATCGCCGTGCTCGGCGACATGCTCGAGCTCGGGCCGACCGGACCAGACCTGCACCGCGGCCTCAACGAGGCCGTGACCGCCAACCGCATCGACCTCGTATATTGTTGTGGTCCGCTGATGCGGAATCTGTGGGATGCCCTTTCCACAGGCAAGCGGGGAGGCTATGCCGAGAGTTCGGCGGCGCTCGAAGCGCAGGCGGTCGCCGCGGTCCGTGCCGGTGACGTGATCATGGTGAAGGGCTCGCTGGGATCGAAGATGAAGCTCATTGTCAGCGCGCTGGAAAAACGCTTCCCTGACAAGGCCGCGCACGAAGAAGCGGTATAGGACTTTTTGAATGTTCTACTGGTTGATCGAACTGTCCAACACCGTTCCGGGGTTTGGGGCATTCCGCAGCGCTCTGAACGTGTTCCGCTACATCACCTTCCGCACCGGCGGCGCGATGGTGACCGGCGCGCTGTTCGTGTTCCTGTTCGGGCCCTGGATCATCGATCATCTGCGGCTGCGGCAGGGCAAGGGGCAGCCGATCCGGACCGATGGTCCGCAGTCACACCTGATCTCCAAGAAGGGCACGCCCACCATGGGCGGGCTGATGATCCTGTCCGGGCTCGTGGTCTCGACGCTGCTCTGGGCCAACCCGCTCAATCCCTATGTCTGGATCGTGCTGGCGGTCACGCTCGGCTTCGGCTTCGTCGGCTTCTATGACGATTATCTGAAGGTCACAAAGCAGTCGCACAGCGGCTTCGCCGGCAAGCTCAGGCTCCTGATCGAGGCGGCGATCGGGCTCGCGGCCACCTACGCGCTGGTCCGGCTCGGGCGCGACGTGTCGTCGACCTCGCTCGTGATTCCGTTCTTCAAGGACCTCGTGATCAATTTCGGCTGGTTCTTCGTGATCTTCGGCGCCTTCGTGATGGTCGGCGCCGGCAATGCGGTGAACCTCACCGACGGCCTCGACGGTCTTGCCATCGTGCCGGTCATGATCGCGGCCGCGAGCTTCGGCATGATCTCGTATCTGACCGGCAATGCGGTGTTCTCGGACTACCTGCAGATCAATTACGTCGCCGGCACCGGCGAACTGGCGGTGCTATGCGGCGCGGTGTTGGGCGCAGGCCTCGGCTTCCTCTGGTTCAACGCGCCGCCGGCCTCGATCTTCATGGGCGACACCGGCTCGCTCGCGCTCGGCGGCATGTTGGGGGCCACCGCGGTTGCGGTGAAGCACGAGATCGTGCTCGCGGTGATCGGCGGCCTGTTCGTGCTGGAGGCGGTCTCGGTCATCGTGCAGGTCACCTCGTTCAAGCTCACGGGAAAACGCGTGTTCCGGATGGCGCCGCTGCACCATCATTTCGAGCAGAAGGGCTGGACCGAGCCGCAGATCGTGATCCGGTTCTGGATCATCTCGGTGATGCTGGCGCTTGCCGGCCTCTCCACCCTCAAGCTGCGCTGAGCGTCGCCATGATCCCGGTCACCTCCTTCTCGGGCAAGACGGTCGCGGTGTTCGGGCTCGGCGGCTCCGGGCTCGCGAGCTGCCAGGCGCTGAAGGCCGGCGGCGCGGAAGTGATCGCGGGCGACGACAGTGCCGACAACGTCGCCAGGGCGGCGCAGGCCGGATTCACCACCGCTGATCTGCGCACCGTGTCATGCGCGAATTTCGCCGCGCTGATCCTGACCCCCGGCGCGCCGCTGACCCATCCGGCGCCGCACTGGAGCGTGCTGAAGGCGCGCGAGGCCGGTGTCGAGGTGATCGGCGACGTCGAATTGTTCTGCCGCGAGCGGCGCCGTCACGCGCCGAACGCGCCGTTCGTCGCCATCACCGGCACCAACGGCAAGTCGACCACGACAGCGCTGATCGCGCATCTGATGAAGGTCGCCGGATACGACACCCAGATGGGCGGCAATATCGGCACCGCGATCCTGTCGCTGGAGCCGCCGCGGATGGGCCGCGTCCATGTGATCGAGATGTCGTCCTACCAGATCGACCTCGCGCCGTCGCTCGATCCCTCGGTCGGCATCCTGATCAATATCAGCGAGGACCACATCGATCGCCACGGCACGCTGGCGCATTACGCCGCGGTCAAGGAGCGGCTGGTCGCCGGCGTGCAGCAGGAGGGCACCGCCATCGTCGGCGTCGACGACGGCTGGTGCCGCGACATCGCCGACCGGCTCGATCGCGCCGGCAAGCGCGTGGTGCGCATCTCGGTGAAGAACCCGCTGCCGGACGGTCTTTATGTGGAACACGAGACCATCGTGCGCGCATCGGGCGCGGCGCGCAGCGAGGTGGCGCGGCTCGGCGGCATCGGTTCGCTGCGCGGCCTGCACAATGCGCAGAACGCCGCTTGCGCCTCGGCCTGTGCGCTGGCGATGGGGATCGCCACCGACGTGTTGCAGAACGCCCTGCGCAGCTTCCCAGGCCTCGCCCATCGCATGGAGCAGGTCGGCCGCCGCGGCAACGTGCTGTTCGTCAACGACTCCAAGGGCACCAACGCGGATGCCGCTGCGCATGCGCTGTCGTCGTTTGCCGACATCTACTGGATCGCCGGTGGCAAGCCGAAGGCCGGCGGCATCACGGGCCTCACCGGATATTTTCCGCGCATCCGCAAGGCCTATCTGATCGGCGAGGCGGCAGCGGAGTTTTCCGGCACGCTCGGTGACCGCGTGCCGCACGAGATCTCCGGCACGCTCGATGTCGCGATCGCCAGCGCCGCACGCGATGCGGAAGCGTCGGGACTTAGCGAAGCCGTCGTGCTGCTGTCTCCGGCCTGTGCCTCGTTCGACCAGTACCGCAATTTCGAAATCCGCGGCACCGCCTTCCGCGACATCGTCCAGGCACTGCCGGGTGTGAAGCCGGTGGTGTGACGACTGATTGTAGAATCGTAGGTTGGGTAGAGCGCAGCGAAACCCATCAGATCGCGCCAGGCATTCGCCGTCGTCCCGGCGAAGGCCGGGACCCATAACCACAAAATGATATTGTTGGGCGTCGCTGGAACCACGAGTCCCATTCACTACACTTGCTGCGGCGTATGGGTCCTGGCCTTCGCCAGGACGACAGCTGAGCGTGGGCTCGCAGCAGTGAGCGAGCCTCTCTGCACCTCCCTCAAAAGTTACCCATCCCGTTAACCCCTTGGAAACCATCCTGCGCCACGAATGGACGTTATCTCTGCCATCTGGGGACGCCCATGCTCGCCCGTGACCAACGCACCCCGTTCTCGGACTGGTGGTGGACCGTCGACAAGCTGCTGCTTGTCGCGATCGCCGCGTTGATGCTGGCTGGCGTCATCCTGTCGCTGGCCGCAAGCCCGCCGGTCGCGACCCGGATCGGGCTCGATCCGTTCCACTTCTTCAACCGCCACGTCATGTTCCTGGTGCCGTCGCTGATCGTGCTGATCGGGGTGTCGTTCATGACGCCGCGGCAGATCCGGCGCACCGCGCTGATCGTGTTCGCGGTCTCGATCGTGCTGATTGTGCTGACGTTGCTGATCGGGCCCGAGGTCAAGGGCTCGCGGCGCTGGATTACGCTGCTCGGCGTCAACATCCAGGCCTCCGAAGCCGCAAAGCCCGCCTTCGTCATCGTCGCGGCCTGGCTGTTTGCGGAATCGACCAAGCGGCCGGAGATGCCGGCGACCTCGATGGCGCTGGTGCTCCTGATGACGCTGGTCACGCTGCTGGTGATGGAGCCCGACTTCGGCCAGACCATGCTGATCCTCACGGTGTGGGGCGCGCTGTTCTTCATCGCGGGCATGCGGATGATCTGGGTGTTCGGGCTCGCCGGCGCCGCCGGCGCCGGCCTGTTCGGCGCCTATCTCCTGGTGCCGCACGTTGCGGGCCGCATCAAGCGCTTCATGAATCCGGCCTCCGGCGACACCTTCCAGGTCGACACCGCGATGGAAGCATTCTGGAACGGCGGCTGGTTCGGGCTCGGGCCGGGCGAGGGCATCGCCAAGCGCAGCCTGCCGGACAGCCACACCGACTTCGTGTTTGCGGTCGCGGCGGAAGAATTCGGCATCATCCTCTGCCTGATGCTGGTGGCGCTGTTCGGCTTCATCGTGATCCGCACGCTGACCCGCGCCTATGCTACCGAGGACATGTTCTCGCGCTTTGCAGCCTCGGGGCTTGCGATCCTGTTCGGCGTGCAGGCGACGATCAACATGGCGGTCAATCTGCAACTGATCCCGGCCAAGGGCATGACGCTGCCGTTCATCTCCTATGGCGGCTCCTCGTTCGTCTCGCTCGCCTATGGCGTCGGCATGATGCTGGCGCTGACGCGGCAGCGGCCGCGCACCGAGATCGAATCGATGGAAGGCGCCAGCGCCCGGCGCGCCTACGCATGAGGCTACCCATCGTCATTGCGGGGAGCGCCATGGATTGCTTCCGCCTTCGCCAAGGCTTCGGCGGACAAGTCGCTTCGCTCGCAATGACGGTGTAAATTGTTGCCATGGCTGAGTCCCCCCTGATTCTGCTGGCAGCCGGTGGCACCGGCGGCCATCTCTTCCCGGCCGAAGCGCTCGCCGTGGAATTGATCAGGCGTGGCCTGCGGGTGCGGCTGGCGACCGACGGCCGCGCGCTGCGCTACTCCGGCCTGTTCGGCAGGGAGAGCATCGAGGTCGTGCCGAGCGCCACCGTGCGCAGCCGCAACCCGATCTCGCTGGCGCGGACCGTGCTGATGCTCGGCTACGGCACGCTGGTCGCCGCCAATGTGGTGCGCCGGCTGAAGCCATCGGCCGTCGTCGGCTTCGGCGGTTACCCGACCTTGCCGCCGCTGATCGCGGCGCGGATGCTCGGCGTTCCCGGCATCATCCACGACGCCAATGCGGTGCTCGGCCGCGCCAACCGTTTCCTCTCCGGCCGCGTCAACGCGATCGCGACCTCGCTGCCCGGCGTGCTCGATCGCGATCCCGCGCTCGCCGGCAAGGCCACCACCGTCGGCACGCCGATGCGGCCGGCGATCCTCGCGGCGGCCGCGGTTAAATACACCCCGCCCGAGGTGAACGGGCCGCTGCGCCTGCTGGTCGTCGGCGGCAGTCAGGGCGCGCGGGTGATGAGCGACATCGTGCCGCCGGCGATCGAGAAGCTCGCGCCGGCATTATGGAGCCGGCTGATCATCACCCAGCAGGTGCGCGAGGAGGACATGGCGCGGGTGCGGGCGGTCTATGACCGGCTCAAGATCGATGCCGAGCTCGCGCCGTTCTTCGCCGATTTGCCGGCACGGCTGGCCTCGAGCCAGCTCGTGATCTCGCGTTCCGGCGCCGGCACCGTCGCCGAACTCGCCGCCATCGGCCGGCCCTCGATCCTGGTGCCGCTGCCGGGCGCGATCGATCAGGACCAGTTCGCCAATGCCGGCGTGCTGTCGCAGGCGAATGGCGCGCTGCGCATCACGCAGAGCGACTTCACGCCCGAAAGACTCGCGGCCGAGATATCGGCCTTCGCCGCGGAGCCCGAGAGACTGACCGCGATGGCGGATGCGGCGCGCAGCGTCGGCCGGCTCGACGCCGCCGAGCGGCTGGCCGATCTGGTTGCCAAGGTGGCCGGGATTTGATGCGCCAATCCGGCAGGAGGCCGGGGGAGACTTGATCATGACGGATCTTTTGATCCACTCCGTCTCGGAATTCTCGGACCTGATCCTCGAAGCGCTGCGCCTGTCGGATGCGCAAGACATCGTCGAGATCGGTGCGGAGTACGGCGGCATGTCGGCGCTGCTCGCCGATCACTGCCGGGCGCGCGGCGGCCGGCTCACCAGCGTCGATCCGGCGCCGAAGCGCGAATTCCTCGGCTGGGTGAGCGCCAATCCGGATGTGCGTCACGTCGCGAAGACCAGCCTCGATGCGTTCGGCGAACTTGACGCCGCCGACGCCTGGATCGTCGACGGCGATCATAACTGGTACACAGTTTATCACGAGCTCCGCGAGATCGAGGCGATCAGCCGCCGCGCCGCCA
The DNA here is from genome assembly GCF_056429065.1 of Bradyrhizobium sp. USDA3010. NCBI lineage: Bacteria > Pseudomonadati > Pseudomonadota > Alphaproteobacteria > Hyphomicrobiales > Nitrobacteraceae > Bradyrhizobium > Bradyrhizobium sp. USDA3010. Next base: position 168,164 of record NZ_JBWJZD010000003.1, read on the forward strand.
AGCCCGTGCTGGTCTTCCTCCACGATGTCGGCTGGCCCTGCGGGCGGCGCGACGCATATTATGCGCCCTCGCAAATTCCCGTCGAGCATCGCCATCCGCACAGTTACGACGCTGGCGCCACGCTGGATCGCGAAAGCCTGGTGGAAGGTCGTGGATTTCGCGGCATGGGCCAGTTCGCGTTTGCTACTCATGCCGGTGGTGCGCGCAATGGCGTGATGACCGCAATCGATGACTTCCTGGCGGAGGAGCTGGCGCAGGGCAGGGAGTTTGGCTTCGCCGAAATCCCCGCCGTGTTCGGCTTAGGGGTGCTGTTCGACATGAACGCTGCCTGGAGTGCACAGCTTGCCGAGCTCGTGCTGCCCTATCACCAGAACAAGCTGCTGCGCGCGCTCGAGACCAACCGGCTGCGCAATTATCTTCGCGTCATCGAGATGCAGGATGAGTTCGCCGCGCGCGCCGTGCGGCCGGGAGCGGCGTAGCCGCCGGGCCGAGATGGAGATGTCCGTGACGCCTGATCACCAGCACCCGCCGGTAGCTGACAACAGCGACATTTCCGCGGCTGCGGGGTGGAAAAAGCCCTTGTCACGCATGGGAAAAGCGGGGCATCCAGTACTCAGCGCGACCGATGTAGGCGCGCACGGACGATGATATCAGGAACCGGATCATGAGACTGCCGCGCGAGATCGGACCCATTCACTTCGTCGGGATCGGCGGCATCGGCATGAGCGGCATCGCCGAGGTGCTGATCAATCTCGGCTACACCGTGCAGGGCTCCGATGCGTCGGACAATTACAACCTCGACCGGCTGCGCAAGAAGGGCGCCAAGATCTCGGTCGGCCACGCCGCCGAGAACGTCGATGGCGCCGATGTCGTCGTGGTCTCGACTGCCATCAAGCGCGACAATCCCGAGCTGATGGCGGCCCGTGCGCGGCGCATTCCGGTGGTGCGGCGCGCCGAGATGCTGGCGGAGTTGATGTGGTTGAAGAGCTGCGTCGCGATCGCCGGCACCCATGGCAAGACCACCACGACGACGATGGTGGCGACGTTGCTCGACGCCGGCGGGCTCGATCCGACCGTGATCAATGGCGGCATCATCAATGCCTATGGCTCCAATGCGCGGCTCGGGGCAGGCGATTGGATGGTGGTCGAGGCCGACGAGAGCGACGGCACCTTCCTGAAGCTGCCGTCCGATGTCGTCATCGTCACCAATATCGACCCTGAACATCTCGATCACTTCAAGACCTTCGAGGCGATCCAGGATGCGTTCCGCAATTTCGTCGAGAACGTGCCGTTCTACGGCTTTGCCGTGATGTGCACCGATCATCCGGTGGTGCAAACCCTGGTCGGCCAGATCGAGGACCGCCGCGTCATCACCTACGGGCAGAATCCGCAGGCCGACGCGCAGCTGCTCGATCTGACGCCGATGGGCGGCGGCTCGAAATTCAAGGTCGCGATCCGCGATCGCAAGTCGGGCGCGACGCACGAAATCGCTGACATCGTGCTGCCGATGCCGGGGCGCCACAACGCGTCGAACGCGACGGCGGCGATCGCGGTCGCGCATCAGCTCGGCGTGTCCGATGACGTGATCCGCCAGGCCATGGCCGGCTTCGGTGGCGTCAAGCGGCGCTTCACCAAGACCGGCGAGACGAACGGCATCACCGTGATCGACGACTACGGCCATCATCCGGTCGAGATCGCGGCCGTGCTGAAGGCGGCGCGGGAATCCACCAACGGCAAGATCGTCGCCGTGGTGCAGCCGCATCGCTACACCCGCCTGCAATCCTTGTTCGAGGAATTCTGCACCTGCTTCAACGATGCCGATGCGGTCGTGGTCGCCGAGGTCTATCCGGCCGGCGAAGCACCGATCGCAGGCATCGACCGCGACCATTTCGCCGCCGGCCTGCGCGCCCACGGCCATCGCAACGTTGTCCCGCTGCCGAACGCCGGCGAGCTCGCGAAGATCGTTCACGGCATTGCCAAGTCCGGCGACCTCGTCGTCTGCCTCGGCGCCGGCAACATCACGCAATGGGCCTACGCACTGCCCGACGAATTGAAGGCGCTGGGGTGATCGTGACCTTCCCCGACATCACGCCCGACCTGAAAGCCGCGATGCCGGAGCTGCGCGGGCGGCTGCTGGCGAACCAATCGCTGGCGGAATTGACCTGGTTTCGCGTCGGCGGTCCTGCGCAGGTGCTGTTCACGCCGGCCGACGAAGACGATCTCGCCTACTTCCTGAAGCATCTGCCGCAGGAGCTGCCGGTCTATGTGGTCGGCGTCGGCTCCAACCTGATCGTGCGCGACGGCGGCATGCCCGGGGTCGTGATCCGGCTGGCGCCGCGTGCCTTTGGCGAAACCAGCGCAGCCGGTGATGTCGTCACCGCCGGCGCCGCGGCGCTCGACAAGCGCGTCGCCGAGATGGCAGCAGCGGCAAACATCGGCGGCATGGAATTCTTCTTCGGCATTCCCGGCACAGTCGGGGGCGCACTGCGCATGAATGCCGGCGCCAACGGCGGCGAGACCAAGGACGTGCTGGTGGAGGCGACCGGCATCGGCCGCGACGGCACCAAGCATACCTTCAGCAATGCCGACATGAGGTTCGTCTATCGCAACTCTGGCGTCGATCCGTCGATCGTCTTCACCTCGGCGCGCTTTCGCGGCAGGATCACCGATGCGGACGCGATCCGCGCCCGCATGAACGAGGTGCAGGCCCATCGCGAGACCGCGCAGCCGATCCGCGAGAAGACCGGCGGCTCGACCTTCAAGAATCCGCCCGGCAACAGCGCCTGGAAGCTGATCGACGCCGCCGGTTGTCGCGGCCTCAAGGTCGGCGGCGCGCAGGTGTCGGAGATGCACTGCAATTTCCTGATCAACACCGGCAACGCCACCGGGCATGACATCGAGACCCTCGGCGAGACAGTGCGCGAACGAGTCAAGCAGACCAGCGGAATTGAGCTGCACTGGGAAATCAAGCGAATCGGGAAAAGCTGATGCAGGTGACCATTCTGTTCGGCGGCACCAACAAGGAGCGGCTGGTCTCGGTGGCGAGCGCGCAGGCGCTGCACCGCGCGCTGCCCGACGCTGACCTCTGGTTCTGGGACGTTGACGACACCGTGCATGCGGTGACGTCCGAACAGCTGCTCGGCCACACGCGGCCCTTCGAGGTCGACTTCAAGCCCGATGGTCGCGGCATTGCGCTCGACCAGGCACTCGACAAAGCAAGCGCCGAGCAGCGCGTGCTGGTGCTCGGCTTGCACGGTGGCCGCGCCGAGAACGGCGAATTGCAGGCGATGTGCGAGATGCGCGGCGTCGCATTCACCGGCTCCGGCTCGGCGTCGTCGCATTTGGCGTTCGACAAGCCATCGGCGAAGCGCTTCGCCGCGATCGCGGGCCTCAACGCGCCGCAGGGCATGTCGGTCGCACAGCTCGATGAGGCGTTCGCCCAGCACGGCAGACTGATCGCAAAGCCCGCCAAGGACGGATCGAGCTACGGGCTGATCTTCGTCAACGCACAGCAGGACCTCGTCGCGGTCCGCAATGCCGCGAAGCATGAGGACTATCTGATCGAGCCGTTCGTGTCGGGCGTGGAGGCGACCTGCGGCGTGCTCGAGCAATCCGACGGCACGGTGTTCGCGTTGCCGCCGATCGAGATCGTGCCGGCGGAGGGGGGCTTCGACTACACAGCCAAATACCTTCTGAAGTCGACCCAGGAGATCTGTCCCGGCCGCTTCGTGCCCGAGGTCAGCGCCGCGATCATGGACCATGCGTTGCGGGCGCATCGTGCATTGTCGTGCACCGGATATTCGCGCAGCGATTTCATCGTGTCGGCCAATGGCCCGGTCTACCTCGAGACCAACACGCTGCCCGGCCTCACCGCGGCATCGCTGTACCCTAAGGCCTTGAAAGCGCAGGGCATCGCCTTTGCCGACTTCCTTCGTGACCAGATCGAGCTCGGCCGCCGCCGCGCCAGGAGTTAAGGCCAACCGGGCGGAACCCGCCCGACTCGGCCGGATGGAACCCGGGCGCTGTTGCTAAAATGCTAACGGGTTCGCGGCAAAGTATTCAGAGCGTTGATCAAAATACACTCCAGGCTGAACTCCTTTACCATTTGTTTACCAGGAAGCCCGAAGGTTAACGCTGGCGGCGCATGTAGCGCTTGGCTGCCGGGGCGTGAGCTGTCGCGGATTACCGCTTCGAGGATCGCAACCAGGGAACAGGGGGCCTCTCTAATCCCACCGGTCTAGCCGAGACGTGATTTGTGCCGGGACCCCGCAGGGTTTGCGGGCGCAACATGTGACGAGCTCGTGCAATGGATGGTGCAGGACGCCTCACCCGATCGCTGCGATCGCTGGGGCCTCAAGCTGACCTGAAAGCAGCCGCTATTGGAGCGGCAGTGCTGCTGCGCGAGTATGTCGGCGCCCATCTCGCGCGTCGCCGCCGGCGTCCCGCCAGGCGGCCGCAGATGATCGATCGCGAGCCGCCGAACCGCTACATCCTGCTGCTCGAACGCTATCTGCCGCGCCGTATCGGCCTGGTCGCGACGCTCGCGATCCTGTTCGGCAGCCTGGGCTTCGGCATCGTCAGGGGTGGCCATCTCGAGGAGTTCACCACCGCGCTCAGCGACACCCGCAACGCGCTGGCCAATTCCGCGGGCTTCCGCATCACCACCGTCGGCATCAACGGCCGCAAGCAGCTGAGCCAGGACGAGGTGCTTGCGATCGGCGGCGTCAACGGCCGCTCCTCGCTGCTGTTCCTCGACGCTGATACGGTGCGCGCCAAGCTGAAGGCCAATCCCTGGATCGCCGACGCCACGATCCTCAAGCTTTATCCGGGCCGGCTGCAGATCGACATCGTCGAGCGCACCGCCTTCGCGCTGTGGCAGCAGAACGGCCGCCTGTCGGTGATCGCCTCCGATGGTGCGGTGCTCGAGCCCTATGTGTCGCGCCGCTTCCTCAATCTGCCGCTGGTGGTGGGCAAGGGCGCGGACACCCGCGCCCAGGACTTCCTGGCGCTGCTCGACCGTTATCCGCAGGTGCGCTCGGTGACCAAGGCCGCGATCTTCGTCGGCGAGCGGCGCTGGAACCTGCGCCTCAAGGACGGCCTCGACGTCCGCTTGCCGGAGAACGACGTCGGCAACGCTTTGGCCGCGCTCTCCAAGCTCGACAAGGACGAGAAGCTGTTCTCGCGCGACATTGTCGCCGTCGACATGCGCCTGCCCGATCGGCTGATCGTGCAATTGTCCGAGGAAGCCGGCAAGGCGCGCGACGAGCTGTTCAAGGACAAGAAGTCCAAGAAGAAGGCCGGTGACTCCGCATGACCGGCCTCGATCGCAATTTGACCCCGAAGACCCGCCCGATGCAGAAGCGCACCGCGATGGTGGCTTCGCTCGACGTCGGCTCCAGCAAGATCGCCTGCATGATCGCGCGGCTCAGGCCGTCGCCGCCGAACGAGGCGCTGCGCGGCCGCACCCATGCGGTCGAATTGATCGGCTACAGCCAGATCCAGTCGCGCGGCGTCAAGGCCGGCTCCGTCGTCGATCTCGCCGAATGCGAGAAGGCGGTCCGCCATGCCGTGGCGTTGGCCGAGCGCATGGCCAAGGTCCGTGTCGAATCCGTCCTGCTGTCGGTTTCCGGCGGCCGGCTGCATGGCCAATTGGTTGAAGCCGCGGCCGATATCCACGGCGGCTCGGTGACCGCGGACGATATCAGCCGCGTCACCTCGGCCGGCATGCGCCACGCCGCCGGCGCCGGCCGCACCGTGTTGCACGCGCTGCCGGTCGGCTACGCGCTCGACGGCGTCAAGGGCATCCGCGATCCCAGAGGGATGGTGGCGCGCCAGTTCGGCGTCGACATGAATGTGGTGACGTCGGACGCGACGGTTGCCAAGAACCTGATGCTGGTGGTCGAGCGCTGCCATCTCAACGTCGAAGCCATGGCGTCGAGCCCCTATGTCGCGGGCCTGTCGGTGCTGACCGATGACGAGGCCGATCTCGGCGCTGCCGTCGTCGAGATGGGCGCGGGCTCGACGACGATCGCGACTTACTCCGGCGGCCGCCTCGTGCACGCATCCGGATTTGCGCTCGGCGGGCAACACATCACGATGGATCTTGCGCGCGGCATCGGCGCGTGCATTGCGGATGCCGAGCGAATCAAGACTTTATACGGCACGGTGCTGACCGGCGGTTCGGACTCGCGCGAGCTGATGTCCGTTCCCACTGCAGGCGATGATCGGGAGACTCCGCAAATCGTGTCCCGCGCCACGATCGCGAACATTGTCCGGCATCGCGCCGAGGAGATTTTCGAAATGGTCCGTGACCGGCTCGCGGATTCTCCCTTTGCGGCAGAGCCGAGGGCGCGCGTCGTGCTGAGCGGCGGCGCGTCGCAGCTCACCGGCACCGTCGAGCTCGCCACCCGTATCCTGAACCGTCAGGTCCGTATCGGCCGCCCGCTCGGCTTCGGCCGGCTGCCGAACGAGGCGAAGGGCGCCTCGTTCTCGGTGCCGACGGGCCTCCTGGTCTACCCGCAATACGCACATCTTGAACATGTCGAACCGCGGCGTACGCGGCAGCTCAGGACAGGGACAGACGGTTACTTCGGAAAGGTCGGACGATGGCTTCGCGAGGGCTTCTGATGACCACACCCCGGCTCATTGCATTTTCACCAGCTCCTGCGGCCAGCGGCCGGGACGAACCAACGCGCGCATAATCGAGAGAGGCAACCATGGCACTCAATCTGACACCCCCTGACATCAGCGAGCTGAAACCGCGGATCACCGTCTTCGGCGTCGGCGGCGCGGGTGGTAATGCCGTCAACAACATGATCACCGCCGGGTTGCAGGGCGTCGACTTCGTCGTCGCCAACACCGACGCGCAGGCGCTGACCATGTCGAAGGCGCAGCGCATCATCCAGATGGGCACCCAGGTCACCCAGGGCCTCGGCGCCGGATCGCAGCCCGATGTCGGCGCTGCGGCCGCGCAGGAGGTCATGGACGAGCTGCGCGATCACCTGACCGGCGCCAACATGGTGTTCGTCACCGCCGGCATGGGCGGCGGCACCGGTACCGGTGCTGCGCCCGTGATCGCCAAGGCCGCCCGCGAGATGGGAATCCTCACCGTCGGCGTGGTGACGAAGCCGTTCCACTTCGAGGGTCAGCGCCGGATGCGCACCGCCGAGCACGGTATCTCCGAGCTCCACAAGGTGGTCGACACGCTGCTGATCATCCCGAACCAGAACCTGTTCCGGGTCGCCAACGAGAAGACCACCTTCGCCGACGCGTTCGCGATGGCCGACCAGGTGCTGTATTCGGGCGTCGCCTGCATCACCGACCTGATGGTCAAGGAAGGCCTGATCAACCTCGACTTCGCCGACGTCCGCGCCGTGATGCGGGAAATGGGCAAGGCGATGATGGGCACCGGCGAGGCCACCGGCGAGAAGCGTGCGCTGACCGCAGCCGAAGCTGCGATCGCGAACCCGCTGATCGACGATAGCTCGATGAAGGGCGCTCGCGGCCTGCTGATCTCGATCACAGGCGGCAAGGACCTCACTCTGTTCGAGGTCGACGAAGCCGCAACCCGCATCCGCGAAGAAGTCGATGCCGACGCCAACATCATCGTCGGCGCCACCTTCGACGAATCGCTCGACGGCGTCATTCGTGTCTCGGTGGTCGCAACCGGTATCGAGCAGGCCGCGATCGCTTCCCGTGCGCAGGCTCCCGCGCAGCAGCCGGGCGGCTCGCCCGAGAGCCGGCTGGCCGATCTGACCGCTCGCCTGCGTGCCGACAATCAGCGCATGGCCGAGCGCGCCCAGAAGCTGGAACCGCCGACGGGCGTGACGGTTGCTCCGATTGCAGCTGCCGCCGCACCCCAGCAGCGTCCGGCCGTCGAGCGCGCCGCGCTCGCGGCAATCGCTGCCGCGGTTGCGCCCGACAGCGCACCGGCTCAGGCGCCGATGCAGCCAGGGTCCTACGGTGACGTTACCGTGCGGCCGATCGCCCAGAAGCCGACGTTGTTCCCGGACCACGAGGCGGCCCGCGCCGAACAGCACGAGCCGATGCCGCCCGAGACCTTCATCCCGCAGGCGGCGGAGCGGTCGCCGGTCCGTGCCCCGCGGATGCCGAAGTTCGAGGATCTGCCGATGCCGGCCCAGGCCGAGATCCGCCAGGCCAGCGGTGACGGCGAGGCGGAGCACCCGCAGAAGACCCGGCTGTCGCTGCTGCAGCGGCTGGCCAATGTCGGCCTCGGTCGCCGCGACGAAGAGACCGAGCCGCCGATCGCGGCCCGTGCCTCGGGTCCTGCGATGCCGACGATGCCACCACTGCCCGACCGCAAGCCGGCCCGCAGCGTCGCCCAGCAGATCTCGGCGAACGAATTGCCGGTATCAGAATATGCGAAGCGCCCGGCACCGCAGGGATTGGACGCCCATGGGCGTCAGGCCCCTGTTGCCCCGGCGCCACAGGGTGACGACCATCTTGATATCCCGGCCTTCCTGCGCCGGCAGGCAAACTGAAGTTTGTTACAACCTTGGCGACGAAGAAGGCCTCGGCGGGGAACCGCCGGGGCCTTCTCCTTTTGGCGAGCAGGCGGTTGCATCGGGTAAACAAGCAACTGATTTTAAATGATTAATTATCATTTCGGTGGTCAGATGGCCACTCGCCGAGGGCCGTTTTCGCTGCCGCAATTGGCTTAACCTTGGGCGCGAATGCGGCGGAGATGGGGTAACAATCCGTAAAGAAGCGTGAGTTGGCGCGCTTTAGGGCTGTGACTATGGTCTGCCGGGACTTGGGGAGCTCATGCGAGTCGGCCTTGGGGAAGTTTGGCCGCTTGATGTTGAGCGAAGTCGGGTAGTGGGCATTATCGAATGAAGTTCAGCCGTCAGACAACGCTTCGGTCGCAAGCCACCGTGACTGGCGTAGGCGTTCATTCCGGTCTTCCTGTCAGTCTCACGCTGGGACCTGCACCTGTCGATGCGGGTTTTATTTTTGTCCGCACCGGTCTCGACGGTGCCGACCGCGAAGTTACCGCCACCGCCGACGCTGTGATCGCAACCGAGTTCGCGACGGTGCTGGGTGACCGCGAAGGGCCGCTGGTTTCGACCGCGGAGCATGTCCTCGCCGCGCTGCGCGGCATGGGCGTCGACAACGCCACGATCGAAGTCGACGCTGCTGAAGTTCCGATCATGGACGGCAGCGCTGCGGCGTTTGTCGCGGCCATCGATCAGGCTGGCATTGTGACCCAGCCCGGCGTCCGCCGCTTCATCCAGGTGCTGAAGCCGGTGCAGGTCAGGATCGGCGATGCGATGGGCGAGCTGCGTCCGTTCGCCGGCGGGTTCCGCGCCGAAGTCGAAATCAATTTCGCGAACAAGGTGATCGGTCACCAGACCTACTCCTTCGATCTGTCGCCGGAAGGCTTCCGCCGCGAAGTCGCGCGGGCCCGCACCTTCGGCTGCATGAATGACGTGGCGCGGCTTTGGGGCGCTGGCTTCGCGCTCGGTGCCTCCTTCGACAACACCGTGGTGTTCGACGAGGCTCGCCTGCTCAACGCCGAGGGCCTGCGCTACGCCAACGAGTGCGCCCGCCACAAGGTGCTCGACGTGATCGGCGATCTGGCGCTGGCCGGCCTGCCGCTGCTCGGCAGCTACCGTTCGGTCCGCGGCGGCCACAAGCTCAACAACGCAGTGCTGAAGGCGCTGCTCGCCGACCGCAGCGCCTGGCGCGTGGTCGAATCGGAGACCGCCCGGCGGCCGGTCCGCGGCCATGTCGAAGCCGGTGCAAGCGCAGTGGGCGGCCTCGTCGCCCCGGCCTACGGTCCGGACGTGTCCTGATCGCCGCAGGCGGTCTGGCCCAATTTCCGTAATAACCACAGCAGGCTGTGAGTGTCGCCGGGTCGCCTTATTCCCGGCGGATTGGCTCCCTATTCGGTTGGTCGACGGTCATTTTTCGGTTAAGCAGGCCCGCGGCTGCCTTGATCCGGCGCCAACGGCACGAGAGATATTGCATCCGTGATCGCGGTTCATGGGTGGAGTGGGGTCGCCGTTAACCGCATCAAAGGCGTCAGGTTTTACAATTCATGTCGGCAATGCGTATGGCGCTCGAACAACGCAATTCTTCTGACGTCTCCGGCCTGACCAAGGCCGCGCGCACGCTGCGCTTTGCGGCGGGCCTGATCGTGCTGGCATTGCCGCTCTCAGGCTGCGGCACTGGCGCGCTGTGGGACAAGTTCATGGCCAAGGACGACACGTTCGTCGATGAGCCCGCGGACAAGCTCTACAATGAGGGCTTGTACATGATGAACGAGAAGAAGGACCTGAAGGCCGCTTCGAAGAAGTTCGAGGAAGTCGACCGTCAGCATCCCTATTCGGACTGGGCGCGCAAGTCGCTCCTGATGTCGGCCTATTCGTACTATCAGGCAGGCGACTACGACAGCTGCATCGGCTCCGCCACCCGCTACGTGACGCTGCATCCCGGCAGCCCGGACGCGTCCTACGCCCAGTACCTGATCGCGGCATCGCATTTCGACCAGATCCCGGACATCTCGCGCGACCAGAGCCGCACCGAGAAGGCGATCGCGGCACTCGAAGAGGTGGTGCGCAAATATCCGACCTCCGAATACGCCACCCAGGCCAAGAACAAGATCCAGGCCGCGCGCGACCAGCTCGCCGGCAAGGAGATGGCGGTCGGCCGCTACTACGTCGAGAAGCGCGACTACACCGCCGCGATCAACCGCTTCAAGACCGTCGTCACCCAGTACCAGACCACGCGCCACGTCGAAGAGGCGCTCTACCGGCTGACCGAGGCCTATATGGCGATCGGCATCGTGGGCGAGGCGCAGACCGCCGCCGCGGTGCTCGGCCACAATTTTCCGGACAGCCGCTGGTACAAGGACGCGTATAATCTAGTAAAGTCCGGTGGTCTCGAGCCGAGCGAGAATCAGGGATCCTGGATCAGCAGGACCTTCAAGAAGATAGGTCTCGGCTAGGAATTGTCCTCGCATGCTGGCCCGTCTGTCGATCCGTGACATCGTCCTGATCGAACGGCTTGATATCGAATTTTCCCGTGGCCTGGCGGTGCTGACCGGCGAAACCGGCGCCGGCAAATCCATCCTGCTTGATGCCTTTGCGCTGGCGCTCGGCGGGCGCGGCGACGCCGGACTGGTGCGCCATGGCGCCGAGCAGGGCCAGGTCACCGCCACGTTCGATGTCCCTAAGGGGCATCCTGCCGCCGGGATCCTTGCCGAGAACGGCCTCGATGACACCGGCGAGATGATCCTGCGCCGCGTGCAGCTCGCCGACGGCCGCACCCGCGCCTTCATCAACGACCAGGCGATCAGCGTGCAGACCCTGAGGGCGGTCGGCGCGGCTCTGGTCGAGATCCACGGCCAGCACGACGAGCGCGCTTTGGTCGACGCCTCCACCCACCGCCAGCTGCTCGACGCCTTCGCCGGCCAAGAGAAGGACGTCGCCGCGCTGGAAGCGCTGTGGGAAATCAGGCGGACCGCCAACGCCGATCTCGACGGGCATCGCGCCGGCATGGAGCGCGCCGCGCGCGAGGCCGACTATCTGCGCCACGCCTCCCAGGAGCTGAAGACGCTGGCGCCGAAGGAGGGCGAGGAGACCGAGCTCGCCAACCGCCGCACCACCATGATGCAGGGCGAGAAGGTCGCGACCGATCTGCGCGAGGCGCAGGAGGCGATCGGCGGCTCGCATTCGCCGGTGTCGGCCCTGTCCGCGGCAGTACGGCGGCTGGAGCGGCGTGCTGCCAATGCGCCCAGCCTGATCGAGCCGGCGGTCAGGGCGATCGATATCGCGATCAACGCGCTGGAAGAGGCCGACCAGCATCTCCACGCGGCACTGGCGGCGACCGATTTCGATCCGGCCGAGCTCGAGCGCATCGAGGAACGGCTGTTCGCGCTGCGCGCAGCCTCGCGCAAATATTCGACGCCGGTCGATCTGCTGGCGGCGCTGGCGGCGCAATACGCTGATGACGTCGCGCTGATCGATGCCGGCGCCGATCAGCTGAAGAAGCTGGAAGCGGCCGCCGCTGAGGCCGACAAGCGCTATGCCGCTGCGGCGGCAAAGCTGTCGGCGGCGCGCACCAAGGCGGCCGAGAAGCTCAACAAGGCCGTCAATGCCGAGCTCGCGCCGCTCAAGCTCGAGCGTGCGAAATTCATGACCCAGGTCGAGGCCAATGCCGCCGCGCCGGGGCCGCAGGGCATCGACCGCGTCGAGTTCTGGGTGCAGACCAATCCGGGCACCAAGCCGGGGCCGATGATGAAGGTCGCCTCCGGCGGCGAGCTGTCGCGCTTCCTGCTGGCGCTGAAGGTCGTGCTGGCCGATCGCGGCTCGGCGCCGACTTTGGTGTTCGACGAAATCGACACCGGCGTCGGCGGCGCGGTGGCGGATGCGATCGGCTCGCGGCTGGCACGCCTCGCCGGCAAGGTGCAGGTGATGGCGGTGACGCATGCGCCGCAGGTCGCAGCCCGCGCAAGTCAGCATCTGTTGATCTCCAAGGATGCGCTCGACAAGGGCAAGCGGGTCGCCACCCGCGTCAACGCGCTCGCCGCCGACCACCGCCGCGAGGAGATCGCGCGCATGCTGGCCGGCGCCGAGATCACCGCGGAGGCGAGGGCTGCGGCGGAACGGCTGCTCAGGGCGGCGAGCTAGTCTGCCCATGGCCGCCAAGGCGACGAAAGCGCTGGTCGACGTCGACAAGCTCACCAAGGCCCAGGCCAAGGTCGAGCACATGCGGCTTGCGCTCGAGCTCGAAGGCCACGACAAGCGCTATTATCAGGACGACGCGCCCAGCGTCACCGATGCCGAATACGACGCGCTGCGGCAGCGTTACAACGCGATCGAGAAACGCTTCCCTGAATTCGTCACCGCGGAATCGCCCTCGCAGAAGGTCGGTGCCGCGCCGTCGGGGCGCTTCAAGAAGGTCCGCTATTCCGTCCCGATGCTGTCGCTCGACAACGCGTTTGCGGAAGCTGACGTGGTCGATTTCGTCGGACGCATCACACGCTTCCTGAAGCTGCCGGACGACAAGATCGATTTCTCGGCCGAGCCGAAGATCGACGGGCTCTCGATGTCGCTGCGCTACGAGGGCGGCGAACTCGTCACTGCGGCGACGCGCGGCGACGGCGCCGAAGGCGAGGACGTGACCGCGAACATCCGCACGCTGGAGGATGTGCCGCAGAAGCTCAAGGGCCGCAACGTGCCCGAGATCTGCGAGGTGCGCGGCGAGGTCTATATGACGAAGAAGGCGTTCCTGGCACTGAACGAGCGGCAGAAAGCCGAAGGCGGCACCATCTTCGCCAATCCGCGCAATTCCGCGGCCGGCTCGCTGCGGCAGAAGGATCCTGGTATCACCGCCTCGCGGCCGCTCGGTTTCTTCGCCTACGCCTGGGGCGAGATGAGTGCGATGCCGGAAGAGACCCAGACCGGCATGATCCACTGGTTCGAGCGCTGCGGCTTCAAGACCAACCCCTTGACCAAATTGTGCCACTCGGTCGACGAGCTGATCGCCTTCCATCGCAAGATCGAGGAGCAGCGCGCCGAGCTCGACTACGACATCGATGGCGTCGTCTACAAGGTCGATCGCATCGACTGGCAGGAGCGGCTCGGCTTCGTCTCGCGCACGCCGCGCTGGGCGATCGCGCACAAATTCCCGGCCGAGCGCGCCATGACCGTGCTGCGCGACATCGAGATCCAGGTCGGGCGTACCGGCTCGTTCACGCCGGTCGGTAAGCTCGAGCCGGTCGGTGTCGGCGGCGTGATTGTGCAGAACGTCACGCTGCACAATGAGGATTACATCAAGGGCATCGGCAACAAGGGCGAGGTGCTACGCGAGGGCCGCGACATCAGGATCGGCGACACGGTGGTGATCCAGCGCGCCGGCGACGTGATCCCGCAGGTCGTCGATGTCGTGATCGACAAGCGGCCGAAGAGCGCGAAGGAGTTCCACTTTCCGAAGAAGTGCCCGTGCCCGCTGCACACCGACGTTGTGCGCGAGGAGACCGCGACCGGCGAGGAGGGCTCGCGGCTGCGCTGCAGCGGCGAGTTTGCTTGTCCGTTCCAGAAGATCGAGCACCTCATTCTGTTCGTGTCGCGACGGGCGTTCGACATCGACGGCCTCGGCGTGAAGCAGCTGCAATATTTCTTCGACGAGGGCTGGGTCAAGGAGCCCGCCGACATCTTCACGCTGCCGAAGCGCAACGCGAAGCTGAAGCTCGAGGACATCGAGGGCTATGGCGAGACTTCGGTGCGCAATCTGTTCGCCGCGATCGACAGCCGCCGCCGGATCGGGCTGGAGCGCTTCATCTATGCACTCGGCATGCGCCATGTCGGCGAGACCACCGCGCTGGCGCTTGCGCGCGGCTACGGCTCATGGGATGCGTTCCACGATGCCTGCCTCAAGGTCGCCAAGGGCGACGAGGAGGCCATCGCCGAGATGGATGCGCTCGACCAGATCGGCGACACCGTGATCAAGAGCATCGCGGACTATTTCGGCGAGAGCCATAATCGCGGCATCGTCGAACGGCTGACCAAGGAGCTCGACGAGATCATCGACGCCGAGAAGCCGAAGAGCAATTCGGCGATCTCTGGGAAAACCGTGGTTTTCAGTGGGACGCTGGAAAAGATGACGCGTGACGAGGCCAAAGCTAACGCCGAGAGGCTCGGCGCGAAGGCCGCCAGCTCTGTGTCTAAGAAGACAGATTACCTAATTGCGGGACCCGGTGCGGGCTCGAAATTGACGGATGCCCAGAAACACGGCGTCACCGTGCTGACAGAAGACGAGTGGCTCAAGCTGATCGGAGAGTAAGGCGCGGCGCCGCCGCACTTGCCGCTGTCGTCCTCCGCGAAAGCGGGGGACCCAGTATTCCAGAGACAGTTATTGTTGAGCGGACAGGCCGCGGCGTACTGGATCCCCGCAGGCGCGGGGATGACGATGAGAGAATGGGGGCGCGTGTTGCGCGCGCCTCACATCATTCCCTGCTCATCCTCCTCGGCCTGCGCGATCAGCTCCTCGCTTACCACCACGTTCCGCCGCGGCACGACGAAGATCATGGTGCAGGCGCAGGCGAGCGAGATCGCGAAGAGCGCCGATGTCAGCGGCAGCGTCGTGGTGGAGTGGCCGCCGAGATAGGCGCCGAACTGCGAGATCAGCGAACCGATGCCCTGCTGCAGGAAGCCCATGGCGCCGGAGGCGGTGCCGGCGGCCTCGGGGCGGATGCTGATAGCGCCGGCGGCGGAGTTCGCCATCACGAAGGCATTGGCGACCATCGCGATCATCTGGGTGCCGAACAGCCAGAGCGGCGCCTGGTTCAGCCCGGCGAAACTCCAGATCAGGTTCAGCAGGCTGCCGCCGACCTGCAGTGCGAGGCCGAACCAGATCAGCTTCTCCAGCGAGTGCCGCGGCGCGAAGCGCACGCACAGCAGATTGCCGATGAAGTAGCCGAACCCCGTCATCGCGAACCACGCGCCGTATTCGGCGCTGCTGCGGCCCATCTGGGTCACCACGATATAGGGACCGCCGCCGGCGAAGGCGAAGATGATCTGCGAGGCCAGCACCTGGCACAGCAGATAGCCGACGAAGGCGCGGCTTCGCATCAGCCTGCCAAGATCGCCGCGGAAGCTGGAGCTGTCGGCGCGGTCGCGGCGGGTTTCGGGCAGCGCCAGCGCGATGAAGATCGTGGTGATCAGCGATGCCGCGGTGATGAGATAGAGGATCGCGCGCCAGCCGAATGTGGTCTCCAGCAAACCGCCGGTCAGCGGGCTCACCATCTGCGCGATCATCAGCGCGGCGACGACGAGGCTGATCATG
Organism: Bradyrhizobium sp. USDA3010; assembly: GCF_056429065.1. NCBI lineage: Bacteria > Pseudomonadati > Pseudomonadota > Alphaproteobacteria > Hyphomicrobiales > Nitrobacteraceae > Bradyrhizobium > Bradyrhizobium sp. USDA3010. Next base: position 183,974 of record NZ_JBWJZD010000003.1, read on the forward strand.
GCGCCGACCCGCTCGCGCGGATAGAGATCGCGGATGATGGCGCGGCTGATCACCATGCCGCTGGCGCCGCCGAGCGCCTGGAAGAAGCGCGCCGCGATCAGTTGCGGCAAGGTCTCGGCGAAGTCAGAGCCGATGCCGGCCACCACCATCAGGCCGAGGCCCGCGAGCAGCACCGGGCGGCGGCCGAACTTGTCGGACAGCGGTCCCATGATCAGCTGCGAGAGCGCGATGCCGACCATGTAGAGCGACACGGTCATCTGCGCGATTCCGATGTCGCGGCCGAATGTGGTCGCCAGCACCGGCAGCGCCGGAACCAGCATATAGAGCGAGATCGGCGCGACGCCCGTCATCACGACGAGCATCAGCAGCATGACCTTCGATGTCGCGATGTCGTTGTCTTTGATGTTGTCTTGGGCCGCGCCGGGCGGCTTGCCCATCACGCCGTGCATTCAGGTCCGATCCAGCATTGTGGAAAGACTGTAGCGTGCCCGTTCGCGCGGAATACGTGTGTTTCGGCATACGCCCATGCATTTCGGGAGGCGAAGGCGGTGGAGTTTCGTCTCGCGCAACATCTACACTGTCGTCCCGGCTTTCGCCGGGACGACGTCGAGTGTGTGGAACGATGCTTGCGCTGCTACTTCAGCGCCGCCGTCGCCTCGTCCAGCCACAGCTTGGTGGCGTTGTCGTCGAGATGCGGACGCACCACACGCGCGACGCGGGCATGGTAGTCGTTGAGCCAGCTCAACTCGCCTTCGCTCAGCATGCGCACCTCGATCAGGCGGCGATCGATCGGCGCCAGCGTCAGCGTCTCGAATGCGTTGACCGGCTTCTCGGCGCCGGCAATGTCGGTGCCGATCACCAGTTCGAGGTTCTCGATCCTGATGCCGTAGGCGTCGGTCTTGTAGTAGCCGGGCTCGTTGGACAGGATCATGCCGCGCTTCAGCGGCGTAGTGCCGAGCTTGGAAATCCGCGCCGGCCCTTCATGGACGCTGAGATAGCTGCCGACGCCGTGGCCGGTGCCGTGCTCGAAATCGATCCCGGCCTGCCAGAGATGTTGCCGCGCGAAGCTGTCGAGCTGCGCGCCGGTGGTGCCGTCGGGGAAGATCGCGCGGGCGATCGCGATATGGCCGCGCAGCACGCGGGTGAAGCGGTCACGCATCTCGTCGGTCGGCTGGCCGATCGCGATGGTGCGGGTGACGTCGGTGGTGCCGTCCTCATATTGCGCGCCGGAATCGATCAGCAGCAGATCGCCGGGCGCGATGCGGCGATTGCTCTTGCGCGTCACGCGATAATGCACGATGGCGCCGTTCGGCCCGGTGCCGGCGATGGTCGGGAACGAGACGTCCTTCAGCGCGCCGGTCTGGCGGCGGAAGGTTTCCAGCGCCTCGACGGTGTCGATCTCGGTGAGGTGACCCGATGGCGCCTCGCGGTCGATCCAGGCGAGGAAGCGCACGAGCGCCACCGCGTCGCGCTGGTGCGCGGTGCGCGTGCCGTCGATCTCGGTGAGGTTCTTGACCGCCTTCAGCAGGCTGACCGGATCGCTGCCGCGCACCGGCTTGCCGCCGGCGCCGGCGATCAGGCGGCTCAACGCGTCTGCCGCGGTCGCGCTGTCGAGTGCGATCGATGCGCCGCGCTTGGCGAACTCGGTCAGTTTTAGCGTCAGCGCCGCCGGCTCCTCGACATTGGCGGATTGCTCGAGATGGTCGCGGGTCGCGTTGGACAGCTTGCGGTGATCGATGAACACCAGCGGCCGGCCTTCCTTCGGCACCAACGCGTAGGACAGCGGCAGCGGCGTATGCGAGACGTCGGCGCCGCGGATGTTGAAGGTCCAGGCCACCGCGTGGCTGTCGGAGAGCACCAGCGCATCGACACCGAGCTTGTCGATCTCGAGCCGGATGCGCTTCAGCTTCTCGGCCTCGATCTCGCCGGAAAACTGCGCGCCGTGGATCGCGACCGGGCCGAGCGGCGGCGCCGGCCGTTCGTGCCAGACCGTATCGACCGGGTTGCCGTCGACGGCGACCAGCTCGGCGCCGGCCTTGGCGCAGGCGGCCGCCAGCCGTTCGGCTGCCGCAGAAGTGTGCAGCCATGGGTCAAATCCTAGGCGGTCGCCGGCTGCCAGATGCCGGGTCAGCCAATGCTCCGGCGGCGGATCGACCAGCGGCTCGACCTGCCAGGCCTTGCGATCGACCTGCTTGCCGGCCTGTAGTGTGTAGCGCCCGTCGACGAACAGGGCGGCTTCCTTGCTCAGCACGACCGCGAGCCCAGCCGATCCGGTGAAGCCGGTCAGCCAGGCAAGCCGCTCCTCGGACGCCGCAACATACTCATTCTGCTGCTGATCGGCGCGCGGAACCAAAAACCCGGTCAGCTTGCGCCGCGCCAATTCCTCGCGCAGTGCACTTAAGCGCGCGGTCAGCGCCACGCCGCCTTCGGGCTCTTCGAACGTCTGGAAATGGGCTTCGAACATCGCCTTTGCACTCTCTTCGGATGCAGCATGATCTTCGCGCCGACGCGCTGAGGCATGACCACATTTTTGGCATTACTTATGCTTGAATCATGGCATAGTTGAAGTGACTGGACGATGTCCACCGTCGCCGGTCAAGTGTACGGGGGGTGTCCAGGAGTGTCTCAACTCAACGGTGAGGAGATGCACGATGCCTGCATTCACGTTTGAGAAGATCTCGCCGCCGGTCCGTCGCGGGCCGATTGCGCCGATCGAGCAGAAGCAACGTGGCGTTATCGTGCAGATGCTTGACCGTTTGGTCGCGGCGCGCGCCAGGCGCGCAGCCGGTCAGGACAAGGCCGAGACGGCCGGCCGCGATTCCGCAGCACCCGAATAGCTAATCCAAGGATCGCGCTAACCGTGCGAGGTCGGACGCCTTCTCCACGGTTACATTGACGACCCTGGTGCCCTCGAGTTCGCGCACGATCCGCTCATCGAGGCCGACGACACCCAGATCGAATTCGCGCTCCGGCGTCAGCAGCGTCATGCGCTGACCGACGATCACGACGACGGTCATGTCGAGCGGCTCGCCGGATATCGCCCATTCCCTGAGCTCGTTGCGAAACGGCTCCCTGCGCCAGGCATCCGGGAAGCCCGGATCGCATCTGACCTCGAGGCCGTCGTCGGACGTGGTCAGGACAAGCTTCGATCGGGAAGGCTTCCAGTGCTCCTCCAGCAGCTCGTTGACCAGCCAGACGCAGCTGAACGCGCGGCACTCCGCCGGCCGGCTTGGGTAGATCCGGCAGCCGCGCCCCGGCCTGCAATGCGCACACCATGCGTTGGCCGGCTTCGCAAGTTCCTCGATCGCCATCACCTTGCAGCAGAGCGTGCAGTCGCCGCACTGTCTGCCGGTCGCGGTCATTTCACCTGACTGAGCGCAGCAGCAGGCTGCTCCAGCCCTCGATCTTCAGATGCCGCAGCGGCACCAGCCCGCGGGCGCGATAGGCGGCAATGACCGCCGGCGCCTGATGCGTCAGCAAGCCCGACAGGATGACTTGCGCGGACGATGCGAGGTGCCGGGTCATCGGCCCCGCCAGCTGGCGCAGCGGATTGGCGAGGATGTTGGCGAGCACCAGATCGAACGGCCCGTCCTCGGCAAACCGCGGCGACGCAAAGCCGGTGGCACGGATCACATCCACCAGATGCCCTGCCCCGTTCAGCCGGGCGTTCTCCTCGGCGACCTTGACAGACGGCGGGTCGATGTCGCTCGCCAACACCCTGCGATGCTGGGCCTTGGCGGCGGCGATCCCCAGCACGCCGGTCCCGGTGCCGAGATCGAGCACCCGGCGGGGCTGATGGGCCTTCAGCACGTGGTCGAGCAGCAGCAGGCAGCCGCGGGTGGTGCCGTGATGGCCGGTGCCGAAGGCGAGCGCTGCTTCGATCTCGATCCCGAGCTTGTTTGGCGGTATCTTGTGCCGGTCATGCTGGCCGTGGACGATGAACCGGCCGGCCGCGACCGGGACCAAATCTTCCAGGCTGGCCTTGACCCAGTCCTTCGCCTCGACGGTGTCAAATACCAAAAAAGTCGATGCGACATCCTGCCGCGTTACCACCTGGCCGACCAGCTCGCGCAGCAAGGCCTGGTCCGGCGCCTCGGCAAAGTGGACCGTGACGTCCCAACGGGCGTCGGGCCGTTCGAAGGCCGCAAAAGCCGCCTGATCCTCGAAAAACATCTCGGAAAGCGCGTCGACCACGCGTTTTGCGGACTGTTCGTCTGAAAGGGTGATGCTGGCGCGGTGTGTGGACGGGGTCATCGGAGGCCGGTAGCGCGGTTTTCGTTAAAGTTTCAAGCCGGATTCAATCGAATATCGCGAGAATTGATAGGTTCCCGATTCAGACAACCTTAGATGTTGCCGTACTACTACGGAGGCGGAACTCGGGAATACCCTTCGTTCCAAGGCATCACAACCCAGGGCAGGGCTGCAATGAAGACTCTTTTCGTTAGGTTCTTGAAGAATGAATCCGGTGCGACCGCCATCGAGTACGGACTGATTGCGACCGGCATCGCCATCGCCATCATCGCCGCGGTGAATGGCGTCGGCACGAACTTGAGCGGGACGTTCAACACGGTCGCCAGTTCGCTCAAGTAACTTCGCAGACGGCGTTCTCGAGCAAGCACCGGGCACAACGAGGCCCGGTGTTTTCTTTTTGACAGGTTGTCCACAGAGCCGCACGTACCCTGTCTACAAGGCGTCCAGCGCGTTGTTCCGGGGTTGTCGGCTTTCCGTTCCACAGGCCGTCCACCGGGATGCTCACCGATTGTCCCGCCAAGGCACACCACCTCTGACCACGGTCGACCCACAGCTTCTCAACAGGCCTGTCCACAGCTTGGCCAAGCCCTGACCGCGGCGCGCGATGCGCCCTCTGCTCTATGCGAACAGCGCGCGATGGTCGGCGAGGACGGCCCGCGCGGCGTTGTGGCCGGGGGCGCCGGTGACCCCGCCGCCGGGATGGGCGCCGGAACCGCAATGGTAGAGACCGCGCAGCGGTCCGCGGTAATCGGCATGGCCGAGCATGGGACGCGCCGAGAACAGCTGGTTCAGCGTCAGCGCGCCGTGGAAGATGTCGCCGCCGAGCAGGCCGAACTGCCGCTCGAGGTCGAGCGGCGACAGGATCTGGCGGCCGATCACACTGCCCGCGAAGCCGGGGGCGTAGTCATCGACGGTTGCGATCATGAGGTCGGCGACCTCTTCGCGATGGTCGTCCCATGATTTGCCATCGGGCAATTGCGGCGCGACGTGCTGGCAGAACAGGCTCGCGACATGCTGACCCGGCGGGCTCAAACTGTCGTCGAGCGTCGAGGGGATCAGCACCTCGACGACGGGCGCGCGGCTCCAGCCGAATTCGCGCGCATCGCGCCAGGCGCGATCCATGTAGCCGAGACCAGGCGCGATGATGATCCCCGCGGTGAGGTGATCGCCCGGGCCGGGCAGCGCGGTGAACGAGGGCAGGGTATCAAGCGCCACGTTCATCCTGAACGTCCCGGAGCCGTTCTGCCATCGCCCGATGCGCGTGCGGAATTCGGTTGCCAGCGCGCCCTCCGGCACCAGCCGCGTGTAGAGCAGCTTCGGGTTGACGTTGGAGACGACATATCTGGCGCGCACCGTCTCGCCATTGTCGAGGATGACGCCGGTAGCGCGATCCATCTCGACGATCACCTCGCGGACACCAGCATCGGTTTCGATCTCGACACCATGGCTGCGCGCGGCGCTTGCCATCGCCTGGGTGATCGCGCCCATGCCGCCGATCGCGTGGCCCCAGACACCCTTCTTGCCGTTCACTTCGCCGAACGCATGGTGCAGCATCACATAGGCCGAGCCGGCCGCGTAGGGGCTGGCATAGTTGCCGACGATGGCATCGAAGCCGAACAGCGCCTTGACGAGGTCGTTCTCGAAACGCTCGTCGAGCATCTCGCCGGCCGAGCGCGTGAACAGGTCGAGCAGATTGCGCTGCTGCTCGAGCGACAGCCGGCGCAGGATATTGGCGGCACCGAGCGCGTTGAAGGCCTCACCCATTGCGCCGAGGCCGAAGCCCTCGACGAGGTTCGGCGGCGCGCGCAGCACGAACTGGCGCAGCACGTCGGCGATGGCTTCGAGTTCCCCCGAGAACACGCCGATCGTTGCCGCATCCCGCTGGCTCAGTCTCTCGACCGACTGCTGGGTGCGGCCTTCGCCGGTCAGCAGATAACTGCCGTCGGGTGCGGGCAGGAAGTTCTGCGCGCGGCGTTCGACGACCTTGAGGCCGTGATCGGCAAGTTTCAGGTCGGAGATGATCTGCGGGTTGAGCAAGCTCACGGTGTAGGCGGCGACCGAATTGCGGAAGCCCGGACAAAACTCTTCGGTGACGGCGGCGCCGCCGACCACCTTGCGGCGCTCGACGACCCTGACCTTGAGCCCCGCCATCGCGAGATAGGCCGCGCAGGTGAGGCCGTTGTGCCCCGCACCGATGATGACGACGTCTGTTTCGTTCATGTCCGCTTCAACAAGGAGTGATTAGAGCATGATCCGGGAAAGTCGAAACCGGGTTATCCAACGATCGCGCTCTTAAATCCGGTAGATCCAACGTGCTGTGGCGCCGCAGCGCGGTGCCGTCAAGTCCGCGTGACCGCGATTTCTTGTTCGTGATACTGCCGTATGCTCAGTTCAAATCCTCCGGTGCGGTGCGCCGGACCGTCCGCCTCCGGCGCCCGCCGGGGTCCATGCCGGAGCTTTCATGACATCTGAGCCGTCCGCCTCGCGAAACCGGCTGGTGCTGGTTGTCTACACTGCCGCGATCTTCGTCAGCGCGCTGTTGCTGTTCTCGGTGCAGCCGCTGTTCACCAAGATGGTGCTGCCGCGGCTCGGCGGCTCGCCGGCGGTGTGGTCGGTGGCGATGGTGTTCTTCCAGTCGCTGCTGCTCGGCGGATATGCCTATGCGCATCTGCTGATGAAGCTGAACAGCCGCATCATTCCGATCGCGGTGCATCTCGTGCTGCTCGTCGTCGCGCTGCTGACATTGCCGCTCTCGATCAAAAGCGGCTGGGGCGAGCCGCCGACCTCGGGCTATGCGGTCTGGCTGCTCGGCCTGTTCGCGGTCTCGATCGGCCTGCCGTTCTTCGCGCTCGCCGCCAACAATCCGCTGCTGCAGGCCTGGTTCGTGCGCACCGGCCACCCCAACGGTCCCGACCCGTATTTTCTCTATGCGTCCTCGAACATCGGCAGCTTCCTGGCGCTGCTGTCATATCCGGTGCTGCTCGAGCCGATGTTCACGTTGCGCACCCAGAACCTGATCTGGACCGGCGGCTATGGCCTGCTGATCGTTCTGATCGCAAGCTGCGGCGTGCTGCTGTTGCGATCGCCGGCCTATGCCGCCGCGCTCGATATGCAAGCCGATGATGCCAATGCGCCGGCGCCGTCCTGGTCGCGGCGGGCGCGCTGGATCTTCCTGGCTGCCGTGCCGTCCGGCCTGCTGATCGCGGTGACCGCGCATATCTCGACCGACGTCGCGGCCGCTCCCTTGCTCTGGGTGCTGCCGCTGTCGCTGTATCTGTTGACCTGGGTGCTGGTGTTCCAGTCGCGGCCGCTGCTGCCGCACAAATGGATGCTGCTGGCGCAGCCGCTGGCGATTGCCGGCGTGGTTATTCTTCTCGCGGTCGGCGGCGAGCAGAACCTGCTGCTCACGCTCGGCGGCCATCAGCTCTGCTTCTTCATCATCGCGATGGCCTGCCATGGCGAGCTTGCGCGCACCCGCCCGGCGGCGAAATATCTCACCGGCTTCTATGTCGCGCTGTCGTTCGGCGGCATGGTCGGCGGCCTGTTCGCGGGGCTGATCGCGCCGTTCACCTTCTCGTGGATCGCCGAGTATCCGATCCTGCTGGCGCTCGCGGCGCTGTGCCGTCCGCCCGGCGGCGCGGAGCGCCTGCCGCGCTGGAGCGCCTGGTACTGGCCGTTCCTTGCGGTGCTGGCGGTGGCGCTGATCGCGCCGAGCTATTCGGCCGGCGACATCTTCAACTGGTTCGACGACCACCGGGTGTGGGTGATCGGCGCGGTCGGCGTGCTCTCGGCGCTGCTCGCGCTCGCACTGAATGCCAATCGCTGGAAGATCTTCGCCACCGTCGCGGTCGCGCTGGTGGTGCTGCGCGCCTATCCATCGGACGACGGCCGCGTCGAAACCGTGCGCAGCTTCTTCGGCGTGCACAAGATCGTGGTGACGCCGAACGGGCAATATCACGTGCTGATGCACGGCACCACGATCCACGGCGCCGAGAAGTTCAAGAACGACGACGGCACGCCGGTCACCGGAAAGCCGGAGCCGATCAGCTACTATCACAAGGATGGCGGCATCGGGCAGGCCATCACCGCAATGCGCGAGCGCAAGGGCGCGCCGCTGAAAGTGGCTGTCATCGGCCTCGGCTCGGGGACGCTGACCTGCGCCTCGGCCCCCGGCGAGGACTGGCGGTTCTTCGAGATCGACCAGTCGATGGTCGATACCGCGCGCGACCCGAAATACTTCACCTACATCCAGAGCTGCGAGCCGAACCTGAAGCCTGTGATCGGCGACGCGCGGCTGACCTTCGCCAGGGAGCCGGACGGCGTCTACGATCTCATCATCGTCGACGCCTATTCGTCGGACGCGATCCCGATCCATCTGGCGACCGAGGAGGCGATGGCGATCTACAAGGAGAAGCTGGCGCCGCAGGGCGCGGTCGTGATGCACGTCTCCAACCGGCATCTCGAACTTGCCAGCGTCGTGGTCGGCATCGCCGATGCCAACGACATGAAAAGCTGGGTCTACAGCGAGGATTCCGGGCGCGACAACGAATACATCTTCTCGACCTCGGTCGTGGTCTCCGCGCGCGAGGACGCCGATGTCGGCAAGCTCGCATCGTCGGATGTCTGGACCGAGACCGACGCCAACGAGAAGCAGCGGGTCTGGACCGACGACTATTCGAACGTGCTGGGCGCAGTCTACCGGCGCCTGCGCGACGGTGAGCAGTAGGCTCTAGCGGTCCAGCAGCTTCGCGATCTGGGAGCTGACGATCGCGGTGAACAGTTCGGGGGCGTTGAAAGCCCGCGCAGAAAGCATCGCTCCGTGAACCGACGCCATCAGCGTCTGGGCCTCATCTTCCGGCTGCTTGTCCAATCGGAACAGGCGCTGCTCTGCGCCAGCCTGCAGCACCGACGTAAGCCATCCCGCGAGATGATCGAAATGGGCGCGGACGCGCGATGCGACCTCGTCAGGCAACATCGGCATCTCGCCGGCAAGCATCGCGCAGACGCAGAACGGCAGCGAGGCGTCTTGAATGCATCCCTGCCAGAAGTTCACATAGGACTGCAGTTGGTCGGCAGGGTCGGCGGACTCCTCCCGAAGGGACCTCAGGCCCAGCTCCGTCTCCTGCCGGTAGCGATCGACCAGCGCCGAAACCAGTTCGGCCTTGGTCGGGAAGTGGTGGTGGATGCTCGCCTTCCTGATGCCGATCGCATCCGAGATGTCGGCATAGCTGAACCCGTTATAGCCGCCAGCCACGATGAGAGACTGCGCGACGTCGAGAATCCGCTCGGAGGTCGAAATCATTGAGCTCATAGCGGCGCCTACCTTCCGGTAGGTAAGTTGTCAAGGCGGGGCAGCGCGCCTGTTCGACACAACAACGTGTCCCGGCGCCCGATTGACCTGAGCTGTGTATCTACCTACTAGTAGATAGATAAACATAGGAGTCAATCAATGCAAAGCCGAGTTTCGGCTCAATCCAGCTGGCTGCAATCCTACTACTTCGGGCGCGCGATCTTCTCGAGCGCCTGGGTCGCCGCCGCCGTGCTTTTCAGCGGACAAGCGGGCCCTGCCGCGTTCCTGCTGGTGATCTACCCGGCATGGGACGCCATCGCCAATCTGGCTGACGGGCGGGTCAACGGCGGGCTGAAGGCCAACCCATCCCAGGTATTGAATGTCGTGGTCAGCACCGTCACGGCGCTCGCCGTGATCGTGGCGGTCAGCCGCGACACCTATGCCGTTCTGGCGGTGTTCGGGGTTTGGGCGATCCTCGCCGGAGTGCTGCAACTGTCCACCGGCGTCAGGCGCTGGCGTGACGTTGGCGCGCAATGGGCGATGATCCTAAGTGGTGCGCAGTCGGCACTGGCCGGCGGCTACATGATCAGCCGATCGATCGGCACCGTCGCGCCGACGATTCTGGACGTCGCTCCCTATGCGGGATTCGGCGCGTTCTATTTCCTGCTTTCGGCGATCTGGCTCGTTGCCAGGGCCCACCGCAGCGCGCGTGCGTAAGCACTGCCCGGCAGCATCGGAGAGCGCCAGCCAACGTCACCGCGAGGGCTATTTTTTCTCCGGTGCTGTTGTCGCGGAGGCGGGTGTCGAAGCGGCGAGCAGCGGCATCGTCGGCGTGGTCTCGCCGGCGTCCTCGTCGAGGAATTGCTCCACGCCCGCCTGGATCGACGATTTCGCGCTGTCGGGGCCGCGGTCGCTGAGGTCGTTGTGCTGGAATTCGGTTCTGACCACCTTGATGCCGAGTCTGGCGCAGGTCTCATCGTCAGGCACGACGCCCGGGTCGGCCTTGAACACCGGGTCCCTGGAGCGGAACGACAGGATCTTGATCTTGCGGTCGGTGATGAAGGGGACGCGCAGATTGTCCAGCGTCACGACCTTCTTGACCAGGTCGGGATGCTGCCTGGCGAAGAACATCGAGATGTCGCCGCCGTTGGAGTGGCCGATCAAGGTCAGCGCGCGATAGTTTGCGTTCGGATAGAGCTTCTTCAGCTCGTCGATCGCATACATGATGTTGAAGACGCCGCGATTATATTGCATGCGGCGGCCGACATATTCCTCGCCGACCTTGGTCACCATCGGCGCGTCGGTGTCCAGATCGTGCTGAATGCTGACCACGAGGTAGCCGCGTGACGCGAACACATTGGTGAGGAATGAGTACTCGGTGTTCCTGACGGTGTTGCCGTGGCTCAGGATCGCGACCGGCAGCTCGATCATCTCGGCCATCGCCTGCATTTCGCGGTCGCGCCGCACCGCGACCTCGACCGTGACGTCGCGATCGTCGCGCAGGACGTCGTGGAACGTCAGCGTCGTGTGACGGATGGCCCATTTGTCTGTCGTGAAATAGCCGGCCATCGCCACGATGCACAGGCAAAGGACAATGATGCCCCGTTTCATGTCGACCTCTGATATTGCCTACGCGACCCGCGCTTCTCGCCCTGGTTTCATGGGGCATTCCGCGTGAATCGGCCTCCAGGGGCCGGGCGGGCGCTCTTGCCGCCGAATATCGGGCTAATCTTACAATCAGATGACGGCGCGACGACGGGCCACGGCGCAGGGCGGCGCGGGCCTTTTGCGACGGTCACAAGCGGGTGAGGAGAGCGTGAACCGACGGCGCGCTCGCTGCGGCGCCGTCGGCGGATCAGGAGAGCTACTCAGTCCTGATAGTTGTTGCCGTAAAAGCTGCGCTGCTGCTGGTAGTACGGCCGCGGCTGATAGGTGCCCTGCGGCGCCGCCGCGTAGCCCTGGTTGCCGTAGTATTGCTGCTGGCCATAGGCCTGCGCGTCGTAGACGCGACGGCTTGACGGCGGCGCCGGGTAGCGCTGCGCGGTCGAGCTGCCGTCGGCCGGATAGATGTAGCCGTCGTCGGCGCGGGCCTGCGCCGGATATTCGCGCGGCTGCGGTGTCAGGACGACCGGGTCGCCGGCGGCGGCGGTGCCGTACTGCTCTTCCTGCGGCGCGCGGCGGGCGACGGCGGTGCCGTTGCGCCCGCGCGGATTGCGCGCCAGCGCGACCTGCGCCGAGCCGGTCAGCGTCACCGTGGTGTTGAGCACGCCTTCCTTCTGGACCAGGGCGTAGAGCGTCGATGCGTTGTCGCGCGACAGCCGCACGCAGCCATGCGAGGCCGGTGTGCCGAGGCGGTTCACCGAGTCGGTACCGTGGATCGCGTGTCCGATCTTGGTGAAGAAGATCGAGTGCGGCATCGGCGCGTCGTCGAATTCCTTGGAGTAGTGATCCTCTTCCATCCGGAAGGCGCGGAAGGTGCCGTTCGGCGTTTCGCGCGAGGGGATGCCGCTCGAGACCGGCCAGTGATAGCGCGCGACGCCGTCGACCGCGACGGTCATTTGCTGATTGTCCTTGTCGATGGTGATATCGACCTTGGCCTGGGCGGCGCCGGCGGTGAAAAGCATCACGGAAGTGAACGCAATGAGGAACGAACGCATTTTACCTTTGGCCTCCAGGCCTGACCACAAAGCCGCGGCTCTCCGTCCCCGCAACCAATATGCACGGAATCCGAACTTGGTTCCAGTCGCGGACCTGATGCATCGTTAATCCCGCGCGCGGCGCAAACAAGGCCGAAGCCGGGCTGGCCTGTCACGGCGGACTGACATTTTCGCGAGCAGGCTGCGACATCGGCCCCAACTGGCCGGGGCAATAGATCATGCTTTGGCGCAACCATCTGGCCGCATGGGCGTTTCACAATCCCGCCCAGTGACGCATTCGCGCCGCGCATCAAGGAATCCAGATGAACAACACCAAGGTTAAGATTGCGGACGTCGTCCCCGCCGGCCTCTCCGCGCGGCCCTTGCTTGCGGCCGCAGCCCTCGCTTTGGCGCTGGTCGCAGGCCCCCAAGCCGGCCATGCCCAGGGCATCGTCCGCGGCGCTCACGAGGGCGCCCATGAGGGGAACCGGATCGGCGGCCCAGTGGGCGGCGTGGTTGGCGGCGCCGTCGGCGCCGGTGTCGGTGGCGCCATGGGCGCGGTCAAGGGTGTGTTCGGCATCCCGGATCGCGGCTATCGCCGCGGCCACCGCTGCCGCGGCTATTACCGCCACGGCCACTTCCACTGCTACTGAGGCGGTGGCTGTCATTCCGGAGGCGCGCGAGCGCCCCGGAACGGTTGCCTTCGCGAGTCAGTTCTTCAGCCGGTAGCCGGTCCGGAAGATCCAGGCCACGATCACCATGCAGGCGATCAGGAAGCCCGCGGTCATGCCGAGGCTGAGCCCGACGCTGACATCGGCGATCTCGTAGAAGCTCCAGCGGAAGCCGGAGATCAGATAGACCACGGGATTGAGCAGCGTGATGGTGCGCCAGCCCGACGGCAGCATGTTCACGGAATAGAAGCTGCCGCCGAGGAAGGTCAGCGGCGTCACCACCAGCATCGGGATCATCTGCAGCTTCTCGAAGCCGTCGGCCCAGATGCCGATGATGAAGCCGAACAGGCTGAAGGTGACGGCGGTCAGCACCAGGAAGGTCAGCATCCACACCGGATGCTGGATATGCAGAGGTACGAAAAGTCCGGCGGTGGCCAGGATGATCAGGCCGAGGACGATCGACTTGGTGGCGGCGGCGCCGACATAACCGATGACGATCTCGAAATAGGAAATCGGCGCCGACAGGATCTCGTAGATCGTGCCGACGAATTTCGGGAAGTAGATGCCGAACGAGGCGTTCGAGATGCTCTGGGTCAGCACCGACAGCATCACGAGCCCCGGCACGATGAAGGTGCCGTAGCTGACGCCCTCGACCTCGGTGATGCGCGAGCCGATCGCGGCGCCGAACACCACGAAATACAGCGAGGTCGAGACCACGGGCGAGACGATGCTCTGCAGCAGCGTGCGCCAGGTGCGCGCCATTTCGAACAGGTAGATCGCCCGGATCGCGCGGTAGTTCATGGCGCCCTCACGAGGCTGACGAAGATGTCCTCCAGCGAGGATTGCTTGGTATCGAGATCGGAGATCCGAACGCCGGCATTGCGCAGATCGTTGAGCAGGCTGGTGATGCCGGTGCGATCGCCCTTGGTGTCGTAGTCGTAGGTCACCGCGTGGCCGTCGTCGGAGAGTTCGAGATTGTAGCTGGCGAGCGCCTGCGGAACGGCGTCGAGCTTGCTCTGCAGCTGCAGCGTCAGCTGCTTTTTGCCGAGCTTCTGCATCAAGGTCGCCTTGTCCTCGATCAGGATGATCTCGCCCTTGTTGATGACGCCGATGCGGTCGGCCATCTCCTCGGCTTCTTCGATGTAATGCGTGGTCAGGATGATGGTGACGCCGGCCGCCTGCAGCGTGCGGACCACTTCCCACATCCCCTTGCGCAATTCGACGTCGACGCCGGCGGTGGGCTCGTCGAGGAACAGGATCTGCGGCTCATGCGACAGCGCCTTGGCGATCATCACACGGCGCTTCATGCCGCCGGACAGCTCGATGATCTTGCTGTCCTTCTTGTCCCACAGCGACAGGTCTTTGAGCACCTTCTCGATATGGTCGGGATTCTTCGGCTTGCCGAACAGGCCGCGACTGAAGCTGACCGTCGCCCAGACCGACTCGAAGGCGTCGGTGTGCAGTTCCTGCGGAACCAGCCCGATCATCGACCGCGCCGCGCGATAATCGGCGATGATGTCGTGTCCGCCGATCGAAATGCGGCCCTCGCTCGGATTGGCGATGCCGCAGATGATGCTGATCAGCGTGGTCTTGCCGGCGCCGTTCGGCCCGAGCAGCGCGAAGATCTCGCCTTTGACGATATCGAGATTGATGCCCTTCAGCGCCTTGAAGCCGGAGCCATAGGTCTTTGACAGATTGGATACGGAGATGATCGGCGACATGGAGGATCGGATGCGTGAGGGGAGGGCGCGCGCGGATTGGGGCCCGGGCTGGGCGTGATGCGGGTTCAGCCCAGATAGGGACGCACATTCCATTCTGCAATCACCCGCCGGGGCAGAAATTTATTCCGCGGCGTGCGCTCTGACGGGCAGTTCGACCAATGCGACCATGTAGGACTTCAGGTCGTCGGCGACCTCCGGGTCGGCCTTCAGTTCGGTCAATGTCCTGGGACGAGGCAATTGATGTCCGTCGTGCCTCAAGCCTTCGGCGTAAAGCTCCAGCGCCTCGGGAGCATTGCGCAGCGCCTCGTCGATATCATCCCCAGCCGACGTGCAGCCGGGCAGATCCGGAAACCAGACGCCCACGGCGTAATCCGGTCCGGCATCCTCAATGATGGCGATGTAGTGGGTCAAGTGCGCCTCAATCGGGTTTCCAGCCCGCTCCCTTATAGATGGCACGCACCAAGCCTTTTCCCAAGTCCTTCTTTGGGTGCGGAACGACCAGCGTTTCCCCGGAGGCGGGGTTCTTGAATACGTGATGGGAGCCGGCAACCCGTATAAGGCTCCATCCCTCACGCTCCAGGCGTCGGATAATGTCGCGGCTGTTGGTCAACATGGGACGAGTTCCGAGAACCAAGGGCCGGACAGTCTGGCCCGGGTCGAGCCGCGTTAAGTGAGCAGGCTCATGATTCCTTAATGCCGCTTCGCCGGTTTCGCCGGCTTCTTGGCGGCTGCCGCCGGGGCGGGGTGCGCGGGCGGCGCGATATCGGCGACCTTGGCGACCAGCATGATCTGCACCTGGTTGTTGACCGGCGCGTTGGGGCGGGCGGGGTCGAGCAATTGCTCTTCGCCGAGCCCGACCGACTGCAGGCGCTTCGCCGTGATCTTGAAGGTGTTGACCAGGATGTCGCGGATCGCGTCGGCGCGCCGCTGGCTCAGCAGCACGTTGTTCTCGCGCCGTCCGGTCGATTCGATGTGACCGACGATCAGGAACGTGTACGGCAGCAGCGAGGCGTGCGTCAGCGCATCGGCGATGCGCCCGACGGACTGGTACGAGTCGGGCAGCACGATCGGCGTGTCGACGTCGAACTGGATATCGGCATTGAATGTCGGCAGGTTGGTCAGGTCGGGGGCGATCGGCGGGCGCTTTTGCGGCGGCGGCTCGTTCTTCGATCGCGACCGCGATCGTTCGAGCACCTGCTGGCGCAATGCGGCGACGTCGATCGTTGCGTCCGTCTCGTAGTGATTGAGCTTGGCGATGACGTCGTCGCGCGTGATGGCGGTCTGCGCCTGTGCAGGGGCAAACGGCATCGCCAGCAAGACCAGCGTTCCGAGCACGGCCAAAAGGTCAAGTTCGCGCAAGCCTCGCGTCTTCAGGCGCATCATTGATACCCCGCGTCATTGATCGCCTGGGCGCAATTGCGGCTGAGGCCTTTGGCACCGACGAGGCAGGGCACCGATTTGCTGGTCTCCTTGGTCGAGCCGCCGCAGACCTTGACGATCTCGCGGGTGCATACGTTGGCAACGGTCACGCGCGCCGCGATCCGCTTCTGGATCGCATCGAGGGTGGAGAAGTAGCTCTCCTTGCACTGCGGCGAGATCACGTCGCGGTTGCGCGACAGGCACTCCTTGAGGCGGTTGGAGTCGAGATTGACGCCGCGGCAATTGGCGGTGATGTCGGCGCCGCAGGCCTTGGCGAGCTGCGCTGCGGAATCGCCAAAGCTGATCGTCTCCGCGACCGCCAGCGACGGCGCAGTGAGCGCGATGACAAAAAGGAAAAACCCACCCCGGACCATGGGGCCATCTCAACCCGTGAAATCAGTGATGGTCAAGGGCTACGAACAGAGAAGGCCGCCAAGGAAGGTCGCCAAGGAAGGCCGCTATCTCACGCCCGTTCCACAAAGCTGTCGACCACCTTCTTCTCGCCGGCCTTTTCGAAGGCGATGGTCAGCTTGTTGCCGTCGACTTTCACCACATGGCCGTAGCCGAATTTCTGGTGAAACACCCGGTCGTCAAGCGAAAATTCCGACGTCGTGCCCGTGGACTTCGCCACCAGCTCGCCCTCGATCACCATGGGGCCGCGCTTGGTGCGGCTGAAGCTGTCGGAGGAAAAGGACGACTGCCGCTCCTCGAAGCCGCCGCCGCTGCGTCCCCCGCCGCCGCGATTGCGGTTGGCCTGGGCGCGCTGCCAGCCTGGGGTCGAATAGCTCGAGCCGAATGATTCGAGGTTGTCGAAGCGCGAGGCGCCGTAGCCGCCGCTGCCGCCCCAGCCCGATCCGCCCTTGGATTCGGTGATCTCGACATTGTGCGCCGGCAGCTCGTCGAGGAAGCGCGACGGGATCGTGGTCGACCAGGTGCCATGGATGCGGCGGTTGGTCGCGAAATAGATTTTGGCGCGGCGGCGGGCGCGGGTCAGCCCGACATGGGCGAGGCGGCGCTCCTCCTCGAGCCCGGCGCGGCCCTGTTCGTCCAGCGTGCGCTGGCTCGGGAATAGGCCTTCCTCCCAGCCCGGCAGGAACACGTTATCGAATTCGAGGCCCTTGGCCGAATGCAGCGTCATCAGCGACACGGCCTCGTCGCCGGCCTCGCCGTCGCGGTCCATCACCAGCGAAATATGTTCGAGAAACCCTTGCAGGTTCTCGAATTCCTCCATCGAACGCACCAGCTCCTTGAGGTTGTCCAGCCGGCCCGCGGCGTCCGCCGAGCGGTCCTTCTGCCACATCTCGGTATAGCCGCTCTCGTCGAGCACGATCTCGGCGAGCTCGGTATGCGAGGTGACCTCGCGCTGGGCGCGCCAGCGGTCGAACTGCATCACGAGATCGCGCAGCGACCCGCGCGCCTTCGGCTTCAGCTCGTCGGTCTCGACCACGGCGCGCGCCGCCTCGAACAGCGGAATGCGGCGCTTGCGGGCATGGTCGTGCAGCAGCTGCACGGTGGCATCGCCGAGCCCCCGTTTCGGCACGTTGACGATGCGCTCGAAGGCGAGATCGTCGGCCGGCGAATTGATGGTGCGCAAGTACGCCAGCGCATCGCGGATTTCGGCGCGCTCATAGAATCTGGGGCCGCCGATCACGCGGTAGGGCAGGCCGAGCGTGACGAAGCGGTCTTCGAACTCGCGCATCTGGAATGAGGCACGGACCAAAATTGCGACGTCGTTGAGGTTTTCGCCTGAGCGCTGCAGCTCCTCGAGCTCCTCGCCGATCGCGCGCGCCTCCTCTTCCGAATCCCAGGAGCCGGTGACGGTGACCTTCTCGCCGTCGACATCCTCGGTGCGCAGCGTTTTGCCGAGCCGGCCCTCATTGTGTGCGATCAGATGCGAGGCCGCGGCCAGGATGTGGCCGGTGGAGCGGTAGTTGCGCTCGAGGCGGATCACCTTGGCGCCGGGGAAATCGTGGTCGAAGCGCAGGATGTTGTCGACCTCGGCGCCGCGCCAGCCATAGATCGACTGGTCGTCGTCGCCGACGCAGCAGATGTTTTTCAGTGGCGCCGCATTCTCCGTCATTCCGGGATGCGCTGAAAGCGCAGACTCGGAATCTCGAGATGCGTCCTCATGACCTCTGGATTCCGGGTTCGACTCTTCGATGCGCCCCGGAATGACGGGAGAGGTGATCTCTCCCGGAATGACATCAGCGAGTGATCGCCCCGGCCGCGACGGCGCCTGCGACAACAGCCGCAGCCACAGATACTGCGCGACGTTGGTGTCTTGGTATTCGTCGACCAGGATGAACTTGAAGCGGTTCTGATACTGCCGCAGCACGTCCGGATTCTCGCGGAACAGCCTGATGTTCTCGAGCAGGAGGTCGCCGAAATCGGCCGCGTTGAGGATCTTCAGCCGCTCCTGATAGGTCGCGTAGATCTTGCCGCCCTTGCCGTTGCCGAACGAGGCGGCCTCGCCCGCGGGCACCTGCGACGGCGACAGCCCGCGATTCTTCCAGCTGTCGATCAGCCCGGCCAGCATCCGCGCCGGCCAGCGCTTGTCGTCGATGTTCTCGGCCTGCAGCAACTGCTTCAACAGCCGCACCTGGTCGTCGACGTCGAGCACCGTGAAGTTGGATTTGAGCTGCACCAGCTCGGCATGGATGCGCAGGATGCGGCCGCCGATCGAGTGGAAGGTGCCGAGCCACGGCATGCCCTCGACCGCCTGGCCGAGCATCTGGCCGAGCCGCAGCTTCATCTCGCGCGCTGCCTTGTTGGTGAAGGTCACCGACAGGATCTCTTGCGGCCGCGCGCGGCCCTGGCTCAGGATATGCGCGATGCGCGTGGTCAGCACGCGCGTCTTGCCGGTGCCGGCGCCGGCCAGCACCAGCACGGGACCGTCGAGCGTCTCGACCGCCTCGCGCTGCTCCGGATTGAGGCCGTTGAGATATTGCGGAACGCCCGCCGCCGCCCGCGCACGCGCGGCGATGCCGCCAGCCACCGGCTGGTGCTCGGGAACGCCGTGATGGGGCAGTTTGCTCGGCTCGGTCATTGGCGAATCGTCTCGGCCCCACGATGGCACCGTGGGACGGTGAAGGGGAGCCTTCTTAACAGGGATTGAAGGCCATATAGGGCCTGATCGGCCGTTTTGACAGGTTTTATCGGGGCCGCTTGGAACGGTTTTGGCAGCAGTGCACAATCGGCCTGGTTCCTGAAATCGGCGAAAATTTCCCGGTTTCGCGGTCAGGAACCAGCGTTTCCGCGCAGGATTGTTTCAACAGATGCGGCGCCGGCTAAACGCCCGCGTCAGGAATCGAACAAGGAAACGAAGCGAGAGGTTTGATCATGTTGAGCTGGGTCGTCACATTCTTGGTCATCGCCCTGATCGCGGGCATTCTGGGCTTCGGCGGCATCGCCGGCGCCTCGATCGAAATCGCCAAGGCGATCTTCTTCATCGCCATCATCCTGTTCCTGGTGTCGGCGGTGGTCGGATTGGCGCGCGGCCGCACGAGGGTATAGCGGAAGGCTGGGTCTAGCGAAGGGCTGGTTATTTCTTCGAGGGCATCGCCACGTTGCGGCCGATGCCCTCGGGACGCGGCACACCCGCATAGCTATCCACGATCTTCTGAATGCGGGTGCGGATGTCAGGTGGAAACGGCGCCACCTTGCGCGCCTCCATGTCGATATGCAGCGTGAGATTTTCCGAGGTCGCGGAAAGCCAGCCCTCGGTGGCGTGGCGCAGCTCCTCGAACGTGTGCAGCCGCTTCTCGTCGGCGCCGAGCAGGAAGACCTGGACCTGCACGGGATCGCCGAGATGAATTTCCCGCAAGTATCGGACGTGGCACTCGGCGGTGAAGGTCGAGCAGTGCCGCTCCTTCATGTAGGCCGGCCCGATGCCGAGCTGCAGCCACATCTCGTCGATGGCGCGGTCGAACATCACATTGTAGTAGGCCATGTTGAGATGGCCGTTATAGTCGATCCATTGCGGCTCGATCTGCATCACGGAAGATTTGAACGGGGCGGCCGGTAGTGGCATCTCGCTCGTGGCAGTCGCTGAAGTCATTCTCTATCCTCGGTTCGTTGGCGTTCGAGCATGAACTTTTCTGTGACTCCGGCGTCCACTTTTTCAAGTCAGGCTCTCTTGACCCCTTATACAAGCTTTGCCACGGTCGGCTAAAGCCGGGAGGAAATTCGACGTGGCGACAACGATTTCGAGCAATCTGACGCGACCTGAGCCGCAGGCCCTGAAGCGCGCGATCGACGCGCTGGCGGCCCGGTTCGGCAACCGGCTCGTGACGTCTTTAGCCGTGCGCGAGCAGCACGCCCATACCACCACATGGCTGCCGACCCAGCCGCCCGACGCGGTGGTGATGGCGCAGGAAACCGCCGACATCCAGGACGTGGTGCGGATCTGCGCCGCCAATCGCGTGCCTGTCATCGCCTTCGGTACCGGAACCTCGCTCGAGGGCCAGGTCAACGCGCCGGCGGGCGGCGTCTGCATCGACCTGCGCGACATGAACAAGGTGCTCGAGGTGCATGCCGAGGACCTCGACTGCGTGATCCAGCCCGGTGTGACGCGGAAGGCGCTGAACGAGCATCTGCGCGACCAGGGCCTGTTCTTCCCGATCGATCCCGGCGCCGATGCCTCGCTCGGCGGCATGACCTCGACCCGCGCCTCCGGCACCAACGCGGTGCGCTACGGCACCATCCGCGAGAACGTGCTGGCGCTGAAGGTGGTGCGCGGCGACGGCGAGATCATCACGACCGGCACGCGGGCCAAGAAGTCGTCGGCCGGTTACGACCTGACGCATCTGTTCATCGGCGCCGAGGGTACGCTCGGCATCATCTCCGAACTGACCATCCGCCTCCGCGGTATCCCCGACACGATCGCGGCCGCCGCCTGCTCGTTCGAGACGGTGCGTGGCGCCTGCCAAGCCACGATCCTCGCGATCCAGACCGGGATTCCGGTTGCGCGGATCGAGCTGCTCAATGCCGAGCAGGTGAAGGCCTGCAACAACTATTCGAAGCTGTCGCTGCCGGAAACGCCGCTGCTGCTGCTGGAATTCCACGGCAGCGAGGTCGAGGTCGCCGAGCAGTCGAAGAATTTCCGCGACATCGCCGCCGAGTGCGGCGGCGGTGACTTCACCTGGACCACCAAGCCGGAGGACCGCACCAAACTGTGGCAGGCCCGGCATGACGCCTACTGGTCCGTCAAGGCGCTGCGCCCCGGCGACAGCATCGGCGTTGTCGCAACCGACGTCTGCGTGCCGATCTCGCGGCTTGCCGATTGCGTCACCGAGACCGAGGACGATCTGAAGCGGCTCAATCTGCTGTCGCCGATCGTCGGCCATGTCGGCGACGGCAATTTCCACTGCTCGCTGGTCTGCGACGTTGACAACAAGGAGGAGATGGCGCGCGGCGAGGAGTTCATGCATCGGCTCGTCGAACGGGCGCAGGCGATGGGCGGCACCTGCACCGGTGAGCACGGCATCGGCCAGGGCAAGCAGAAATATCTGAAGGCCGAGCTCGGCCCGGAGGCGCTCGACGCGATGCGGGCGCTGAAGCAGGCGCTCGATCCGCAGAACATTTTCAATCCCGGCAAGATCGTTCCTGCGGCTTAACCGATCGGATATTCCGGCCACAGGACGTTGCGATGTCGTGGTTCAGCAAGGCTGAGCGGAAGGATATCTGGGACGATCCCGTGGCGCAGCCGCTCGGCGACATCGAGGCTGCGCAGCGGATCCGTGCGATCTGCCGCGATGCGGCCGGCTGCGCCGAGGCGGTCTCTTCGCCCGACAAGCGCTCACCGAGCAAGCAGCAGATCGAGCGCGATCGCTACGAGCGCGCCGCCAAGGTCGCGATGGAGACCGCGATGAAGATCTCCGACGAGCTGGTGCGGGATTCCGCGGTGCGCGAGATCGTCGACCTCTGCATGAAGGCCAACAACATCAAGACGGGCCGGGCGCTGTTCCGCGCCATCAACGCGGGCTCGATCAAGGCCGAGGTGCTGAAGGAGCATCCGACGCTGGAGGGTGAACAGGTTTGGGTTGGAGGGAAGTCCCCGTAGCCCGGATGGAGCGAAGCGAAATTCGGGACGGTTCTTCAACGTGCGAGAGAATCCCGGATTGCGCTTCGCTCCATCCGGGCTACGCGGCTCCTGATCCCATCGATCTCTGGTTCTGACTCTGTAGCCCGCATGAGCGAAGCGATATGCGGGAGCGGCTTCCCGGGTATCGCTGCGCTCACCCGGGCTACGGACCAAATCTACGTCGGTCCGCCCAGCGTGCGGACCGCTTCATCGACGCTGTGGAAGACGTGGTCCCTCTGCAGCACGCCGTAGAGATCGAAGCGCTCGAACGCCTCCTGCGCGCGGGTGGATTCGAGCCGCGCCACCGCCACCGTCATGCCGTCATCGCGGCATTCGCGAAACAGGTCGCGCAGCGCCTGTGCCGCCGTGAAGTCGATCTCGACCATGCCGCTGGCCTCGATCACCAGCAGTCGCGGCTTGGGTGTCGCTCTGCCGATGGCCTTGAGCACGCCGCTTTGGAATCCTTCCGCGTTGAGGAACGACAACGGCGCCTGCAGGCCGACCACGGCAATGCCGGGCTTGCGCTCGCCGGTGACGTGCGGCCCCGTCGGCCACCAGATCGTGGTGCCGGGCACATGGACGAATTCCACCAGCTGGCCGCGCGTCGTGGTCCAGATGCCGTGCAGCAGCGACAGCGCGATGCCGACCGCGACGCCTTGCTCGATCGGCAGCACGATAATCGCGGCTGCCGTCGCCACCACCAGCAGAAATTCATAGAACGACTGGCGGAAGATCGCGACGATCTGCTTGACGCGAATGATGCGCAGCGCCACGAACAGCAGGACGCCGCCGAGCGCCGCGTCAGGCACGTGCCGCAGCAGCGTCGCACCGAACGCCAGCAGCGCGAGCACGATGGCGGCGGCGAACAGGCCGGCGAGCTGCGTGCGGCCGCCGGTCTCCGAGACGATGCCGGTGCGCGGCGGGCTGGCGTTGACGGGGAAGGCGCCGAACAGGCCGGCGAGCAGGCTGCCGGCGCCGGCGCCGAGGAAGTCGCGGTCGACGTCGGCCGGCTTGTCCGGATCGGATAGAAACGAGCGCGTCGTCGCCGCGGTCTGCACCATGACGACGATGGCGATCAGGATCGCCAGCGACAACAATTTGATCCATCGCTCCGGCGCGATGTCCGGAAGCGATGGCGTCGGCAGCGACCCGGGCACGGTGCCGACCACCTTGACGCCCTTGCTTTCGAGATGGCCGGCGATCACAGCGATGGTGGCCACGACAAGGCCGATCAGTGCGCCCGGAATCCGCGCGCTGATCTTCTCCGATCCGGCAACCAGCGCCAGCACGCCGAGGCCGATCGCCAGCGTGTAAAAATTGGTCTGGCCGATCTTCTCGGCGAGGACCCCGAGCTTGTAGAGCGTCGGCCCGTCCGGCGTGGTCAGGCCGAGCACGCCCGGCAATTGCGAGACCAGGATGTGGACGGAAATGCCGGCGAGGAAGCCGACCGTTACCGGCGTCGACAGCAGATTGGCGATCCAGCCGAGCTTGAACAGGCCGCCGGCGATCATGATCGCGCCGACCATCAGCGCCAGCGCCATCGCCAGCGACTGATAGTCGGGTGTACCGGCGGTCGCCATCAGCGCCAGGCCGGCCGCGAAGATCGGCGTGATCGTGGAGTCGGCGCCGCAGGACAGGAAGCGGTTGGCGCCGAACATCGCAAAGCCGAGCGAGCCGGCCATGAAGGCGAAGAAGCCGATCTGCGGCGAGAAGCCGCCGAGCCGCGCGGTGGCCATCTGCTCGGGGATCGCGATCGCGGCGAGCGTCAGCCCGGCGATCAAGTCGCCCGGCAAGTCGCCTGGCCGGAACGCGCTGAGCGAACGGAGGATCGGCCAGCTGGCGCCTGTCTGATGAACGTCGGCCATCGGTCTCCCGTGAGGATTGCGGCGATTCGCCAATAGTCCGACATCGCGCCGGCAAAATCCAGCGCAGTTGGGCTGTGTGCAGCCGCAAGGCGGTTCGCTATCCCGCGCGCGCCTCGGTGATTGCCTTGCGGATATCGGCCAGCGGCGCGCTGTCGTCGAATTCGACGCTCTCGCCCTGCAGCCTGACGCCGAGATCGCGCCACAGCGCGGCGAGATCGGGCGTCACGGGCTTCGATCCCCATTCGCCGTGCAGCCGCGTCAGCACGTCGACGCCGACGGCCTTGTCGGCGGTCGAGAGCACGCGCGCGATCGGCCAGTCCTTCTCATGGTTGCCGCCGGCGGCGAGCACGCCGCGCATGGCATCCTGCAGGCCGAATTTGTTGCCGGTGCGCTTGCGGATTTCGACATCGGCAAACAGGCAGAACATGGCGCCGCCCCAGTATTTCCGGCCCCAGGTGTCGGTATTGTCGAGACCCTCATCGCCGGCCTGCGGCAGGCCCTTGGGCATGTCGCGCAGCATCGCCAGCCAGATCTCCCGCGCGGTGAGGTCGCCGGCCTGCACCCGCGCGACCGGCTCGACATAAACCGCGAGCCCCTCCGACAGCCAGGCGTAGCGGTCGTCGAGATCGGGCAGGGCGGTGTGCACCATCTCGTGCACGATCACCCAATCGCGCTTGAGATCGTCCACGCCCGCGTCGCGGCCGATCGGCAGCCGGATCGCGGCGCCGCGATAGCCCCATGTGGTGCCGCCGCGCACACGCGAACCGTCGACCGGCACGATCAAGAGCCGCAACGAGCTGACGGGAAACCGGCCGTAATAGATCGAGACCGCGCGGGCGGACGCCTTGATCCAGTCGAATATTTTCTCCTTCGGCAGCGCCATCTCGCCCGGTGCGAACCCGACATGGATGGTGGCGCCGGCGACCTCGAGGTCGGTCTTGGGCAGTCGGTCGAAGGCGTCGTAGGGCATGCCCTCGCCGCGCATGAACTCGGACTGCGCCTCGACGTGACACGACGCGATGCCGATGAGGATTGCCACGACCAGCATCGCGCCAGCGATCACGCGATATGTCGGGATGCTCTTCATCGCGGCGTGCCGCGCCGCTGTGGCTTGGCGTTCTCGCCAAGGGCCGCAGTCACCTGATCGCCGAGATCGTCGAGAATCGCCGCGAGCAGTGCCTCGCCCTTGGCTGATGTCGCGAGCGTCGGATCGCCGTAACTGCCGGAGCGGCTGTAGTTCGGCGAAGTGCTGTCCGACGGCGTCAGGCGGCCGGGCGCCTCGTGCCGCAGGACGGGGCTCGGTTCGGCGCGTGCCGGATCGACCACGTCCGGTGCCAGCGCCAGCATCAGGGATGTCTCCAGCTCGTCGGCATGGCTGCCATGGCGTTGCTCGGAGATCTGCTCGGCGGTGCGGCGGAAGCGCGGGCCCTGGTAGAGCCGCAGATGCCTCACCCGGGCCGGCTCGAAGCCCGCCAGCGCGCGCTCGACCGGAGCCAGCGTGCTGATCCCCGTGTTGAGCACGAACAATCTGCTGACGCCGCCGTCGAGGATGCCGGCGGCGATCTCATGCACCATGGCTTCGAACGTCGCTGCCGACAGGCTGGCGCTGCCGGCATATGCGACGAAAGCGGGGTAGTGACCGTAGGTGACGGTCGGCCAGATCAGCGCATCGAAGCGTTCGGCGAGATGCGCTGCAAACCATTCGGCCTGCAGGCGGTCGGTGTTGAGCGGCAAATGGAAGCCGTGTTGCTTGGCGGCGGCGCCGATCGGCAGGATCGCCGGCCGCTCAGCCGCAATTCGCCGCGCGACCTCGTCCCAGGTGAGGCGTTCGATGAAATGGCTGACGATGTCGGCGCCCATGCCGCGGGCCCTCTATTTGCGGATGGAAGCCGCCATCAGAAGTCCCGCCGTGATCCAGCCATGCAGATAGCCGGCGCCGCGCGCTGCGGCATTGTCGGGATCGTCGTAGGTCGCGAGCATCTCGCAGAGCACGCCGAACGGAACGCCGTCAGAGGCTTCATCCCACATCATCGCTTCCTCCGTCGGCAGCTCGCGGAACATCGGCGTGGTGTCCTGGCGCCAGATCAGCAGGCGGGCGGGTTCGGCGAGCGTCTCCGCCTCGGGCGGCGTCTCGTCGTTCTTCAGTGCCATCCAGACCGCTGCGGCATTGGTCGACAGGTCGACCCTCGCAGCGCTCGGATGCGGCTCGAACACGAGATCGTTCCAGACTTCGGGCGCGAAACCGGCCATCGCCTCCAGCGCCAGCACGGCGCCTTCACTCGCGTCGAAGGCGTCGTTCAATGCCTTCTCCAGTGCGGCGAGGTCGGCGAGCACGGGATGGTTGCTGTAGGGGGCGGCGGCCTTCAGGAAATCCGGCAATCCCTGCGAGAACCAGCGCAGGTTCGGATGCTCGGACGGCCGTGCCTTGACGTAGGCGTGGCCCATCTCGTCGAACATCTCGTCGCCGAGATAATGGTGCAGCAGCTCGTGGTCGTTACGCATCGCCTCGACCAGCCGCGAGCCGTAGGCATGGCGATAGACGCCGAACAGCGTCGCGCGCGTCTCCCTGGGGCTGTCGAGGATTTCGGTCAGGATGCCGTCGCCGCCGCTGAGGATGGCGTGCTGGAAGTCGCTCTGCTGGCGCGCGAAGTCGCTCATGCCGCCGGCGCGCCCACAGGCAGCACCTGCTCGGCGATCTCGCGGGTGCGCTCGACCTCGCGCAGCAATTCGTCGAGCGGCGGGATGTTGTCGTCGCGCTCGATCATGGTCGAGACCCGTCCGAACCGCTTCAAGGCCGCGACATAGAGGTCCCAGACATCCTCGCACACCGGATGGTCGTGCGTGTCGATGATGTGCGTGCCCATATGGCTGTGGCCCGCCATGTGGAATTGCACCACGCGATCGGGCGGAATGCCGTTGAGAAAGGCCATCGGATCGTAGCCGTGGTTGAAGGCGCTGACATAGACATTGTTGATGTCGAACAGCAGCCAGCAGCCGGAGCGGCGCGACAGCTCGGAGAGGAATTCCCACTCCGTCATCTCTGAATTGTTGAACTGCACATAGGTCGAGACATTCTCGAGCACGATGGCGCGGCCGAGGAAATCCTGCACCAGCTGCACGCGGCTCACGACGTGATCGAGCGCCTCCTGCGTGTAGGGGATCGGCAGCAGATCGTGCAGGTTCTTGCCGTGCACGCCGGTCCAGCACAGATGGTCCGACACCCATTTCGGCTGCACGCGCGTTGCGAGGTCCTTCAGGCCTTGCAGATAGTCGAAGTTCGGCGGCGCGGTGGAGGCGATCGACAGCGAGACGCCGTGCATCACCACGGGATAGCGCGCGCAGATCCGGTCGAGGATGCGCAGCGGCTGGCCACCCGGCAGCATGTAGTTCTCGCTGATCACCTCGAACCAGTCGATCGGCGGATTTCCGTTCAGGATCTCGTCGTAGTGTTGGGCACGCAGGCCGAGGCCGAAGCCGAGGAACGGCGGCTTGGCCGATTGCAGCGGGCGCTCTGCGAGCACCGACTTGTCCGGTGATCGGCTCGCAACGTTCATGGCGGCTCCGCGCTTCTGGCGCCAGGATCGCGGCGCCCAACTTCAAAACTATCATGGAAACGAGGCCCGGCCTACACCGGGCCCCGCTTGGTCCGATCCGTTCACCCGGCCTTGAACTTGCCCTTCGCCGCGGTGCAGTCGGCCTTCGTCATCTCCGCAAAGCCCTGGCCCTTGCAGGCATTCTGACCTTTGCAGGCGTGATTGCCGCCCTTGCAGGCGCTCTGGCCCTTGCAGGCATTGGCGCCAACGCATTTGCCTTCGCTCGCAGCGTAGGACTGCGTCGACACCACGGCTCCGGCCAGGAAAAGCGTGGCGGCGGCGGCGGCGAGTGTGGCACCGGACTTGGTTGTAAGCTTCATGAGCGTCTCCTTGTGCAAGATCGTTGAAGGTGCGCTGCCCGCAAGCCGCGTGAGTTGGCCGAAGGCTGCACCCAAAGATAGCTACGGATATGGTCCCGCTTTGGTTACTCATGCCGGGATCATTTATCCGCGCCGTGGCGTGAGAAGGCCCGGCGCCGTCGCCGGGCCTTCCTGGGACGATGCGATCAGCCCTTGACGAACTTGCCGCCCATCGCGCTGCACTGCTTTTCCGAGCTCAGCGAGAAGCCGGTGCCCTTGCAGGCGTTCAGGCCCTTGCACGAGTTCGCGCCGCCCTTGCAGGCGCTCTGACCCTTGCAGGCATTGCCGGCCATGCACTTGCCCGTGGCGGCATTCGCGGACGTCGAGGTGGTCGAAACCACGGAGCCGGCGAGGAACAGGGTGGCCGCAGCGACGGCGAGCGTTGCGCCGGACTTCGAACTCATCTTCATGACGATCTCCTCGGTGATTGCTTGAAAGAAAAAAACATGGCGCCGTGAGCATCCGACGATCGTTCGATGGCGGACCGCACAACGGATGGACATTCGGAGAACAATCAGATCGCAGGGGCGTCCGCGGCGCGGTGCTTCCCGCGATTTGAGTGCTCGTCCAAGATCAGCTACGGGGTATCAGGCGATTTGGTTACAGCGTTTCAAAAGAAAATTTTGTTTGGTCCGGGTCTGACGCCCCCTCCATGTCAAACACCATGGGCCAAATAGTATTTCATTGCGCCGGGCCGACCGGTTTGCTGCGTTGCACAGTCTGCATTTTAATCAGTTTTGCGCGGCGCGCGCCGGCTTCAGCTTCGCCATCTGCGCCACGTTGGCCTGCAACTCCGCGGCGCTGAACGCCGGGAACGAACAGATGCGGTTGCTGCAGGCAAAGGCCGCGGGCTCGCCGAGATCGGGATAGTCGACGTCCGGGTTGGGCAATCTGCCCTCACGCAGGTCGAGCCATTCGAGCCGCTTGTAGCGGGCGGGCAGGGCGCGGGCGATCGCATGCAGGCGTTGCGCGCGCGTGTCGTCCTTGTGTCCGACGATCGTGACATGCGTCGGCTCGGTGGCGAGTTCCTCATCGGCGAGCAGTACGCCGGGCATCGGCCGCGGCATCTCGGCCGAAGCTGCACCGAGGTAGCGCATCGCATGCGCCGCCAGTTCACGGGTGCCGTCGCTGCCGGTATAGCGGTTGAGCATGTTCATCAAGCGCGCGACCTGGATCTGGTCGTCGATCAGCTTGGCGGGCCTGGCGAACACGCCGGCTTGTCCTTCCGGCGTCTTCGAGGTGAGGAAGCCGCCGGCGTCGTCGCGGAACGTCGCGGCGAAGTCGCCGGCTCGCACCGCCGACGTCAGCCAGTCGCGATTGCCGGTCGCGGCGTAGAGATCGAGCAAAGCCTGTCCCATCGCAACGGTGTCGCCGAGAAAGGGGCCGCCGCGATCAAAATCCGTCAGGTAACGCTCGACGTTGCGCGCGGCCGCGAGATATTTCGCCTCGTTCCACCGCGCATAGGCCTGGCTGTACTGCCGCAGATATTGCGACTGGAACGAGATGATCTTCTCGAAATGCGGATGGCTCCAGGAGCCGGCCTCGGAATACTGGAACACGCCGCCCCACACCGGATCGATCAGCGCGACCGCGGCATCGAGCGTCTGCCTTGCGCGCCGTGTTGCGGTCGTGTCGCCGGCTTCGGCCCGGCTGATCGCAAGGTCGAGGCTGTCGGCGTCGATATATTTCTGGTTCTCGCCCCAGCCGCCGAGCTTGTCGTCGTAGGATTCGTCGAACGTCCTGGTCAGCTTGGTGCGTTGCGCCTTGCCGAGAAAGGCCGAAATGGCGGGCTTGATCTCGAACGCCTCGCCGACCGACGGGCCCTGCGAGGGATCGTCGATGATGGCCTTGAGCAGCGCCTGCATCCGCTCGGGCTCGATGTAACCCCTGATCTTGGCGATCTCGCTGCCGTCGGGCGCGAACACGATGGTCGCAGGCCAGCCCCAGTCGCCGTAGCGGCTCGAGAGGTCCGGATTGGCGTCCTGGTCGACGCGGACCGGGAGATATTTCGCCGCAAGCAGCTCCTGCACCCTGGGGTCGGCGTAGGTCGTTTTCTCCATCACGTGGCACCAGTGGCACCACACCGCCTCGAGATCGAGGATGACGAAGCGCTGCTCGGTCGTGGCGCGCGCGAACAAATCGTGGCTCCAGCCGGTCCATGCCGGGGCGTCCGCCGCAAGCGAGGGCGACGCGCTCAACGCCATGAGAACTGCGATGCTGCGGACAAGTCTCATGGCGCGCTCCCGAGGGCGAGGGTCGTCTGAGCTACGGGGCCGCCGGGATCGGGGCTCGCAAGCTCACGGGATTGTGAGCGTGCCTCCCGGGTTGTTCTCAGGTCGGCGCCTTCCGGCCCTCGGCCGCGTTGACCATCAGGCGGTCCAGCGACGCGGCGCCGGGACCTGCGATCGCAAGCCACATGAAGGCGGCGAAGTAGGTCGCCTCCTCGAACCCGAGCAAGGTCTCCAGCGAGTCGACGTCGCCCCATTTCGCCGACCTGATCGCGACGATCATCACCACCGCGAGCATCGCGGCGGGGATGCGGGTGAACAGGCCGAGGATCAGCATCGCGCCGCCGAAGCATTCGACGCCGGACACGAAGGGGGTGAGGATGGTCGGGAACGGAATGCCCCAGCCGACGAAGTTCTCGGTGACCTGGGCGAGGTTGGTGAGCTTGCCCCAGCCGGCCAGCATGAAGGTGTAGCCGACGATGATCCGCATGATCAGCGGCCCGGCCCAGGAAAAATGCGAGGCGATCCGCGCCGGCAGCAGAATCAGCAGGTTGACGATGAAGTTCATGCGAAACCCTCCCAATATTCCGCCACGCAGCCGGCGCCGGCGCTCGGTGCGAACGCACGTCAACCGGCACGAGCCAAAAGCTACGGCCGCGTCATGGTGGGAGTTTCGCCTGACATGGCGGCTTGTTACGGGCCCTAGCCGATATTTTGCAGCGCCGGGAAGGTTTCCAGCAGCCAGACGCTGACGCCCGACACCGCGCCGGTCAGGAAGCCGATGCCGGTGACCACCATCAGCACGCCCATCACGCGCTCGACGGTGTCGAGATGGCGCTTCATCCGCGCGAACACCGAGGAGAACTGCTTGACCATGAAGGCGGCGAGCAGGAAGGGGATGCCGAGCCCGGCGGAATACACCGCGAGCAGGCCGGCGCCTTTGGTCACCGTGGCCTCCGCGGCCGCAATCGAGAGGATCGCGGCCAGGATCGGCCCGATGCAGGGCGTCCAGCCGAAAGCGAACGCCAGCCCCATGACATAGGCGCCCCACAGCCCGACCGGCTTGGGCGCGGTCAGCCGCCCCTCGCGCATCAACAGGCCGATTCGGGTGATGCCGAGGAAGTGCAGGCCCATGATGATGATGACGATGCCGGCCAGGATCGAGAGCTCGGCCGACCAGGCGCGCACCAGCCCGCCGACGATCGACGCGCTGGCGCCGAGCGCCACGAACACGGTCGAGAAGCCGAGCACGAACATGACCGCCGAGATCATCACCGCGCGCTTGGAGGCTGCGGTGGCGCCGTCCTGGTTGACCTGCTCGATGGTCGCGCCAGTCAGGTAGATCAGATAGGGCGGCACCAGCGGCAGCACGCAGGGCGACAGGAAGCTGACTAGACCGGCGATCAAGGCGGCCGGGATCGTGACGTCGTGCATCAAGGAACCTTCGAAGATAGCTGGCCTGTCTTGGCGTGTACGCAGCCAACAATCCAGAAGTTTCGTCACTGAGGCCTTCAACTATGGTCACAGGCCCGTGTCCGGGGCTGTGTTGCGTCCCGGGCTGGTGAAACAATCGCGGATATGTTCCGTAATGCGGTAAAGCAACCGCTGATCCGGACCTCATCGATGCGCATCGGCATCCGCAGTGCCATCTCCGCCCTCGTCCTGACCTCGATCGTGGTCAGCGCCGTCGGCGTGCATCTGCTGTGGTGGCGCACCGCACAACGGGTGAGCCAGACGCTGGCCGACACCATCAACGACCAGATCGTCTCCGCGGTCGGCGACGAGCTGCAGTCGATCACGACCGAAGCGCGTTCGTCGATGACGGCGGTGCGGACGCTGTTGACCGAGAAGGTGCTGGACGCCCGCGACGCGCGCAAGCGGCAGTTCGTGTTCCTGTCGCAGCTGCAGTCGCAACCGACCATTTCATGGGTCGCGTTCGGCTGGCCGGACGGCACGTTTTTTGGCGCCCACAAGCTCGGCGACGCCGGCGTCGAGATGCTGACCATCTCGCCCGACCGCAAGCTGCGGGCCGATCGATACGACTATGCCGGTATCGACATCAAGCTCAGGGACAGCACTGTCGAGGATGGCAAATACCTGGTCACGGAGCAGCCCTGGTTTCGCGATGCGATCGCAGCCCGCGACCAGCAATGGTCGACGCTGACGACGCTGCCCCGCGGCGAGCGGCTGGCCGCGATGCTGGCGGTGCCGATCGATGTCGACGGCGAGCGCACCGGCGTGCTCGCCATCATCATCGAGCTGACCCGGGTGTCGAACTTCCTCTCGCAGCTGACGGTCGGCAAGTCGGCGGGCGCCTTCCTGCTCGATCGCGACGCCAGCGTGATCGCGTCTCCCGATGCTGACGCCGACGAGCTGAATGCGCTGAAGACCGACCACCCGCTGCTGCCGGTTGCGGTCGCCGCGGTCAGGCAGGCCGGCAAGGCCTACGATCCCGGCGATGGCGAGGCGTACCGCTCCCAGGTGACGCGGGACGGGCAGGCCTATCAGGCGGTGCTGACGCCGATCTCGTTCCCGGGCTGGTCGCTGGTGACGGTGGTGCCGGAATCCGAATTCCTCGGCCCGGTGCGGATGACGATCCGCAACCTGCTGATCGGACTCGCGGTGCTGATCGCGGCCGCCGGGCTGTTGTCGGCCTGGCTGGCGCAGCGCCTGATCGCGGCGCCCCTGATCAAGGTGGTCGGCGAGATCAGGCATGTCGAGCGTTTCGACCTCGACAAGGTCGAGCGGCATCCGTCGCGCCTTGCCGAGATCGAAAACCTCTCGGGTGCGATCGGCGACATGGCGCAGGGGCTCGCCGCGTTCCGCAAGTACATTCCGGCCGATCTGGTGCGGCGGCTGGTCAGCGACGGCAATGGTGCGCGGCTCGGTGGCGCGGTGCGGCCGATGAGCGTGATGTTCGTCGACCTTGCCGGTTTCACCGGCATGTCGGAACGGCTGGGCGATCGCATCATCCCCTTGCTGTCGCACTACTTCGACATCGTCTCCGCGGCGATCCAGCAGGAGAGCGGCACCATCGACAAGTTCATCGGCGACGCCGTCATGGCGTTCTGGGGCGCGCCGGCGGCCAATCCGGATCATGCCGCCGATTGCTGCCGGGCGGCGCTCGCCTGCCAGCACGCGGTCGCGCAGGCCGGCCTCGCCGACGACAAGGGAGAGCCGGTCAGGATCCGGATCGGCATCAATTCCGGCGACATGCTGGTCGGCAATATCGGCTCGGAGGTGCGGCTCAACTACACCGTGATCGGCGATGCCGTGAACATCGCGAGCCGTCTCGAGGGCACCAACAAGGTCTATGGATCGACCATCATCATCGGTCCGGAGACGCGGCGTCTGGCCGGTGACCGCATCGTCGTCCGCGAGCTCGACCGGCTCGCCGTCTACGGCCGCGCCGGCGGGCTCGAAATTTACGAATTGATCGCAATGGCCGACGAGGGCGCGATCGCGCGCGACTGGATCGCGTCCTACGAGGCCGGGCTTGCGGCCTGGCGCGCCGGCGATTTCACCGCAGCGATCGCGGCGTTCGAGAGGTCCTCGCAACTCCGCGGCACCGATGCGGCCGCAACGCTAATGATCGCGCGATGCAGGCATCAGCTCGCCAATCCCAGCGATGAGGATTGGGACGGCACCACGGTCGCGCGGTCGAAATAGCGGGAGCTGCGCGGCGGCATGTGCAAGCCGCAGTGAGGTGCGGCAACGCCGCGAGCTTGGCTGTTTGATAGCTTGAATCGAGAGCCATTCTCATCGTCGTCCCGGCGAAGGCCGGGGGGATGCATAACCCCAAATGCAAACTATTGCGCGATGCTCGAACGACCAGTCCCACCGACAACATCCGCAGCGGCGTATGGGTCCCGGCCTTCGCCGGGACGACGGTGGGGAGAGAGTTGCTCGCTCGTTATCGCTTGCGCGCGCCTTTGCCCGGCGCTGTCTCGAACTCCCGTCCGCGAATCCGTACCAGATCGTCGGCGGAATGCGCCAGCAGCACCACCGTCGCCTCGCGTGCAGCCTCGGCATCTCCGGCGGCAATCGCGTCCAGCACCGCGCGGTGCTCGATCAGCGCGCGCGGGCGGTGCGAGCCGGGGGCTGCGATCGTAAAGCTCTGGCGCAGGGTGATCTCGAACATCTGCGCGATCGGCCAGAAGAACTCGTTGCGGGTCGCGAAATAGATCGCCTGATGGAACATGATGTCGGCGGCGACGAAGTCCTCATTGGTTCTTGCCGCGTCCATGCCGTCGCATCCGGCGCGGATACGGGCGATGTCACCTTCCTCCGCATGGGTCGCGGCCAACGCTGCGGCGGCGGGCTCGACCGCCGAGCGCAGCTGAAACAGCTTGGCCAGATAGCGATCGATTTCCGCGGTCTCGAGGTGCCAGCGCAGCACGTCGGGATCGAGCTGATTCCACTGCTCGGGCGGCCGCACCCGCGTGCCGCTCTTCGGCCGCGACTCGATCAACCCCTTGCCGGTCAGCGTCCGCATCGCCTCGCGCACCACGGTGCGGCTGACATCCATC
Organism: Bradyrhizobium sp. USDA3010; assembly: GCF_056429065.1. NCBI lineage: Bacteria > Pseudomonadati > Pseudomonadota > Alphaproteobacteria > Hyphomicrobiales > Nitrobacteraceae > Bradyrhizobium > Bradyrhizobium sp. USDA3010. Next base: position 218,618 of record NZ_JBWJZD010000003.1, read on the forward strand.
ATCTCGCAGATCTGCATCTCCGGCGGCAACGTCTCGCCGACGCCGATCTCGCCGCGCACGATGCTACTGCCGACCCGGTCGGCGACCTGGCTGTGCACGCTCCGGCGCAACGCGTTGGAGGTCTGGAACATCGGAAGCCTCGCTGCAGTTGGTTGCCTGCACCGCCGCCGCGGCGCTCTTGCACAACCGAATGCGTTTTGTCATACATTATGACAAAAGCGCTGCCAAGCTCGCGCCGGGCCGCGGGCGGCCACGAGAACGCCAAGACAAAGCGAAGACAAAAGCGATCCGTTCCTGGGGAGGAGCATCATCATGATCTCGAAGCATGTGAACCGCCGCATCGTGTTGCGGTCGTCGGCCGCTGCTGCGGCGTGGCTCGCCGCCGCGCCCGCGATCATCGGCCGCGCGCAGGCCGCGACCATGAAGATGCGATGCTCGTCGTCGCTCCCGAACGATCCCAAATATGCCAACGGCCGCGTCTACTACGACAACCTCGTCAAGAGCCTGAAGGCGAACGGGCTCGGCGAGCAGATCGAGGTCACCTTCTTCCCCGACAACCAGCTCGGCCAGGAGATCGACGTCATCAACTCGGTGAAGCTCGGGGTGATCGACCTGATGGTCTCGGGCTCGTCGATCTCGGCGAACCTCGTGCCGCTGGTCGGGACTTTCGATCTCGGCTACCTCTTCACCAGCTACGAGCAGCAGACCAAGGCGTTCGATGCCGGCGCGGCGAGGCCGATCGAGGATGCGCTGCTCAAGGGCGGCAGCATCCACATCATCGCCTGGGCCTACAATTTCGGCGCCCGCAGCGTGCTGGCGAAGAAGCCGGTGAACACGCCGGAAGACCTCGCCGGCCTGAAGATCCGCACGCTGCCCAACCCGATCATCACCGAATGCCTGCGCTTGATGGGGGCCGCGGCGACGCCGCTGGCGTTCGGCGAGATCTATACGGCGCTGCAGGCCGGCGTGCTCGACGGCCTCGAGCACGATCCGCCGACCATCCTGGCGAGCAAGTTCTATGAGACGGCGAAGCACTACGCGCTGACCCAGCACATCTTCTCGCCGCTCGCGGTCTATTTCAGCGACACCACCTTCAATCGCATGGCCCCCAAGCTGCGCGAAGGCTTCCTCGACGCGGCGAAGCAGGCCGCGACCGACACCCGCGCGCATGGGCTCGCGGTGGAGAAGGAGGCACTGGCGGCCCTGGTGGAGAAGGGCGTCACGGTCGTTGAATGCGACAAGGAGGCGTTCCGCAAGCGCGTGCTGCCGCAGACCGACAATTTCATCAAGGCGCGGCCCGAGGCGAAGGCGGTCGTCGATCTGATCCGCGCCACCCAGGCCTGAGGTCGGCGCATGTCAGTCGCCGCAGTCGCGACGAGCCGCAGCGCCGACCGGACCACGGCGCCGCTGCTCGCCGTCAGTGACGCGATCGCCGCGATCCTGCTCGCCGCCGATCTCGTGGTGGTGTGCGTCTCGGTGCTGGCCCGCTTCCTGTTCAATGCGCCGGTCGAATGGTCCGACGACGTCGCCCGCGGCCTGATGGTCGGGTCGAGCTTCTTCGGTGCGGCGAGCGCGCTGGCACGCAGCGAGAATCTCGGTGTCGCCTTCTTCGTCGACATGCTGCCGCCGGGCGTACGACGGGTCGTCGACGCGGTCGGTGCGCTGCTCGTCACCATCGTCGCAGGCTATGTCGCGTTCAACGCCGTCAAGATGGGCTGGCTCACCACCGGCCAGACCTCCGGCTCCGGCCTGCCGCTGGAATGGACGTTCTACCCGATGGGCGTCGGTGCGGCGTTCATGACGATCTTCGCGTTCGAGACGTTCTGCGGCCGGCCGGTGCGCGACATGGCGGCCGGCATCGTCGCGACCGCCGCCATCGCGGGTCTCTACCTGGCCTGGGATGCGCTTGCACCGTCGTCGGTGCCGCCGTCGCAGGCGTTGATGCTGATCGGCTTCTTCCTCACGCTGTTCGGCGGATTGCCAATCGGCTTTGCGCTGGCGCTGGCGGCGCTGATCTTCATCTGGGTGGAAGGCACGCTGCCCGGCGTGATCTTCGCCCAGCAGATGGCGCGCGGCATCGACAATTTCGTGCTGCTGGCGATCCCGTTCTTCATCCTGGTCGGCTACCTCATGGAAGCCAACGGCATGTCGGTCCGGCTGATCGAGCTGTTGCAGCGCGCAGTCGGGCGGATGCGCGGCGGCCTCAACGTCGTGATGGTGATGTCGATGGTGCTGTTCTCCGGCATCTCCGGCTCCAAGATGGCCGACGTCGCCGCCGTCGGTTCGGTGCTGATCCCGGCGGCGCGCCGCTCGCGGCAGAATCCCGGTGGGGCCGTGGCGCTGCTGGCGGCCTCCGCCGTGATGGCGGAAACCATTCCGCCCTGCATCAACCTCATCATCCTCGGCTTCGTCGCCAATCTGTCGATCGGCGGATTGTTCGTCGCCGGCATGCTGCCCGCCGCGTTGATGGCGCTGGCGTTGATCGCGGTGTCGATCATCTTCGGCAAGCGTCCCGCCGCGACTGACGAAGCCGAGCCGCGTGCCGCAGTCTCGGGGCTATGGACCGGCGCGATCGCCTCGTTCGGGCTGATCTTCATGATCTTCTTTGGCTTCAAGAGCGGCTTTGCCACCGCAACCGAGATCTCGGCGTTTGCCGCGGTCTACGCCATCGCCGTCGGCAGCCTGCTGTTCCGCGAGCTCGGTGCGAAAAGCCTCGCGCACTGCTTTGTGCAATCGGCGACGCGGTCGGGCCTGGTGCTGTTCATCGTCGCGGCGGCGCAATCGCTTGCCTTCATCCTGACGCTGCAGCAGGTGCCGCACGCGGTCGGGGACCTCATGCTGGCGATCTCGGGCAGCCATGGCGTCTGGCTGTTCATGCTGTTGTCGATCCTGGTGCTGGTGGTGATGGGCTCGGTGCTGGAAGGCGCCGCGGCGCTGATCATCTTCGGGCCGCTGCTGCTGCCGGTTGCCGTCAAGCTCGGCATCGATCCCCTGCATTTCGGCGTCGTGCTTGTCATCGCGATGGGGCTCGGGCTCTTTGCGCCACCACTTGGTCTTGGCCTCTACGGCGCCTGCCTGATCGGCAATGTGCCGATCGAGCAGACCATCAAGCCGATCTCGGGCTATCTTGGCCTGCTGCTGCTGTGCCTGCTGGTGATCGCCTTCGTGCCCGCTATCAGCACGGCCTTGCCGCATGCGCTCGGTTACTAGGGGAAGCGAAACGTGAAGGTCCTTCTCGCCCATACGCCGCAGATGCGCCGCGACTATTACGGCGAGCGCAGCCTGAACGGTCTGCGCGCGGTCGCCGACGTCTCGCTGCACGAGGGTGACGCGGCGCTCGACGCGGCGGCACTGGTCGAGGCCGCAGCCGATGTCGACATCATCGTCGCCGATCGCATGACGCCGGGGCCAGGGGAGATCTTTCCGCTGCTGCCGAAGCTACGCGCCTTCGTGCGCTGCGCGGTCGATATTCGCAATATCGACGTGGCGGCCGCGTCCGCCGTCGGCGTGCTGGTGACGCAGGCGAGCGCGGGCTTTGTCCAGTCGGTCGCCGAGCTCGCGCTCGGCTTCATGATCGATCTGTCGCGCGGCGTCTCGCGCGCCACCGCCGACTATCATGCGGGCAGGGCGCCCGAGGTCGTGATGGGCCGCCAGCTCGCGGGAAGCACGATCGGCATCATCGGCTATGGCAGCATCGGGCGCTATCTTGCCGGGATCGCCAAGGTGCTCGGCATGAATGTGCTGGTCGCAGATCCCTTCGTGACGCCAGACGATGCCGCGATCCGGCATGTGCCGCTCGACGATCTGCTGGCGCGCGCCGATTACGTCGTCTGCCTCGCGATCGCCAATGCGGAGACCGAGAACCTGATCGGGCAGACCGCGCTGGCGCGGATGCAGACGCACGCCTTCTTCATCAACCTGTCGCGCGGCAACCTCGTCGATGAGACGGCGCTGGCGGCCGCGTTGCGCGAGGGCCGCATCGCGGGCGCCGCGATGGATGTCGGCCGCGCGCCCGACCAGATGCCGGCGCCGGAGCTCGCGAAGCTCGGCAATGTAATCGCAACCCCGCATGTCGGCGGCCTGACGCCGCAAGCCATCGAGCATCAATCGTCGGAGACCGTGCGTCAGGTCGCAAAGATCGTCGCCGGCGAGATACCCGTCGGCGCTGTCAATGCCGAGCACTGGATGCGGCGGCCGAGGCCATGAAAGTTCGGCTGATCCCAATGCCGTCCGCGGGACTGGACAACACCTTCGCATCCGGCCCAAACTTGAGGCTGTCAAACCGCGGCCCAGAGCGCGCGGACAATCAATCAACGGACGTCCCGCAACAAACGACGGGCGCCGAGAGGGAAACAGGGAGTGCATCACATGGCCATTTCACGCCGTGACGTTTTATTGGGCAGTGCCGGTGCACTCGGCGCCGCATCGTTCTCCTTCCCGGCTCCTGCCATCGCACAATCGGAACCGATCAAGATCGGCTGTCTCGCGGCGATCACCGGGCCGAGCTCGGCGCCGACCGTCGGGTTCAACCGCGGCGTCAACTTCGCGGTCGATGCCATCAACGGCGCGGGCGGGGTGAAGGGCCGCAAGATCGAGCTCGTGATGCGCGACACCCAGGGCGATCCGACCAAGGCGGTGAACGCCACGCAGGAGCTGATCAGCCAGGCCAAGGTGCACGCGATCTGGGGGCCGCTGAATTCGGGCGAGGCGCTGGCGACGACGCCGATCATGGCGCGCGCCAAGATGCCGGACTTGCACCCCTGCGTCGTCGAGACCCTGATCGATCCGGTCAAGTTCCCCAATGCATTCCGCATCGCGCCGTCGAACAATCAATGGGATGACGCCGTGCGCAATTATTGCCTCAAGATCCTCAAGGTGAAGAAGGTCGCCGTGATCGGCGACACCACCGGCTATGGCGTTACCGCGGTCGGCGCCTCCGTCGCGGCGTTCAAGAAGGACGGTGCCGAGGTGGTCTATCAGGCCAATATCGACGCCACGCAACCCGACATGACGCCCGACATGCTGCGCGCCAAGAATGCCGGCGCCGAGGCGATTGTGGTGTGGAGCGTCTCGACCGGCATGGAGGCGCGCATGTTCAATACCCGCGCCGCGATGAGCTGGGATGTTCCCTTCGTCGGACATCCCTCGCTGGCGTCTGGTGAACTTGCAAGCCTGGTTGCCAAGCCCGAGAACTGGAAGAAGGTCTATGCGATCGGCTACAAGAGCTGCAGCTATGACAGTGCCGGCAAGCTGCCGCCGAAAAGCGCGGACCTGGTCGCACGGTTGACCAAGGCCAACATCGCGCTGAACGACACGCTGTTGTGGTGGATCGCGGGCGGCATCGATTGCATCGAGCTGATCGCCAAGGCGGTCGCGGAAAGCGGCTCGACCGACAGCGCCGGCATCGTCAACTACTGGAATTCGCTGTCGACCTATCCCGGCTATTTCGGCAACTACCGCTTCTCGCCGACCCAGCATAACGGCTATTTGACCGAAGAGATCGTGATGTCGGAAGCCTCGACCGCCAAGGACGGCACCTTCGCGCTGGCGCCGGGATACACATAGTAGGGCGAGGGCGCAGCCGATGCTGGCCTCGATCCTTGCATCCGGTCTCGCGGCGGGCGCGATCTACGCGCTGGTCGGCGTCACCTACAACACGATGTTCTCGACCTCGCGGGTGATGAGCTTCACCGCCGGCCAGCTCGCGATGCTGGGCGGCGTGTTCGGCTCGATGTTCACGCTGAAGCTCGGCCTGCCGGTTGCGGTCGGCTTCGTGCTGACGCTGCTCTGCTGCGCGGTGATCGGGGTCATCACCGAATTCGTCGCGGTGCGGCCGGTCCTCAAGAGCCTCGACCAGCATCTCTACGTGCTCTCGACGCTCGCGGTCGCGCTGATGATCCAGCAGGTCACCGCGATCAAATGGGGCACCGAGCCGCAGCCGTTCCCGCGCATCGCAGGATTCGGCGAGGGCGTTTGGGACGAGAAATTCTGGCTGCCGGTCGCCGCCTGCGCCGTCACCATCGTCGGCCTCGAATATCTCTATCGCCGCACGCTGGTCGGCCGCGCGTTCCTCGCCATCGCCGAGGACAATTTCGCGGCGCGGGCGCTCGGCCTGCCCGAGCGCAATCTGCGCGTCGCGAGCTACGCGCTCGCCGGCATGGTGGGCGGCATCGCCGGATTCTCCGGCGGGCAGTTGCTCCTCGCCTTCTTCGCCAATGGTGCGCTGCTCAATTTCTACGGCTTCGTGCCGGTGGCGCTCGGCGGGCTCGGCAATAACCGAGGCGCGATCATCGGCGGGCTGGCGCTTGGCCTGTTCCAGCAGGCGGCAAACTTCCTGGTCGGCGGCATCTTCTCCTCGGTCGCGGTGTTCACGCTGTTCATCGTGGTGCTGCTCGCAGCGCCGCAAGGGCTGTTCGGCGCCTCGACCGCGCGGAGAGTGTGATGACGTCGGTCGCAGCCGCGCCGCCCCGAACCGACAGCGCCGCATGGCGCGCGGCGCTGCCGCACGTCCTGCCGTTCCTCGGCATTCTCGCGCTAGCCGTGCTGTTGCCCTTCGTCAGCAACGACTACTGGGTGCTGATCGGCACCCGCGCCGCGATCTACTGGGTGCTGGTGTCGGGCCTCAATCTCGTCGTCGGCTTTGCGGGGCATCTCGCGATCGGCTATGTCGCGCTGCTGACGCTTGGCGCCTACACGACCAGCGTGCTGGTCGCCGGCAACGTGATGCCGGCGATTCCGGTGTTTGCCGCCTTGCCGATCGCAGGCCTGATCGGCGCAATCTTCGGCGTGATCGTCGGCCTGCCGGCCTTGCGCCTGCGCACCTTCTATTTCGCGATGTCGACCCTGGGCTTTGCGACCATCGTGACCCAGATCGCGCTGGCCTGGCAAAGCGTGACCGGTGGTGGCATCGGCATCGCCGGCCCCGAATTCCCGGCGCCGTTCAATACGCCGTGGGGCTTCTACGGCCTCTGCATCACCTTTGCCGCGTTCACCACTTGGATGAGCGCCAATGTCGCGCGCAGCCGCTTCGGCCGTGCCTTGATCGCGGTGCGCGACGCCGAGGTCGCCGCCGAAGCCAGCGGCATCTCCAAGCCGCATATGCTGATTGCGATCTTCCTGTTCGCCGGCGCGCTGGCGGCGATCGCCGGCGGATTGTTCGCAACCCTGCAGACCTACATCACGCCGGATGCGTTCACCTTCGATCTCTCGGTGCTGTTCTTCATCGCGATCCTGATCGGCGGCCGCGGCTCCATCCTCGGGCCGATGCTCGGCACCATCATCCTGACCATCCTGCCGGAGATCGCGGCGCCGCTGGCGGCATGGTCGACCTTCCTCTACGCGGTGCTGCTGCTGCTGATCGTGCTGGTGATGCCCGGCGGCATCGCGGCGCTGCTCGATTTCCGCAACCGCCGTCCGCTCGCCAGCAACCGCGCCATCGTTCCGCGCCCGGCCGCGCTCGCCGACATCGTGCGCCGGCGCGACGGCGGCAAGCCGCTGCGGCTGCGCGGCATCGCGCTGAGCTTCGGCAATGTGAAGGCGATCGACGGCCTCGACCTCGACGTCGCGCCCGGCCAAATTCACGGGCTGATCGGCCCGAACGGCAGCGGCAAGACCACCACGCTGAACGTGATCTCCGGGTACTACGCCGCGAAGGCCGGCACCATGACGCTCGGCGATGAGATGTTGCCCGCTGGCGAACCAGTCAAGCGCGCGGCCAGCGGCATCGCGCGCACCTTCCAGACCCCGCGCGTGATCGGCGAAGCCTCGGTGCTGGAGAACGTCATGATCGGCGGTTCGATCGAGGGCAGGGCCAATTTCGTCGAGGCGATGCTGGCATTGCCGCGCAACGGCGCGGACGAGCGCATGCTCGCCGCCAAGGCGCGGGCGCTGCTCGGCGTGGTCGGACTTGAGGCGCTCGCCGATGCGCGCGCCGATCGCCTGCAGCACAGCGAGCTGCGCTTCATCGAGATCGCACGCGCCCTGATGCTCGATCCGGACTTCCTGCTGCTCGACGAGCCCGCGGCGGGCCTCTCCAACGACGAGATCGAGCGGCTCGCCAGCCTGATCAAGGCGGTCTGCGGCCGCGGCACCGGTGTGCTGCTGGTCGAGCATCATGCCGACCTGATCTTCGATATCTGTCACCAGGTCACCGTGCTCAATCTCGGCCGCACGCTGGCGGCGGGAACGCCGGCGGAGATCCGCGTCCACAAGGAGGTCGTCAGTGCTTACCTCGGCGGCTGAACCTCTGCTCAACGTGAGCGGACTGGAATCCGGCTACGGCAAGATCCGCGTGCTGCACGGCATCGACATGACGATCGCCGCCGGCGAGGTCGTGGCATTGCTCGGTCCGAACGGCGCCGGCAAGACCACGCTGCTGCGCGCGATGTCGGGTCTGTTGCCGGTCAATGCCGGGCAGGTCCGGTTCGGCGGACGCGACATGACCAACGCCACGCCGCGCGATGCCGCGCGTGCCGGGCTCGTGCATGTGATCGAGGGGCATCGCGTGTTCACGCAGATCTCGGTGACCGACAATCTGCTGCTCGCCGGCTACGACCTGCCGCGCGCGGAACGCGCCGTGCGCGTCGAGGAAGCGCTGTCATTCTTTCCCGAGATCGCCGAGAAGCGGCACGAACGCGGCGGCGCGCTGTCGGGCGGGCAGCAGCAGATGCTGACGGTGGCGCAAGGCCTGGTCCGCCGGCCGCGGCTGTTGATGCTCGACGAGCCCTCCGCGGGACTGTCGCCGGTGCTGGTCGATCGCGTCCTCAACGTCATCGGCCGGCTGCGCGGGCAAGGCACCTCCGTGCTGCTGGTCGAACAGCTGCTGGAGAAGGCGCTCGCCTGTGCCGATCGGGTCTACGCGCTTGTGCAGGGGACGATCGCGCTGGAGGCCGTGACCGGCGAGGGCGACCTCGCGCACCGGCTGGAGCGCGCTTATTTCGGCCATGAAAGCCATGCGCTGGGGGCCTGAGGCCGCCTTTCCCCGCGCGCTCAAAACTCGGGCTTGGCGCGTGGCGCCGTTTCTGGCTTGATTGCCCGATGAGGCTGGCCTTGTTAGAGTGCACCGGAATCCGCAAGTGGACAGTGTATCGGGAAGGTGGTGTTCATGCTGTGCCCGGCCTGTCAATCCGAGACCTTGGCAGAGGATGGTGTCTGCCGGTCGTGTGGGCTGAGCTTCTCTTCCGTCTGTCCGAATTGTCAGCATCCGAATCTCGAGACCGCGCGCTTTTGCGGCGCCTGCGGCGAACGTCTGGACCAGGCCCAGCCGGTTGGCGAGCGCAAGGTGGTCAGCGTGATGTTCGCCGATATCGTCGGCTCCACCGAGTTGATCGGGGACAACGATCCCGAGCTCGCGCTCGATCGCCTGCCGCCCGCTCTGGCGCGGATGGGTAACGCCGTCCGGCAGTTCGACGGCACCATCATGCGCAGCATGGGCGATGGGCTGATGGTGATCTTCGGTATCCCCCATGCCCAGGAGGATCATGCGTTGCGCGCCTGCCAGGCCGCGCTCGCCATGGTCCAGTCGTCGCGCGACAATGGCATCGTGCTGCGGGTCGGCATCCACTCCGGCGAGATCGTCGCCGGCGTGCCGGACAAGTTCACGAAAGAGCAGGGCGTCTATGGCGCTGCCGTGCACCTTGCAAGCCGCCTCGAACACATGGCGCAACCGGGCGACATCTGCGTCACGGAGTCGACGTTCAAGCTCGTGCAGGCGTCCTGCGATGGGCGCGCGCTGGGCCACCAGGACGTCAAGGGGTTTCCGCGGCCGGTCGCCGTCTACCGGCTGGTCGGGATGAAGCCAGCACGCGCGCCCTTCCGCGATGCCGTCGTCGGCGTCTATCGCGGCCGCGATGCCGAGCTTGCCGTGCTGCACGACGCCTTCGCCGGGGCCGAACAGGGGGAAGGCAAGGCGATCGGCATCTCGGCACCGCCCGGCCTTGGCAAGAGCCGCCTGTGCTTCGAATTTGCCCGGACCGTCAAGGAGCGTTTGGTGCCGGTGCAGGAGGCGCGGGCATCGCCCTACGATCACTCCGGTCCGTTGCAGCCGCTGCTGGAATTCTTCCGCAACTTCTTCCGGATCGCCTCGAGCGACGATGCGGAGACGGCGCGCGGCAAGGTCGCGGCGCGGATCGAGTCCTCGGTCCCGCATTTGATGGACGATGTGGCGGTGCTGACCGATTTTCTCGGTATTCGCGACCCGCAGTCCCCGGTGCCCGCGATGGATCCGCGGTCGCGGCACACGCGGCTCGTCAATCTTGTCGCGAGCCTGGTGCGCGACGGCACGCGCACGCCGTCGGTGATCATCATCGAGGACTTGCACTGGCTGGACGAAGCGAGCATCGAGTTCGTCTCGGCGCTGGTGAATGTCGCGCATGTCAGCCGCGCCTTGATCATTCTGACCTACCGGCCGACCTATCGGGCGCCGTGGCAGGAGGGCCAGGGCTTCCACGAAATCCGGCTCGGTGAACTGCGTGACGAGGATGTCTCCGCGCTGATCATGGATATGATCGGCGATCATCCGTCCACCGCCGCAATTTCCGAGCGCATTGTCGAACGAAGCGGCGGCAATCCGTTCTTCGCGGAGGAGTTGGTTCGTTCGCTGATCGACAGTTCGGACCTGACCGGCCGGCCCGGCGAATACGAGATGTCCGGGCAGGCATCGCCCGAGACGCTGCCTGCGACGGTGCAGACCGTGATCGGCGCGCGCATCGATCGCCTCGCGCCGGGGGACAAGGAGGTGCTGCAGGTCGGTGCCACGATTGGGCGGGAGTTTCCGCTCTCCGTGCTGGCCGAAGTGACACGCTGCACCCACGTCGATCTCGTCGGCATTCTCGACCGATTGTCGCAGGTCGAGCTGATCCAGGAGATCACCAGCGAGACCGAGCATGATCGATATGCGTTCCGGCATCCGCTGATCCAGGAAGTCGCCTATGGGATGCAATTGCGCGCCCGCCGCGTCGAGCTGCATCTGGCGGTGGCGCATGCGCTCGAGCGCTTCCACCATAACCAGCTCGGCGAATATGCCGATCTGATCGCGTATCATTTCGAATCCGCCAAGGATTTCGCTTCGGCGGCCAACTATCTGGCCCGTTCGGCGAGCTGGATCGGCACCACCAATTCGCGGCTGGGCATGAAGTCGTGGCTCAAGGTTCGGCTGTTGCTGCAATCGCTGCCGCGCTCGCCGGAAACCGACCGGCTGCGTATGCAGGCATCCGGTCACGTGTTGATTCTTGGCTGGCGCGAAGGCATCAGCACCGAAGAGGCTACTCCGTTCTTCCAGGAGGCGTTGGTTGCAGCACGAGACCTCAAGGACTCGCTCTGGGAGGTTCTGATCCTCGCCGCCTATGGCCGGGTCTCCGCAGGTACAGGCTCGGCCGACGAATATGTCGCCCAGTTGCTGCACGCGATCGAGGTCTGCGAGGATCCGAGCATCAGGACCATCCTGCAGGCGCTTTTGTGCCAGGCCTATGGCTACGCAGGAAAACTGCGGGAAGCGATCGCGGCTGCAGAATCCGCGCTCAAGCATGCCGCAAGCATCGACAGGTCCCACGAAGCGCCGCTGGGCTTCGATGTCGCGCGCTGGGTTGAGAGCCTGCACGCGCGTCTGCTGGTGCGGACGGGCAGTTTCGACGTTGCGCGGGAGAGCATCGCCCGGCTGGTCGCCAGCGAGAGGGGCCATCTCGATCCGGCGGTCTTGTTCATTCCGCATCATGCCGGGGTCGAAATGGCCTGGCTGACGCAGGACGAAAAGCTTGCCGATCTGCACAGCCTGCGTATCGACGAGATCGCCAGGAGAAGCGACACCCCCTATGTCGCGGTGTATGCGAGCGTCTGCCGCGGACTGGCGCTGTCGCTGGCGAGGGACCACGCGGCTGCGGTCCAGATGCTTGAATCGGCGATCCGGCTCGCGCGGGAGGCCTTCGCCGGCCTAGAATATGAAAGCGACATGCTGGCATTCCTTGCCGAGATTCATCTGAAAAGTAACAATCTGGCCGCGGCCCTCAGCGCCGCTGAACAGGGGATCGCGGTCGCGCGGGAGCGACGGGCGCGGCTCGCCGAATGCCGTTCGACGCTGGTGCTCGCGCATGTGGTCAATTCGGAAGGCTTGCGCTATCCGCAGTACCAGTTGACAGAGATGCTTGCACGCGCCCGGCTTCTCATCGAGGAGACCGGCGCCTCACCCTACGAGCGGCTGTTTCCGGTCGTGCAGTCGTCGTCCTGCGGACAAGAAGCGTGAACTCGCGCATGCCGTAGTCGGTGACCGCTTCGACGCGACCGAATCGCTCGCAAAACCCTATCCAGCGCTCCGGCGCGGACCGATAGAGCCCGGTCTCAGTGGGGGCTTCGTCATGCGGCAGCATGAAATTGACGGCGAAGCCGATCCGGCTGCTGGCCGCAAGATCGGCGACGATCGCCTCGACATACACTTCCCATGCCGCGACGGGATGACCAAGCCGGACGTTGAATATCCCGCTCGCCAGAGAATAATCGGCGAGTGCGCCGCACTGCGAACCCTCGGTGAAGCTGGCCAGTGTGTTGCCGGCCCAGCGGCCGCGAGCGGCCGCGACCATCGCTGGCGAAATGTCGATGCCGCGATAAGTCACGGCCACGTCGCCGTGCCGCATGGCCAGGAATTCCAGCAGCGCGCCATAGCCGCAGCCGAAATCATTCAGGCTGAACGGCCGCCCGAAATCGCACAGTTTCACGAGCTGCGCGAAACGCAGATATTGCGAGAGCACGTTCGGCCAATCGACCCCGAGCGGGGTCGGGCCATGGCGCTCCAGCGTTCCGGAATAGTAATCGCGAACCTTGGCGTGCGGCTCGGGCATCGCCGAGGTTTCAGATCACTTCTTGCGCGCGCCGGCCTTGGGGCGGTCGGCCGCGATCGTCGGCATAGAGATCGTCAGAAAAACCAACGGGGAATAGCTCAGGACGCGATCGCCTGACGTCACCTGCACGATGCCTTTCGGAGACTCCGCCGGGTGCGAGGTAAAGTGTACCGGCAGCGGCTTGCGGCTTTCGAGATTGGCCTGCAGCGACGCGACGACTTGATCGTGTCCATTCAGCTTCGTTGCCTTGCCGTCGACTGACGCGCCGGTCTTCTTCAGCAGATTCAGATACCTGAAAAACCCGTCGCGATCTGCTTCGCCAACCGGCGCGATATTGAGTAGCCCAAAGGACATCCGCAGCGTGCGTTGCGGCGAGAAGACCTTGAACTCCTTCTGAAACTGGACCATTTCGTCCAGGGCTTCTGCAATAAATCGGGACTTCATCTGCTGCAAAAGATCGGGAACGTATCTGTCGGCAACCAACCCGCCCATTGTATTCCTCCTGAAAAGGCCATGATAACCCGCTTCCCGGCTCCCGGCTAGCTGTGAGCGGATCGGCTGATGGTACAATCACCAGTTTACGCCGCTGTCTATGAATTGCTTCATAGAGTTGGCCGTGCATGATGCAAAGCCGACGTCTTTCGTGAGCCGTCCCGTCCGTTCGGCTTGTTGTCCATTCCTGTTGCGCAGTGTTTCCATGCGACTTCCCTTCTTCTACGGCTGGGTCATCGTCGCGGTGACCTTCGTCACCATGGCGATCGGCGTCAACGCACGGACGGCGTTCTCGCTGTTCTATCCGCCGATCATCTCTGAATTCGGCTGGGAACGCGGCGTTACCGCGGGTGCATTCTCGTTCGGGTTTGTCGCTTCCGCGATCGCGAGCCCGCTGATCGGCCGGCTGATGGACCGCAGCGGTCCGCGCGCGGTGATGGAGCTTGGTGTGCTCTTGATGGGCTCCGGCCTGCTGCTGGCGCCCTTGACCACGCAACCCTGGCATCTCTATCTCACCATCGGCGTGCTGGTTGGTTCCGGCAGCGTCTGCCTCGGCTATTCCGGGCAATCACTGTTCGTGCCGAACTGGTTCATCCGCCGCCGTGGCCTCGCAATCGGGCTCGCCTTCGCCGGTGTCGGCATCGGCTCGGTGACGCTGCTGCCATGGGTGCAGCACATGATCGAGCACACCGGTTGGCGCACCGCCTGCACAGCAATGGGGATCGTGGTGCTGGTCGTGCTCGCGCCGATCAACCTGTTGCTGCACAAGCGGCCGGAGGACGTCGGCCTGCAGCCGGACGGCGATGCGGCGCCGACGGCGACGTCGGCGAAGCCGGCATCGAACATCGTCGATCCGGTATGGGCCGGCACCGACTGGACGCTGTCGCGTGCGCTGCGCACCGCGCGGTTCTGGTGGATCGCGACCGGCTATTTCTGCGGCCTGTACATCTGGTATGCGGTGCAGGTGCACCAGACCAAATTCCTGCTCGACATCGGCTTCAGCTCCAACGTCGGCGTCTGGGCGCTTGGCGTCGTCAGCCTGCTCGGCATTCCCGGCCAGATCTGGCTCGGGCATCTCTCCGATCGCATCGGCCGCGAATGGGTGTGGGCGATCTCGTGCTTGGGCTTCGTGATCTGCTTCGCCGCGCTCGCCGCCTTGAAATACTGGCCGAGCATGACGCTGATCTATCTCATGGTCTTCACCCAGGGCGCGCTCGGCTATGGCCTGACCTCCGTGATGGGACCGGTGGTGCTCGAGATCTTCCAGGGCAAGCAATACGGCAGCATTTTCGGCACCGTGATGCTGGCCGCGCTCGCCGGCGGAGCCGCCGGCCCCTGGATCACGGGCCAGCTCTACGATTTCTCAGGCAGCTATACCAGCGCGTTCCTGCTCGGCATTGCCGTCAGCCTGCTGTCGGCGTTCGCGATCTGGCAGGCTTCGCCGCGCAAGGTCCGTGCCGTCGCCGGCCAGATGCATAAGGTCGCCAGCGCGGCCTGACACATCAGGCGGATGAAACGCCGATCGCCCGCTGCAGGTCGGTGATCGCGCGCAGGCAACTGTCGGCGGGTGTGGTCTCCGGATCGATCAGGCGGTGCAGGCGGAAACCATCTTCCAGCGCCAGCACGATCGCGCCGGTCCAGTCCGGGTTGAGTCTGGCGTTCCTGCCGCTGTTCTTCTGCGCGGTCTCGACGATGTCGGCGATCAGCTTGCGCCGCGCCCGCAGGCGCTTGGCGAGCTCGGGCCGGCGCTTCTCGGCGCGCGCCACGAACAGGATCATCTCCATATGCAGGAGAGGCGAGCGCCCGAGCGGATCCTGCCGGCTGCGGTCCACGGTGCGCAATGCCTCCAGGAAGTCGGCCAGGTCCTTGTGCTTGGCGAGCAAATCGAGATTGCGCCGGATCGATTGCTCGACGTGATCCTCGAGCATCGCGAAGATCAGCTCGTCCTTGCTCTTGAAGTTCGAATAGAAGGCGCCGCGGGTGAAACCCGCCGCAGTCGCGATCGCCTCGATGCTGGCGCCGCCAATTCCCTGTTCCTCGAACACCCGCGCCGCCGCCTCGAACAGCTTCTCGCAGGTGTCGTCCCGTGTCGGTCTGGTTCGAACCCTTGACATCGGCGCAGTTTAGGGCACAATGCAACTCGATACAAGAGTGTATCGAGTTGCATTTGCTAGAACCAGAGTTGCTAAACCAGAATGGCCGCACCCGTGTTGGTGCGGTCTTGAGGATGACACCAAGGCGCGCCAGAGTGCAGGCACCGGCGTAGCGCACGAACGAGGTCACCATGAACGAGCAAGTTCAGCCGGCCAGCGGCGAGCCGCTTTTCAATCCACTGGCGCCCGAATTCATTCGCAATCCCTATCCGTATTATGAGCGGCTACGCCGCATCGACCCGATGCATGTCAACGCGCATGGCGCCTTCGTGGCCAGCCGGCACGCCGAGGCGAGCCTCGTGCTACGCGACAAGCGCTTCGGCAAGGACTATGTCGAGCGCTCGATCCGCCGCTACGGCCCCAAGATCATGGAGGAGCCGGTCATCCGCAGCATGAGCCACTGGATGCTGCAGCAGGACCCGCCCGACCACACCCGCCTGCGCGGCCTCGTCGTCAAGGCGTTCACCGCACGCCGGGTCGAGGACATGCGCCCGCGCATCCAGCACGTCGTCGACGAAACGCTCGACCGCATCATTCCGCAGGGACGGATGGACCTGATCGAGGATTTCGCGTTCCGCCTGCCGGTGACGATCATCTGCGACATGCTCGGTATCCCCGAGGAGCATCGCGACGCCTTCTACAACGGCTCGCGCGACGGCGGACGCCTGCTCGAACCGGTGCCGCTGTCGGCGGAGGAGATCAAGCAGGGCAACGCCGGTAACGCGATGGCCGCGATGTATTTCCACCAGCTGTTCGAGCTGCGCCGCAAGCAGCCCGGCGACGACCTCACCACCCAACTGGTGCAGGCCGAGGAGAACGGCCAGAAGCTGACCAACGAGGAGCTGACCGCCAACATCATCCTGCTGTTCGGCGCCGGCCACGAGACGACCGTCAACCTGATCGGCAACGGCCTGCTCGCGCTGTACCGCAACCCGGACCAGCTCGCGCTGCTGAAGGCCAATCCCGGCCTGATCACCAATGCGATCGAGGAGTTCCTGCGCTACGATTCCTCGGTGCAGCTGACCGGCCGCGTCGCGCTGGAAGACATCGAGGATCTCGGCGGCAAGCGCATCCCGAAGGGCGAGAGCGTGCTGTGCCTGCTGGGCTCGGCCAATCACGACGAGGCTGTGTATCCCGACCATCCCGAGAAGCTGGACATCCAGCGGCCGAACGTGAAGCCGCTGTCGTTCGGCGGCGGCATCCATTTCTGCCTCGGCGCCCAGCTGGCGCGGATCGAGGCCGAGATCGCGATCTCGACGCTGCTGCGCCGGATCCCCGACCTGCGGCTCGATGACGCGGAAAATCCGGAGTGGCGGCCGACCTTCGTGCTGCGCGGGCTGAAGCGGCTCCCGGCAAGCTGGTGACATCCCGGATGCGCGGCAGGGCAGTAACCCTGCCGCGACGGCCGGCGGGCGCGCACGCTTGAGCGGAAAACCGCCATCCGCCTGACGTCGCAGCGGTAATGCCGCTGTGACTTCGCCATACTTGTCTCTATATTTGGGTTGCTCCGGCCGAGGGTTCAGCACCGCGGAGCGGGCTCAAAGGGAGACACCGTGCAGACGACGCTGCTCGGCCTGGCAATCGCCTTCATTCTTGCACTGGTCGCCGCGCTGGTCGGTCCGTATTTCGTTGACTGGAACCAGTTCAGGCCGCAGTTCGAGGCGGAGGCGTCCAAGATCATCGGCACGCCGGTTCGTGTCGCCGGCAATCTCGACGCGCGCCTGCTGCCCGCGCCATCGCTGCGGTTGAAAACCGTCACCATCGGCGGCGCCAACGACCTCGGCAAGGTCCGGGCCGCCAGTCTCGACGTCGAGCTCAGCCTGAGCTCGCTGATGCGCGGCGAGTGGCGCGCCAACGAACTCACCATCAACGGCATGTCGCTCGACCTCGGGCTCGATCCGAAGGGGCGGATCGACTGGTCGCCGTCGAGCGGGAGCTTCAACCTCGCTTCGCTGGCGATCGATCGCCTCAATCTGACCGGCCGCATCGCACTGCACGATGCCGCAAGCAGCAGCACGCTCGAGCTGAACGACATCGCCTTCAGCGGCGATGTTCGCTCGCTTGCCGGCGCAGTCCGCGGCGACGGCAATTTCATGTTCGACGGCAACCGCTACCCGTTCCGGATTTCCTCGGGGCAAAGCGCCGACGGCAGCGGCACCCGCCTGCATTTCAACATCGATCCCGGACAGCGCCCGATATCGGCCGATCTCGACGGCATCCTGACCTTCGAGGCCCGCGCACCGCGGTTCGAGGGGAGCGTGGCGTTGGCGGGCACACCTGGCCAGCGCGGCGGCAGCGATATGCCGCCCTGGCGGATCGCGGCCAAGGTGAAATCGGATTATTCGGCAGCCCGTCTCGACCAGGTCGAGGTGAGCTATGGCGGTGAGGACCGCGCACTGAAGCTCGCTGGAAATGGCGATCTCCGGTTCGGCGCGTCGCCGCTGCTGCGCGCCGCGCTTTCCGCACGACAGCTCGATGGCGACAAGTTCGCCGCCAAAGATAGCGCCAAGGACAGCAACAACGGCAATGTCGAGCCGGTCCGCGTGCTGCCGGTGATGCGCGCGGTGCTGTCGGGTCTTCCGCAAAGCCCGATCCCGGCACGGGTGGAGCTCAGCTCCGAACAGATCATGCTCGGCGGCCGCCCGTTGCAGGACGTCTCGGCGGAGCTGCAATCGGATGCGAAATCATGGACCGTGCGCCGGCTGGAGTTTCGCGCGCCGGGATCGACGCGGGTCTCGATGAGCGGCGCCAGCGCGCAGACCGGCGTCGCCAACAGCTTCAAGACCGCGCTCAACATCGAATCGTCCGACCCCGATACGCTGATGAGCTGGCTGCAGGGGCGGGGCGACATCGCCTATCGCAGCCAGAAGCCGCTGCGGTTGCGCGGCGACGTCACGGTGTCGCCGGCCGGTTTTTCGATCGACGCGATGAAGGCGGAGATCGAGGGCGGCACGGTCGAGGGCCGCGTCGCGGTCGCGCATCGCGAGGCGACGAGCGGCTCGAAGGTCGAGGCGCAGTTGAAGGCGGAGCGGCTCGATCTCGATGCGACCGCAACATTCGTCCGCTCGCTGGCCGGTCCGCAAGCCGAATGGCCGGACGAGGCGCAGCTGTCGCTCGATGTCGGGCGCGCGATCTCCTCGGGGCAGGAATTGCGGCCGTTGCTGGTGAAGATCGCCTACGGCCCGAAGAACATCGTGCTCGAGCGCGTCAAGATCGGTCAGCCCGACAATGTCACTCTTGACGGCAGTGGCAATTTCGACCGCGTCAATTCGACCGGCAAGCTCGCCGTCGATGCGACCGCCGCGTCGCTTGGCCGGCTGACGGCTATGGTTCAGCCCTTCGCACCGGAGCTTGCTGCGCGGCTCGGCGTGCTGCGTGCGGATGCCGGTCCGGTCCGTGCGAGGCTTGCGCTCGACCTCGGCAAAGGCAAGGCCGCCGATCGCGTCAGCGCGCGCGCGACGGTCGATCTCGACACGCCGCAACTCAAGGGCAATACGGTGATCTCGGCGACGCCGCCGGCGGCTGCGATCCGTGCGCTGGATTTCGACGCACTTCGCAACAGCGACGTCACGGCCGAGGCAAAATTCTCCGCCAGCGAGGGCAATGCGCTGCTGGCGCTGCTTGGGCTTGACCGTGCGGTCGCAGCCGGTGCGGGGGTGACGCAGTTCGAGGGCATCGCGAGCGGCGCGTGGCACGCGCCGTTGCGACTGAAGGCGCGGCTCTGGGGCGCCGGGCTCGACGCGGATGCCGAAGGGACCGCGGAGCCGTGGTCCAAGGATGGGGCCGGGGAGAGCAAATCGAGCGTCAGCCTCCGTGTCCGCAGCGCCGACATCAGTCCGCTGCTCAATCTGAAATCATCCGATCCGGCGGCCAACATCCGCTTGTCGTCGCGGATCACGCTTGCGGGTGACAGGCTGACCTTCGACGATCTCGACAGCATCGTCGCCGGTTCGCGGCTGCGCGGCCGGCTGGCGCTGACGCTCGCCGATCAGAAGAGCATCGAAGGTGAAGTCGGCCTCGATCAGATCACGCTGGCGCCGATTTTCGCGGCGGCGATCGGCGCGGCCGGTCACGATGCGACGGAGCCGCTCGGCCAGGGGCTGACAAGCGCCTGGCGCGGCAAGGTCACGTTCGAAGCGCTGCACGGTCTGCTGCCTGGCGGCGCCGAGCTGCAGCCGGTCCGCGGCACCATCAGGTCGGATGGGCAGTCGCTGACCTTCGACGGCGTCAAGGGCAAGATCGGCGGCGGCGAGGCGACCGCCTCCATCGATGCGCGGCAGGGCGTCAATGGACTCGCCTTAAATGCAAATGTGCAGCTTTCGGGCGTCGACGG
This sequence comes from Bradyrhizobium sp. USDA3010, assembly GCF_056429065.1. Classification (NCBI taxonomy): domain Bacteria; kingdom Pseudomonadati; phylum Pseudomonadota; class Alphaproteobacteria; order Hyphomicrobiales; family Nitrobacteraceae; genus Bradyrhizobium; species Bradyrhizobium sp. USDA3010. Next base: position 238,423 of record NZ_JBWJZD010000003.1, read on the forward strand.
CTCGGCCTTGCGCTACCGCAGTCTCGCGATGCCCAAGGCACGCGCTTCGATGCAGATGACGTTGTTGACGCAGGGCCGCAGCGCCTCGGCGCTGATCGGTGCGCTGTCCGGCAGCGGCGCCGTGACGCTGGAGGGGTTGATCCTTCCGGGGCTCGATCCGCGCGCGTTCGACGTTGCGATCCGCGCCAGCGATTCCGGGCAGGCGACCGACGACGCGCGGCTGCGGCAGATCGTCGAACCGGCGCTCGCGGCCGGCGGGCTGTCGGTCGCTTCGGCGCAAATTCCCTTCAACATTCGTGACGGCCGGATCCGGATCGGCGTCACCACGCTCGCGGCGAGCGGTGCCAACGTCATCGTGTCCGGCGGCTACGACATTCCGGCCGACCAGGCCGACATCCGCACCGCGCTGACATCGACGCAGGTCGGCACCGCCACCAGCCGCCCGGAAATTCAGCTGCTGGCGGTGGGCACGCCCGACGGATTGTCGCGCAGCATCGACATTGCAGCGTTGTCGTCGTGGCTGGCGGTGCGCGCGATCGACCGGGAGACCAAGCGGCTCGACGCGATCGAGCGCGGCGAACCGGTGCCGCCGCCGACCCCGGCAGCCCTTCCGCCGCCCGCCGCACCGGTGCCGGACGCGTCCAATCCAAATTCGGCCGGAGTGCCTTCTGCCAACTTGCCGGTGCCCGGCCCTGATCCGCGCCGCGTGCCGGCGAAGCCGAAGATCGTTGCGCCGCGGCCGCCGATCGTCCCGCCGGCTGCCACAGCACCTCCAGCTGTGCCGCTCGTGCCGCCGGCGCCGGTTGCGAGCCAGCCGCAGCTGGCGCCGCTGCCGCCGCCGATCGAGGTCAAGCCGGTGCCCGGTGCGGCCAGGTCGAGGCCGCTGCGGCCGCCGCTGTCGCTGACGCCGCAGGTCGCCAATCCGCCGCCGCGGCCGGCGCTGCAGAACTAGGAAGCGCTTTCAAGCGAAGTGGGGACCGGTTCGCGTGATGAAAACGCGTCAGAGCAGGAATCCAGAGCTTACGATCGGTGCTGGAGAATATTGATCAGCCGGCCGAACGGATCGCGGACGAAGAAGCGCCGCACGCCCCATGGCTCGTCCGCCGGTCCGTAGTCGATCGCGATGCCGGCGGCCTGCATCCGGTGCAGCGCTTCGTCGAGATCGTCGACCTCGATCGAGAGATCGGGCACCGGCGTGCCGGAGCCACCTTCGGAAGCGAAACTGATTTGAACCTGCATCGTTTCGGATGAACCGTAAGTCGCAATCCAACCGAAATCCATCAGCGGCTCGAGGCCGAGGATATCGCGATAGAATGGCTTCGCTGCCGCGACATCTGATGCGGCAACGTTCGCGACGATGCGATTGACCTTCATGCTGAAGTCCACGCGGCGGAACGACCGTCTGCTGAAGCGACGGTCGGCAAGGCCGTCAGGCCTGCTGGCGCGTGTCGACCTGTTGCGGCCTGACATCCGTCGGTACGGCCGGGGTGGCGCGCGAGCGGAAGTAGTCGAGCACGAAAAGCCTGATCGCGGAGGACAGATTGCCCTGCTGACGGTTGTTGTCGATCTCGCCGACCAACTCCGACAGCGTCATGTTCCGCAGACCGGAAATCTCCTTCATGCCGTTCCAGAAGGCTTCTTCGAGGCTGACGCTGGTCTTGTGACCGGCGACGACGATCGACCGCTTGACGACGGGAGACTTCATGATGCGTCACCACTTTCGATGCGGTGCTGATCGAGCACGCGCGTACTGCGCTCGCCGAGAAATTCGTCACGCGCTCGTTCGGATTTGGTGCGACCGAATAGCGCACGATTGGCTTCGGCCTGCTTTGCTGCTTGTTCGCGCTCACCGCGCTTCTTGAATCGTTTCAGGTTGACCACGTCGCCCATGCTCGTCGTCCTCATCGTCCCCAGAGCGGAATTGGTGATGCATCGTGACGAAAGCAAGAGCGATCGCGCAAAGCGCCCGGCTCGATATCCATCCCGAATCCCCATTTGATGCTTGTGATAGCATCAAAGAATCCGTTTCGCTCTGCGAAAACTAGACGTCTGTACCATGCGCCAGCGCAGAGCTGATAGGCAAACAGCCTTAGCCTTTAGGCGTTATGATCCATAATTATATCACGCGCGCTGACCGTAATTATCCGGACATTGCGCGCTTCGCTTCAGCCGGGGTGTGTCATTTTGTCCGGCTGCACGAGGCGATCAAATTCGTCGGCAGTTACGAATCCGAGCCGCAAAGCCTCTTCCTTCAACGTCGTTCCGCGTGCGTGCGCCGACTTCGCAACCTTGGCTGCGTTGTCGTAACCGATCTTCGGCGCGAGCGCCGTCACCAGCATCAGCGAGCGCTGCATCAGCTCGTTGATGCGCTTTTCGTCGGCGCGTATTCCGACAACGCAATGCTCAGTAAATGAGCGGACAACGTCAGATAGCAACTGAATGGAATTTATCATACAATATGCCAACACGGGCTTGTACACGTTGAGCTCGAAATGGCCCTGGCTGCCGGCGACGGTGATCGTGGTCTGATTGCCGAACACCTGGCAGCAGACCATGGTCATGGCCTCGCACTGGGTCGGATTGACCTTGCCCGGCATGATCGACGAGCCCGGCTCGTTCTCGGGCAGCACCAACTCGCCGAGGCCCGAGCGCGGGCCCGAGCCGAGGAAGCGGATGTCGTTGGCGATCTTGAACAGGCCGGTCGCCACCGAATTGATCGCGCCGTGCACCAGCACATAGGCGTCGTTGGAAGCCAGCGCCTCGAACTTGTTGGCCGCGCTGGTGAACGGCAGTTTGGTAATCTCGGCGACATGCCTGGCGAAGGTGCTCGCGAATTCCGGCTTCGAGTTGAGGCCGGTGCCGACGGCAGTGCCGCCCTGCGCCAGCGGGAACAACTCCTTCACCGCCGAGTGTAGCCGCGCGATGCCGCTCTCGACCTGCGCCGCGTAGCCGGAGAATTCCTGGCCGAGCGTCAGCGGTGTTGCGTCCTGGGTATGCGTGCGTCCGATCTTCACGATCTTGGCAAACGCTTCCTGCTTCTGGTGCAACGCCCGATGCAGCTCGGTAAGGGCGGGGATCAGGTCGGCGATGATGCGATCCGCCGCAGCGATATGCATCGCGGTCGGGAACGAGTCGTTCGACGACTGGCTCATGTTGACGTGATCATTCGGATGGATTGGCTGCTTGGCGCCGAGCTCGCCGCCGAGCGCCTGGTTGGCGCGGTTTGCGATCACCTCGTTCACGTTCATGTTGGTTTGCGTGCCCGAGCCGGTCTGCCAGACGACCAGCGGAAAATGATCGTCGAGCTTGCCCTCGATCACTTCCCTGGCGGCGCTGATGATGGCGTCGGCGCGGCGTGCATCGAGCTGGCCGAGTTCGCGATTGGTTTCGGCCGCGGCGAGCTTGACGATGGCGAGTGCGTGAATGATCGCGATCGGCATCCGGTCGTGGCCGATCTTGAAATTCTGCCGCGAGCGCTCGGTCTGCGCACCCCAGTAGCGATCGGCGGCGACGTCGATCGGACCGAAGCTGTCGGTCTCGCTACGGGTGGCGGCGTTGGATGGTGTCGTCGATTGAGCCATGGATGCTCTCCGTTGCGTCATCAGAACGTGATTCGGCGGGGCGCCAGCTTTTCGCCGCGGCAACGCGACAGCGTCCGCGCGGAAGCACGTTCATGCAGAAGATAGTCCGGGATGACGATCTGTCATCCCGGCCCTCGAATGCATCCTACAAGGTCGAAGATCGATCGGTATTTAGATTATTTCTTGCGGAAGCGGTCCAGCCGCACGACCTCGGCGCCTTCGCTGGGCTTCGCAGGCTCCTGCTCGGTCTCGGCCGTCTCGGGCTCGACCACCGCCCGGGCGGCCGGTGCGGGAAGGGGAGCGGCCGGCGCCGTCGCGGGCGGGGCCTCCTCGGGCAATGCCTCCGAGACGTCGAACCGCAGATCGAACGGTGCGGACGGATCGAGGAAACGCGTCACCGCGGCGAACGGTACGTTCAGCCGTTCGGGAATCCCGCCGAACGACAGGCCGACCTCGAACCGGTCCTCGGTCACCACCAGATCCCAGAACTGATGCTGCAGGATGATGGTCATCTCCTCCGGATATTGCGCGAGCAGCCGTGGCGACAGCTTCACGCCATCGCCGTGCGAGAGGAAGGTGATGTAGAAATGGTGCTCACCCGGCAGGCCATGTTCGGCGGCGTCGGACAAGACCCGGCGCAGCACCCCGCGCAGCGCGTCGCGCGCCAGCACGTCATATCGGATGTGATCGGTCGCCATCGTATTCCTGTCGCTTCGAAAATGCCGGCAAGGCATCGCCGGACCCGTCCGACTCGCCCTTTTAGCCATGCTACTCCGCCGGGACCCGGAAATCAGCAGGGCTGGCAGCGGAAAATACGGGCGGACGCCCAATCGGGAAATAAAGTGGAGGCTTCTGTTGCCAGGTGCCTCCGAACCCCGCCTAACGGAGCTTAACCCGTTAGGACTTTAAGATGGTCTTTCAAACTGCGTTACGCAGCCTGAGCAACCGGAGCAAAGTTGTCGTTGGCAACTATTGCATTAGCCCGATAACGGCGGAACCATACCGAGAAAAAACACGCCCTTTACGCCCTCGTCGATCCTATTTCGCCCCCGCCAAAAGCCACCGAAGCTAGAGGCTCGGATGGGTTTTGGTGGAGGCGCCGGGTACCGCCCCCGGGTCCGAATGGTTTATTGCGACGGTCATTTATTTCCATAGCCGGCGAACCGGCACCCCCAATATAGGCGGCACGGACGGAGAAAAATAGAGCCGATTCAGGCTTGTTCAGGTGTGAAAACCCGCCGATTTGGGTTGGCCGGCGTCTTGGCGCTGTGTCTTGGCACCGTCCTGGCGCCGTTCTAGATTTTGCCCATGCCCCCGGAATCCCCGCCGGCTGCCGCCCCGGCGCCGGATGCCTCCGTACCGTCTCCGCCCCTCCAGCCCGGCCTGCTCGAGCTGTTCCTGGCCTTTGCCAAGATGTCGCTGGCTGGCTTTGGCGGGGTCCTGGTCTGGGCCCGGCGGTCGATCGTCGAGCAGCACCGCTGGATGACGGCGGAGCAGTTCAACGAGACCTTCGCGCTGTGCCATTTCCTGCCAGGTCCGAACATCGTCAACCTGTCGGTCGTATTCGGCTCGCGCTTTCGCGGCATCGCCGGCGGGCTTGCGGCCTTCGCCGGGCTGGTCGGACCGCCGATGGTGATCGCGACCGTCCTTGCCGCACTCTATGCCCGCTACGGCGATATCGACGTCCTGCGCCGGACACTCGCCGGCGTCGCCTGTGCCGCGGTCGGGCTGCTGTTCGCCGTCGTCCTCAAGATGATGATGCCGCTGTTGAAGCGGCGCGATGTCACAGGTCTCGTCATTCTGGCGGCGGTTTTCGTCGCGATCGGTCTGATCCGATGGCCGCTCCAGATCGTGCTGCTGGTGGCGATCCCGCTCAGCATTGCAACCACGGTCCTGGCGCGCCGCATGGTGAAGGCATGAGCTCGGAGTCCAGCCCGATCGCAGCGCTGGTCTGGACCTTCGGCCTGATGTCGCTGTTTGCGGTCGGCGGGGCCAATTCGGCGATCCCCGAAATGCACCGCGCCGCCGTCGACGTGCATCACTGGCTGACCGACAAGCAGTTCGCCGACGTGTTCGCGATCTCGCAGCTCTCGCCGGGACCGAACGTGCTGATCGTGACGCTGATAGGCTATTCTGTCGCAGGCGTCGGCGGGGCGTTGGCCGCGACGGTGGCGATGTGCGGACCGACCGCGCTGCTCGCCTATTATGTGAGCCGTTTCCTCGATCGCTCGCGCGACGCGCGCTGGCCGGCGATCATTCAGGCGGCATTGGTTCCGCTGTCGATCGGCCTGATGGCCGCCTCCGGCCTGATCGTGGCGCAGACATCAGACCAAAGTTGGATCGCGGTCCTGATCACCATTGTCGCAGCCGCGCTTGCCTTTGCGACACGGATCAATCCCTTATGGATGTTGCTTGCCGGAGGTCTCTTGGGTTTTGCTGGCGTTGTCTGACGAAAATCGCTAGCAAGGCTTTCGGTCAACGCACCACAAGCCAAGCCATTCAATCACAACGGGCGGGACAGCCCTGACGGGGGAAGCGAAGTCATGAGCGATACGCCGAGCGAGGCGCCGGTCAAATCGATCTTGCCGAAATGGGTGCGCGGCCCGCAGGACTTTGTCGGCGGGCTCGCCATGATGGCGGTTGCGCTGTTTGCCTTGTGGGCCTCCAGTGATCTGCAGGGCATGCACGGATTCTCGTTCGGCGCCGGAACTGCGCCGCGCATGTTCGCCGTGCTGCTGCTGCTGCTCGGCGGCGCGGTGGCGCTGGTGGGAGTTCTGCGGGATGGTCCGCATATCGCGGCCTATTCCTGGCGCGGGCCGCTGTTCGTATCGGCAGCGATCGTGTTCTTTGCGGTGTCGATCCGGCCGCTTGGGCTCGTCGTCACGGCATTTGCCAGCTTCATGATCGCGGCACTCGGCTCGGAGGAGACGAAGTGGCTGGAGGCGACCATCGTCGGTGCCTGTCTGACGCTGGGCTGCGCATTGCTATTTCCTTACGTGCTGGGACTTCCGATGCCGATGTTCCCTCGTTTCCTGATTCAGTGAGGGCGGCGCAATGGAACTGTTCGCCAATCTAGCCCACGGTTTTGCCGTTGCGCTTTCGCCGATCAATCTTCTGATGTGCCTTATCGGCGCACTGGTCGGTACGCTGGTTGGCGTGCTGCCGGGCATCGGCACCATCGCCACCGTCGCGATGCTGCTGCCGATCACCTTCGGCCTGCCGCCGGTCGGCGCGTTGATCATGCTCGCCGGCATCTATTATGGTGCGCAATATGGCGGCTCGACCACCTCGATTCTGGTCAATATTCCGGGCGAGGCGACCTCGGTGGTCACCGCGCTCGACGGCCACCAGATGGCAAGACAGGGCCGCGCCGGCCCGGCGCTCGCGATCGCCGCGATCGGCTCGTTCTTCGCCGGCTGCGTCGCAACCGTGCTGATCGCTGTGCTCGGCGCGCCGCTGACCAAGCTCGCGCTGGCGTTCGGTCCGGCCGAATATTTCTCGCTGATGGTGCTCGGCCTGATCTTCGCGGTGGTGCTCGCCAAGGGCTCGGTGCTGAAGGCGATCGCGATGATCGTGTTCGGCCTGCTGCTGTCGATGGTCGGCTCCGACATCGAGACCGGCGCCTCGCGCATGGCCTTCAACATCCCCGAGCTTGCCGACGGCCTCGGCTTCGCGACGGTGGCGATGGGCGTGTTCGGCTTTGCGGAGATCATCCGCAATCTCGACGCCGGCGCCGAGATGAGCCGCGATCTGGTGCAGCAGAAGATCACCGGCCTGATGCCGACCAGGAAGGACCTGATGGACTCCGCGCCGGCAATCGTGCGCGGCACCATCCTGGGCTCGATCCTTGGCATCCTGCCGGGCGGCGGCGCCGTGATCGCGTCGTTTGCCGCATATACGTTGGAGAAGAAGATTGCGAAGGATCCGTCGCGGTTCGGCCGCGGCGCGATCGAGGGCGTGGCGTCGCCGGAAAGCGCCAACAACGCCGCGGCGCAGACCTCGTTCATCCCGCTGCTCACCCTCGGTATCCCGCCGAATGCGGTGATGGCGCTGATGGTCGGCGCGATGACCATTCATGGCATTGTGCCGGGTCCGCAGGTGATGGTGAAGCAGCCCGACCTGGTCTGGGGCATGATCGCCTCGATGTGGATCGGCAATCTGATGCTGATCATCATCAACCTGCCGCTGGTCGGCATCTGGGTTCGTCTGCTGCGCGTGCCGTACCGGCTGATGTTCCCCTCGATCGTGATCTTCTGCGCGATCGGCATCTACTCGGTGAACAACGCGCCGGTCGACGTCGTTCTCGCGGGCGCGTTCGGTCTGATCGGCTACTGGCTGATCAAGCACGACTTCGAGCCGGCACCGCTGCTGCTCGGCATGGTGCTCGGCCCGCTGATGGAAGAGAACCTGCGTCGCGCACTCCTGATCTCGCGCGGCGACTGGAGCGTGTTCCTGTCGCGGCCGCTGTCGGCGGTGCTGCTGGCGATCGCGGCGGGTCTCCTGGTGCTCGCCGTGCTGCCGACCTTGCGTGCGAAGCGCGACGAAGTGTTCGTGGAGTCCGAGGGCTAGAGCATGATCCGGAAAAGTGTGAAGCGGTTTTCCGGATAGATCATGCTCAAACAAGGAGCGCCGGCCCTGCGTCGGCGTGCCGCAGGCGGAAGTCGAATCGACACTCGATGTCGTCTCATGAAATGAAAATGCCGGCCGATTTTGGCCGGCATTTTCATTTGGTCAAAACGTTCCCGGGAGGAATTGAGATGATGTCCATTCGCTCGCTTGCGGGCGCATGCCTTTCGGCATTTGCCGCGCTGGGCGCATTCACCGTGCCGGCCTCCGCGCAAACCTATCCGACGCGCACCATCACCATGATCGTGCCGTTCGCAGCCGGCGGTCCGACCGACGTCATCTCGCGCATCGTCACCGCGCACATGGCGCAGACGCTCGGACAGAGCATCGTCATCGAGAACGTGGTCGGCGCCGGCGGCACCACGGCGACGACGCGCGCCGCGCGCGCCGCCAATGACGGCTACACGCTGGTCACCGGACATATGGGCACGCACGCGGCTTCCGTGCCGCTCTATCCGAAACTCGCCTATCATCCGGAAAAGGATTTCGAACCCGTCGCGCTGCTCGCCGGCACGCCGATCCTGATCCTTGCCCGCAAGGATTTCCCGCCGAAGGATCTGAAGGAATTCGTCGCCTACGTGAAGGCCAATGCCGAGAAGGTCAACGCCGCGCATGCCGGCATCGGCTCGGTCTCGCATGCCTCCTGCGAGCTGCTGAACTCGATCCTCGACGTCAAGCCGGTCGGCGTGCCGTTCAACGGCACCGGCCCTGCGATGAATGCGCTGGTCGCCGGCCAGGTCGATTACATGTGCGACCAGATCGTCAACGCGGTGCCGCAGATCAACGCCGGCACCATCAAGGCCTATGCGGTCGCCACCCCCGAGCGCAATCCGTCGCTGCCCAATGTCCCGACCACGGCAGAGGCCGGCCTGCCGGCATTCCAGGCCCAGGCCTGGAACGCGATCTTCGCGCCGAAGGGAACTTCGCCCGCGATCATCGCCACGCTGAACGCCGCGGCCATCAAGGCGCTCGACGATGAGAATGTGCGCAAGCGCCTGCTCGAGCTCGGCAGCGTGATCCCGGCGCCCGCCAACCGCACGCCGGAGGCGCTCGCGACCCTCGTCAAAAGCGAGATCGCGAAGTGGACCCCGGTGCTCAAGCCGACCACTTAAGCCAGCGCGATCAATTGGATAGGGCAGGGGCGGAACGTGAGTTCCGCCCCTTGTCGTTTGGCGCAAGGGTGCTCACTTTTCAGGGTATAATCGGTGCAATCCGCCGAATCAGCGTGTCGGCCGGCGGCCTCGGCCGTTAAGTTCGCCGCTTCCCCCGAAGGGTCCGAAACAGACGCCATGAACCAGTACCACGACCTGCTCGAACGCATCCTCGCCGACGGTGCCGAGAAGCACGACCGCACCGGCACCGGCACGCTGTCGATCTTCGGCCACCAGATGCGCTTCAACCTCTCGGCCGGTTTTCCGATGCTGACCACCAAGCGGTTGCCGCTGAAGGCGATCGTGCACGAGCTGCTCTGGTTCCTCGCCGGCGACACCAATATCAAATATCTCAACGACAACGGCGTCACGATCTGGGACGAATGGGCCGACGCCAACGGCGATCTCGGCCCGGTCTACGGCTCGCAATGGCGCTCGTGGCCGGCGCCTGATGGACGCAGCATCGACCAGATCACGAACGTGATCGAGATGATCAAGCGCAATCCGGACTCGCGGCGGCTGATCGTCAGCGCCTGGAATCCGGCCGAGGTCGACAAGATGGCGCTGCCGCCGTGCCACTGCCTGTTCCAGTTCTATGTCGCGAACGGCAAATTGTCCTGCCAGCTGTATCAGCGCTCCGGCGACGTCTTCCTCGGCGTGCCCTTCAACATCGCCTCCTACGCGCTGCTGACCATGATGGTGGCGCAGGTCACCGGCCTCAAGCCCGGCGATTTCGTGCACTCGCTCGGCGACGCACATCTCTACTCGAACCATATCGAGCAGGCGCGGCTGCAATTGACGCGGCCGACGCGGCCGTTGCCGACGATGGCGATCAATCCCGACGTGAAGGATATCTTCGCGTTCCGCTACGAGGACTTCAAACTCGAGGGTTACGACCCGCATCCGCACATCAAGGCTGAAGTCGCGGTCTGAGGGATTAGATGTCGCTGACCATCCGCCGTGCGCGACCCGATGAGGCCGGACTGGTGTTCTCGCTGGTCCGCGAGCTCGCCGACTACGAGAAGCTCTTGCACGAAGTCCATGCCAGCGAGGCCGATATCGCCGAGGCGCTGTTCGGCGCCAACCCGCGGCTTACTTGCGACATCGCGGAATGGAACGGCGAGCCGGCCGGCTTCGCGGTCTGGTTCGTCAACTTCTCGACCTTCGCCGGCCGCCACGGCATCTATCTCGAGGACCTCTTCGTGCGTCCGGCACTGCGCGGCAAGGGGATCGGCAAGGCGCTCCTGGTGCATCTGGCGAAGCAATGCCTCGCCAATGGCTGGGCGCGCCTGCAATGGGCGGTGCTCGACTGGAACGCGCCGTCGATCGCATTTTACAAGTCGCTCGGCGCCGAGCTGATGGACGAATGGACGATTTGCCGCGTCTCCGGCGCGGCGCTGTCGGCACTCGCGCAAGGAGCGCGCTGATGGAGATCGTGCTCCTCGTTGCCGTCGCCGAGAACGGCGTGATCGGGAGCGGGAACGCCATTCCGTGGCGGCTGAAATCCGATCAGCAGCGCCTCAAGGTGATGACGCTGAACAAGCCCATCGTGATGGGGCGCAAGACGTTTGAGTCCCTGCGCCGGCCGCTGCCGGGCCGCACCAACATCGTGGTGACGCGCGATGCGAACTACCGCGCGCGCGGAGCTATCGTCACGACGTCGTTCGAAAACGCCCGTGCAATTGCGCTTGGTGACGCGCTGCGGCGTTTCGCCACTGAGATCGCCGTGATCGGCGGCGCGGAAATCTACGCGCAGTGGATGGGCATCGCCGATCGTCTCGAGATCACCGAGGTCCATGCCAGCCCTGACGGCGACACCCGGTTCGGCAAGATCGATCCGGAGGTGTGGGACGAGGTCGCGCGCGTACGAAATCCGGCAGGTCCGGACGACAGCGTCGACTTCTCCTATGTGACATATCGTCGGCGCGGCCGGGGTTAACCAATGTTTGCATTGACAATTGTGGCCCGGCGCATAGCTCGTCCGGCCAGGAAGCTTGCGTTGTAAGGGCCTGAGCGGTCCCCTATAACCGGGCCGGACATTCGAGGCCGGGCGTCCCGTCCGGACTTGTCGAGGAGACGTTTGATGCCGTGGAAAAATCAAGGCGGGGGGCCGTGGGGCTCGGGTCCGAAAGGGCCATGGGGCACAGGTCCGCAGTCGGCCGGGCCAAGGCCGCCGGATCTTGAGGATCTGCTGCGGCGCGGTCAGGACCGGCTGCAGCAGTGGCTGCCCGGCGGTCATTTCAGCGGCATGGGCATCGCGCTGGTGCTGGTCGCCGCGCTGGCGATCTGGTTCGCCACCGGGATCTTCCGCGTCCAGTCGGAAGAGCTCGGCGTCGTGCTGCGCTTCGGCAAATACGTCCGCGATGCGCAGCCGGGCCTGCGCTATCACCTGCCGTATCCGATCGAGACGGTGCTGCTGCCGAAGGCGCTGCGCGTCAACACGATCTCGATCGGCATGACGCTGATCGACGATCCCGCACGGCGCGGCCGCACCATGCGCGACGTGCCGGAAGAGAGCCTGATGCTGACCGGCGACGAAAACATCGTCGACGTCGATTTCACCGTGTTGTGGCGTATCAAGCCGGGCGGGGCCGGCGCCTATTTGTTCAACATCCAGAATCCGGAAGGCACCGTGAAGGCGGTCGCCGAAAGCGCGATGCGTGAGGTGATCGGCCGCTCGCAGATCCAGCCGATTTTGACCGGGGCGCGCAACGTCACCGAGCAGAACGTCCAGGAGCTGATGCAGAAGACGCTCGATTCCTACAGCGCGGGCATCCAGATCGCGCAGGTGCAGATGCAGAAGGTCGATCCGCCGGCGCAGGTGATCGACGCATTCCGCGACGTGCAGGCGGCGCGCTCCGACCTCGAGCGCAAGCAGAACGAGGCGCAGACCTACGCCAACCGGATCGTGCCGGAAGCGCGTGGTCGTTCCGCGCAGATCCTGCAGGCCGCCGAAGGCTACAAGGAGCAGGCGGTCGCCGAGGCCAAGGGCCAGAGCGCACGCTTCCTGAAAGTCTATGATGAGTACAAGAAGGCACCCGAAGTGACGCGCGAGCGCATCTATCTCGAGACCATGGAACGCGTGCTCGGTAGCTCCGAGAAGCTCGTCTATGACGGCGGCCAGGGCCAGAACATCGTGCCCTACCTTCCGCTCGGCGAACTGACGCCGCGGCGTCCGGCAGCAGCACCGGCCACGACCGGCCAGCAGCAGGGAGCCACCCGATGAGGTCCCCTGTCACCGGCATTGTGTCCCTGATCGTCCTCTTCATCGTGCTCGCCGTCGGCTACAGCTCGGTGTTCACCGTGCAGCAGACCGAGCAGACCATCGTCCTGCGGTTCGGCGAGCCGGTTGAGGTCGTCACCGATCCCGGCCTGCACTTCAAGGCGCCGTGGAATTCGGTGATCAACGTCGACAAGCGCATCCTCGATCTCGAAAACCCGTCGCAGGAGGTGATCGCCTCCGACCAGAAGCGGCTGGTGGTCGACGCCTTCGCGCGGTATCGCATCAAGAATGCGCTGCGCTACTACACCAGCGTCGGCTCGATCCAGGCCGCCAACCTGCAGCTGACCACGCTGCTCAACGCGGCGCTGCGCCGCGTGCTCGGCGAGGTCACCTTCATCACGGTGGTGCGTGACGAGCGCGAGAAGCTGATGGCACGGATTCGCGAGCAGCTCGACAAGGAGGCCGACGGCTACGGCATCGAGGTCGTCGACGTCCGGATCCGCCGCGCCGACCTGCCGGAGCAGAACAGCCAGGCGGTGTACGACCGGATGAAGTCCGAGCGTCAGCGCGAAGCCGCCGAGTTCCGTGCCCAGGGCGACCAGAAGGCGCAGGAGATCCGCTCCAGGGCCGACCGTGAAGCGACCGTGATCGTGGCCGATGCGAACTCGACCGCGGAGCAAACACGCGGTGCGGGCGATGCCGAGCGCAACCGCCTGTTCGCCGAGGCCTATGGCAAGGACAAGGACTTCTTCGCGTTCTATCGCTCGATGACGGCCTATGAGAACAGCCTCAAGTCCGGCGACACGCGTTTCCTGTTGCGGCCGGACTCGGAATTCTTCAGATACTTCGGCAATGCGAACGGCAAGGCGCCTGAGGCGGCCGCCGCGCCGAAGCAGTAACGTCACGACTGAACATCACGACTTGAATCAAGACCTGGCGGCGATGCGGATACCGCGTCGCCGCCAATCAACAACAACAAGCATCGAGCGGGAGGCTGCCATCCGATGAAGTCCATAGCGTTCGGCGACTTCCTCATCGGGTTGGGAATCCTGTTCGTGCTCGAAGGCATCCTGTTTGCGGCAAGCCCCGCCTGGATGCGCCGGGCGATGAAGAGCGCGCTGGCCACGCCCGACAACATCCTGCGCATCGTCGGCATCGGCTCGGCGGTTGCGGGACTGATCCTGATTTGGCTGGTGCGGCGCTGATCATTGCCTGTTCCACCGCGCAGACCGCGCCGGAATGAACATAATCGTGAGCCTCTCGCAGCCGGTTTTTCGCCGAAATGCCCGGGTGAGATGCTTGCGCCATATGCCCGTTCGGGCGCACTCTGTGATCACGGGCGCATACTGCGACCAGCTAATTTGAACCCGTTTGCCTGGAGAAACTCCGACATGATCGCTGCCAGACCAGCCCTGAGCCGTCGCCTCCGCATGATGGGAGCTGCGATCTCGATCGGTGCTGCGAGCATGCTGAGCTCCGTGCCGGCGTTCGCACGCGGCCCCGAGGGCATCGCCGACATCGCCGAGAAGGTGATCGACGCCGTCGTCAACATCTCGACGTCGCAGACGATCGAGGCCAAGGACCGGACGATGCCGCAATTGCCGCCCGGTTCGCCGTTCGAGGAGTTCTTCGACGACTTCTTCAAGAACCGCCGCGGCCCGCCCGGCAAGGGCGGCGACAAGAGCGGCGAGTTCCAGCCGCGCAAGACCAACTCGCTCGGCTCGGGCTTCATCGTCGACACCGCGGGGATCGTCGTCACCAACAACCACGTCATCGCCGACGCCGACGAGATCAACGTCATCCTCAACGACGGCACCAAGATCAAGGCCGAGCTGGTCGGCGTCGACAAGAAGACCGACCTCGCGGTCCTGAAGTTCAAGCCGCCGAAGCCGCTCACCGCGGTCAAGTTCGGCGACAGCGACAAGATCCGCCTCGGCGACTGGGTGGTCGCGATCGGCAACCCGTTCAGTCTCGGCGGCACGGTGACCGCGGGCATCGTCTCGGCCAAGAACCGCGACATCAGCCAGGGCCCGTATGACAGCTATATCCAGACCGACGCCGCCATCAACCGCGGCAATTCCGGCGGTCCGCTGTTCAACCTCGATGGCGAGGTGATCGGCGTCAACACGCTGATCATCTCCCCGACCGGCGGCTCGATCGGCCTCGGTTTCGCCGTGCCGTCGAAGACGGTGGCCGGCGTCGTCGACCAGTTGCAGAAGTTCGGCGAGCTACGCCGCGGCTGGCTCGGCGTTCGCATCCAGCAGGTCACCGACGAGATCGCCGACAGCCTCAACATCAAGCCGGCACGCGGCGCGCTGGTTGCCGGCGTCGACGACAAGGGCCCGGCCAAGCCGGCCGGCATCGAGCCGGGCGACGTCGTCGTCAAGTTCGACGGCAAGGACGTCAAGGACCCGAAAGATCTGTCGCGCATCGTCGCCGACACCGCGGTCGGCAAGGAAGTCGACGTCGTCGTCATCCGTAAGGGCAATGAAGAGACCCGCAAGGTCACGCTCGGCCGGCTCGAGGACAACGACAAGGTTCAGCAGGCCAACGCCAAGCCCAAGGACGACACTGCCGAGAAACCGGTGACCCAGAAGGCGCTCGGTCTCGACCTCGCGGCGCTGAGCAAGGATCTGCGCACCAAGTACAAGATCAAGGACAGCGTGAAGGGCGTCGTCGTCACCGGCGTCGACAACGCCTCCGATGCTGCCGAGAAGCGGCTGTCGGCCGGCGACGTCATCGTCGAGGTGGCGCAGGAGGCGGTGTCAAGCGCCGCCGACATCAAGAAGCGCGTCGACCAGCTGAAGAAGGACGGCAAGAAGTCCGTGCTGCTGCTGGTCTCCAACGGCGACGGCGAACTGCGCTTCGTCGCGCTCGGGGTGCAGTAGAAGCGCGCTGACGCCTCACCCTCACTGTCATCCCCCGCGAAAGCGGGGGATCCAGTACGCCGCGGCCGTTCTTGTTGAGAAAGGTAGGCAACGGCTTTTCTAGGTAACCGGCATCGGTGGTTATGGGTCCCGGCTCCGTGCGCAAACGCGCACTCGGCCGGGACGACAAGCTTCGCGAGCCTACTCCGCCACGAATTCGTCCCGGCGATAGCCCTGCGCATAGAGCAGCGCGGTGAGGTCGCCGTGATCGATCCGCGCCGCCGCGGCGGCTGCGACCGCGGGCTTGGCGTGATAGGCGACGCCGAGACCTGCGGCCTGGATCATGCCGAGATCGTTGGCGCCATCGCCCGTGACCAGCGTGTCGATGTCGTCGAGGTCGAAGGATTCCGCCAGCTCGACCAGCGTGGCGAGCTTGGTGGCGCGGCCGAGGATCGGCTCGACCACTTCGCCGGTCAGCTTGCCGTCCGCGACCTGCAACTGGTTGGCGCGGTTCTCCTGGAAGCCGATCTTTTCCGCGACCACCTTGGTGAACAGGGTGAAGCCGCCGGAGATCAGGCAGGTATAGGCGCCGTGCGCGCGCATCGTCATGACCAGCGCGCGGCCGCCCGGCGTCGGCGTGATGCGCTTCTCCAGCACCTCGTCGACGACGCTGACCGGCAGGCCCTTGAGCAGCGCCACCCGCTCGCGCAGCGCCGACTCGAACTCGATCTCGCCGCGCATCGCACGCTCGGTGATGGCGGCGACACGGGCCTTCAGCCCGGCGAAATCGGCGAGCTCGTCGATGCATTCCTGGCCGATCATGGTCGAATCCATGTCGGCCAGAAAAAGCTTCTTGCGCCGGCCGATCCGAGGCTGCACGACAATGTCGATCGGCAGGTCGCCGCGGGCCTGGCGCAGCCGCTCCTCGATGGCCTTGATGTCGTCCCTGCTGGCGTCCTGACGCTCGAACGGAATGTCGACGGCGACCTCGTTGAACAGCCACTGCACCGGGCCCGGTGAGGGCAGCATGGCCCGCGCACCGTCGACGATGGTGGAGTCGAGCGCGGGGCTTGCAGGATTGCAGATCAGCGTGGCAACGAGGGACATGCAGGCGCATTCAGGATTGTTGAACAGGGCAGTGCTTATCGCAGGGCCGACCGCCAGCGGCAAGTCGGCGCTGGCGCTCGAGCTTGCCCAGCGCGCCGGCGGGGTCGTGATCAACACCGACTCCATGCAGGTCTATCGCGACCTCCGGATCATCACCGCGCGGCCGACCGCCGCCGAGGAGGCGCAGGTTCCGCACAGGCTCTATGGCCATGTCGATGCCGGTGTGAATTTCTCCGCCGGTGCCTGGGTGACTGACGCGGCCAGGGTGCTCGGCGAGGCCCGTGCGGACAAGCGCCTGCCGATCTTCATCGGTGGCTCCGGCCTCTATTTCAAGGCACTGACGCGCGGGCTGTCGGCGGTGCCGCCGATCCCCCCTGAGGTGCGCGACGGTGTGCGCGCAAGGCTGGAGCAGCACGGCGTCGAGGCGCTGCATGCCGAGCTTGCAGGGCGCGATCCGGTGTCGGCCGAACGGCTGAAGCCGCGCGACCGCACCCGCATCGCGCGGGCGCTCGAGGTCGTCGAGGCCACCGGCCGCCCGCTGCCGGACTGGCATCGCGACGGCCTGCCGCCGCTGCTGCCGCCGGGCCAATTCCACGCGCTGTTTCTCGCGCCGGAGCGCGAGCGGCTCTATGCGCGGATCGACGCGCGGTTTGGCGCCATGCTCGATACTGGTGCGCTCGACGAGGTCGCGGCGCTGGCCGCACGCAGGCTTGATCCGCTGCTGCCGGCCATGAAGGCCCATGGCGTCCCGGCCCTGATCCGGCACCTCAAGGGCGAGATCAGCCGGGCGGAGGCCGCCGAGATCGGCCGGGCCGACACCCGCCACTACGCCAAGCGCCAGTTCACCTGGTTTCGTCACCAACTCCCGGAATTCGAATGGGTGGTGCCCGAGGCCGCGGGAGATTGGCTGGAGGGTCGGATCTCGTAGTCCCCGTAGCCCGGATGGAGCGCAGCGAAATCCGGGGTCTATTCCCAGCGGGCAGACCGTCGCGGATTGCGCTTCGCTTCATCCGGGCTACGGCCTCCGGGCGGCTCGGCGCCGCCGCGCGCCCGTCTGCCATGCGCGTTGCGCCGCGCAAAAACACTCGCCGAACGGTCGGAACCCCGTTACACTTGAAAAATCGCGAAACTGGCTGCCTTGCCTTGACATTCGGGCTTTGGCCGCTATGTTCGCGCAACCTTTGGGAAGACTGGGTCCTATCGTGCGCAACATTATTACCAAGCTGCTTATCGCCGTCGTACCCAGGCACACCGCCGGGGATGGCTAGCGGCCATCCAAATTCGGGCGGTGTGCATGGGGCCTCTGGGGCCCCTTTTTATTGCCCGAAGCAGAACTGACGAGAACTGACAAAAGCCGCGCAAAAACAAGCGCATCCGGAGCGAACCATGACCGACAAGAGCCACGATCCCAATCAGATGACCGGCGCCGCGATGATCGTGCGCGCGCTCATCGATCACGGCGTGCAGCATGTCTTCGGCTATCCCGGCGGTGCGGTGCTTCCGATCTACGACGAGATTTTCCAGCAGAGCGAAGTCGAGCATATCCTGGTCCGCCACGAGCAGGGCGCCGGTCATGCCGCCGAAGGCTACGCCCGCTCGACCGGCAAACCCGGCGTGGTGCTGGTGACGTCCGGTCCCGGCGCCACCAACATGGTGACGCCGCTGACCGACGCGCTGATGGATTCGATCCCGCTGGTCTGCATCACCGGCCAGGTGCCGACCCACCTGATCGGCAACGACGCCTTCCAGGAATGCGACACCGTCGGGATCACGCGGCCCGCCACCAAGCACAACTGGCTGGTGCGCGACGTCAACGACCTCGCCAGGGTGCTGCACGAGGCCTTCTATGTCGCCACCACCGGCCGCCCCGGTCCGGTGCTGGTCGACGTGCCGAAGGACGTGCAGTTCGCAACCGGCACCTATCACCCGCCGCGCAAGTCGGACGTTCACATCTCCTATACGCCGCGCGTGAAGGGCGATGCGACCCAGATCCGCAAGGCGGTGGCGCTGCTCGACAATGCAAAACGTCCGGTGATCTATTCCGGCGGCGGCGTGATCAATTCGGGTCCGGAGGCCTCCAAGCTGCTGCGCCAGCTGGTGGAGGCGACCGGGTTCCCGATCACCTCGACCCTGATGGGACTGGGCGCCTATCCGGCCTCGGGGCCGAACTGGCTCGGCATGCTCGGCATGCACGGCACCTACGAAGCCAACATGACGATGCATGATTGCGACGTCATGCTGTGCGTCGGCGCGCGCTTCGATGACCGCATCACCGGCCGCGTCGATGCCTTCTCGCCGGGCTCGAAGAAGATCCACATCGATATCGACCCGTCCTCGATCAACAAGAACATCCGCGTCGACGTGCCGATCATCGGCGACGCCGGCAACGTGCTCGGCGACCTGTTGCAGGTGTTCAAGGCGGAGGCGAAGAAGCCCGACATCAAGGCGTGGTGGCAGCAGATCGCGCAATGGCGCGCGCGCAACTCGCTGTCGTACCGGAAGAATAACGATATCATCCTGCCGCAATACGCGATCCAGCGCCTGTTCGAGCTGACCCGCGGCAAGGACACCTACATCACGACCGAAGTCGGTCAGCACCAGATGTGGGCGGCGCAGTTCTTCGGCTTCGAGGAGCCGCACCGCTGGATGACCTCGGGCGGTCTCGGCACCATGGGCTACGGCCTGCCGGCCGCGGTCGGCGTGCAGGTGGCGCATCCGGACAGCCTGGTGATCGACATCGCCGGCGACGCTTCGGTGCAGATGACGATCCAGGAGATGTCGACCGCGGTTCAGTTCGAGCTGCCGATCAAGATATTCATCCTGAACAACCAGTACATGGGCATGGTGCGGCAGTGGCAGCAGCTGCTGCACGGCAACCGCCTGTCGCATTCGTACTCCGAGGCGCTGCCCGACTTCGTCAAGCTCGCCGAGGCCTATGGCTGCGTCGGCCTGCAGGCGACCAAGCCGTCCGACCTCGACGGCGCGATCAAGGAGATGATCTCGATCAAGCGCCCGGTGCTGTTCGACTGCCGCGTCGCGGCGCTGGAGAATTGCTTCCCGATGATCCCGTCGGGCAAGGCGCACAACGAGATGCTGCTGCCGGAAGAAGCGACCGACGAGGCGACCGCGAAGGCCTTCGCCGGCGGCAAGGCGCTGGTGTGATGATGGATCGGCGCGGAGCACTCTCTCTTCACCTCGCCCCGCTTGCGGGGAGAGGTCGGATTGCGCGTGAGCGCAATCCCGGTGAGGGGGGCTCTCCGCGAGTCCGTCTCTCACCATTGCCTTGGAGGCAGCCCCTCACCCCAATCCTCTCCCCGCGAAGAGCGGGGCGAGGGAGCCTATCGCACGCTCGGATGGAGGGCGGCTCCCATGTTTGATCTCAGCGAGCTCGAGCGCGCGCACGGGATCGTCGGCACCGCGGTGCCGGCGACGCCGGCGTATGCCTGGCCGTTGCTGGCCGAGCGGCTCGGCACCGAGGTCGTGGTCAAGCATGAGAACCACACGCCGATCGGCGCCTTCAAGGTGCGTGGCGGCCTGGTCTATCTCGAGCGGCTGAAGCGCGAGCGGCCCGATGTGCCCGGCATCATCTCGGCGACGCGCGGCAATCACGGCCAGAGTCTGGCGTTTGCCGCGAGCCGCCACGGCGTGCCGGCGGTGATCTACGTGCCGCGCGGCAACTCGGTCGAGAAGAACCGTGCCATGCATGCGTTCGGTGCCGAACTGGTCGAGCACGGCGAGGACTTCCAGGCCGCGCGGGAAGAGGCCGAGCGCCGTGCCCAGTTCGCCGGCCTGCACATGGTGCCGTCGTTCCATCCGGACCTGGTGCTGGGCGTTGCGACCTACGCGCTCGAGCTGTTTCGTGCGGCGCCCGATCTCGACGTTCTCTATGTGCCGATCGGGCAGGGCTCCGGCATCTCCGGCTGCATCATGGCGCGCGACCTGCTCGGCCTCAAGACCGAGATCGTCGGCGTGCAGTCGACCGAGGCGCCGTCCTATGCACTGTCGTTTGCGGCCGGCAAGATCGTGACCACCGAGACCAGCAACACGCTTGCCGACGGCATGGCGACGCGGATTCCGGACGCCGATGCGTTCGCTTTGATCCGCAAGGGCGCCTCCCGCATCGTGCAGGTCACCGACGACGAGGTCGGGCAGGCGATCCGCGCCTATTGGACCGACACCCACAATCTCGCTGAGGGCGCAGGCGCCGCGGCGCTCGCGGCCGCGCTGCAGGAAAAGAGCAAGCTCGCCGGCAAGCGGGTCGGCCTGATCCTGAGCGGCGGCAATATCGATTTCGATCTGTTCCGGACCTGGATCGGGACGGATGCTGCGCCGGCCGCCGAGCGGGCGGTGGCGTGAACAGAATGTAAGGGGACGACCATGAACCAGCCCGCATCCGCCTACTTCCTCGAGGAACGCCACGATCCGAACGAGACGCACACGCTGTCCGTCCTCGTGCAGAACGAGCCCGGCGTGCTCGCGCGCGTGATCGGGCTGTTCTCCGGCCGCGGCTACAACATCGAGAGTCTCACGGTTTCGGAAACCGAGAGCCAGAAACACCTCTCGCGGATCACCATCGTCACCACGGGCACGCCGATGGTGATCCAGCAGATCAAGCATCAGCTCGACCGCATGATCCCGGTCTACCGCGTCGTCGACATGACGCTGACCGGCAGCTCGATCGAGCGCGAGCTTGCGATGGTCAAGGTGAGGGGCGGTGGCGATCACCGCGTCGAGGCGCTGCGGCTGGCGGATGCATTCCGCGCCCGGGTGATCGACGCCACGACCGAGAGCTTCGTGTTCGAGATCACGGGCAATTCGTCCAAGATCAGTCAGTTCATCGACCTGATGCGCCCGCTGGGCCTGGTCGAGGTGTCACGAACCGGGGTGGCCGCGATCACGCGTGGGCCGGAAGGGATGTGAATCATGTTGGCGCGCGACTGGTACTACACGCAACGGCGGCAGGTCGGTCTCGATACCGCGGTTGCCTCGATCTATGACGTCAGCGAGGACAGCGATGTCCGTGCCCGCCAGGCGCTGACCATGCTCGGCGTCAAGCCGGGCTGGCGGATCGCCGATATCGGCTGCGGCAACGGCGTGCTGGCGACCGAGGCGGCGCTGATGAGCGCCGAGGTCGACGCCATCGATATCTCGCCGGCGATGATCGGGCTTGCCGAAATCTATGCGCGCGACCGCAAGGCGAAGATCCGGACCCAGCCGGCCGGCCTGTTGTCCTTTGCCTATCAGCCGAACTCCTACGACCTCATCGTCAGCGAGTTCACGCTGCACCACCTGCCGGACTTCTGGAAGGCAGTGGCGCTGTCGCGGATCTTCAACGCGCTGAAGCCCGGCGCGAACTTCTATCTGCGCGACATGGTGTTCGTCAGCATGCCCGACGGGGTCGATCGCGATGTCGAGGGCTGGGCCGATTTCTCGATCAAGAACCACGATTTCGAGCGCGAAAGCGTGATGACCCACATGCGCGACGAATACTCGACCTTCGGCTGGGTGATGGAGCGCATGCTGACCGAGACCGGTTTCACCCTGGTTGCCGCCGACTATCATGCGCCGTTGCACGGCACCTATCTGCTGCGCAAGCCGAAGCCGGACGAACAGATCTAGATCCTCGCATCGACAGAGCCAAACCGAATCAAAGAAGAAGAACAATGAAGCCGGCCGATGTTGGCATCGCCGTCATGGTCGCGGTGATCTGGGGACTTGCGTTCGTCGCGAGCCGGATCGCGCTCGATGAGCTGCCGCCCGAATTGATGACGGCGCTGCGCTTCGGCATCGCGGCGGTGCCGTGCCTGTTGCTGCCCAGGCCGGGCCAGGTCTCGTGGCCGCTGTTGATCGGAATCAGCCTGACCTTGTTCCTCGGCCAGTTCCTTGCGCAATCCATCGCCATCGCCCACGGCATGCCGGTCGGGCTCACCAGCGTGATCGTGCAGAGCCAGGCGCTGTTCACCATCGGCTTTGCCGCGGTGCTGTTCGGCGAATTGCCATCGCGGCTGCAGACCGTGGGCATCGCCATCGCCGCGATCGGCCTGCTGATGATCTGCGGCACCGTCGGATACGATTTCAGCGTCACCGCCTTTGCCATCCTGATGATCTCACCGATCTCGTTCGCAATCGGAAACCTGCTGCTGCGGCCGGCGCAAGGCGCACGCATGTTCGACCTGTTCGCATGGCTGTGCCTGTGTGCCGCGATCCCGCTGTTCGGCCTGTCGCTGCTAACGCTGGGCGCGAAGCCGATGTGGCAGGCGCTGTCGCATCTGTCGCCGGCCGGCATTGTCTCGATGCTGTTTGTCGGCACCGTTTCCACCAGCATCGCCTATTGGCTGTGGGGCCGGCTGCTCCGGGATTATCCGGCGGCGCAGGTGGTGCCGTTCGCGCTGCTGGTGCCGTTCGTCGGCTCCGCCGCCTCCAGCATCGTGTTCGGCGAGAGGTTCGGGCCGCTGCGGCTCGCCGGCATGCTCACGGTCATCGCCGGCATCGCCGTGATGCTGCTGTCGAAGCGGCCAAAAGCTCTGCCGAAAGTCGCGTGAGGGCACTATGTCGAATTCGCTGCTGTTTGCCTTTGTCGTGTTTGCCGTCGTGATGTTCTTCACGCCGGGCCCCAACAACATCATGCTGCTGTCCTCGGGGCTGACCTACGGCTTCCGCCGCACGGTGCCCCACATCGCCGGCATCACGGTCGGCTTTGCCTTCATGGTCGGCGCGGTCGGCGTCGGGCTCGGGGCGGTCTTCATCGCCTATCCGGTGCTGCAGACGATCCTCAAATATGGCGGCGTCGCCTATCTGGTCTATCTCGCCGCCGTCATCGCCATGGCCGAGCCGCCCTCGGCGGACAAGGACGACGGGCCCGGTCGCGGCCCGATGACGTTCTGGGGGGCGGCCATGTTCCAGTGGATCAATGCCAAGGGCTGGGTGATGGTGATCGGCACCATCACGGCCTACGCGGCGATTGCCGCCTTCCCCTGGAACATCGCGATCCAGGTCGGCCTGAGCCTGGCCCTGGGGACGGTGTCCTGCATCGTCTGGGCGCTGTTCGGCACCGCCCTGCGGCCGGTCCTGACCTCGACCCGGGCGATCCGCGTCTTCAATGTGGTGATGGCCATCCTGCTGCTGGCCTCGCTCTACCCGGTCTTCATGGACGCATGATGCCGCACCGCGCCATGCGAGATGGGGGTTTCCCCTGAGGGGGAAAATGCTCTAGACAACGCCGGAAATTCGCGGGCGCCCGGCGGTTCTGACCTTCCGAAAGCCTGACTCATCGGCCGATTTTGGCCCCCTTCAAACGAGGAAAACACGATGCGAGTTTACTACGATCGCGATGCCGACCTGAACCTGATCAAGGGCAAGAAGGTCGCCATCGTCGGCTACGGCAGCCAGGGCCACGCCCACGCGCTGAACCTGAAGGATTCCGGCGTCAAGGAAGTGGCGATTGCGCTGCGCAAGGGTTCGGCCTCGGCCAAGAAGGCCGAGAACGCCGGCTTCAAGGTGATGGAAGTCGCCGAGGCCGCCAAGTGGGCCGACCTCGTCATGATGCTGACCCCGGACGAACTGCAGGGCGACATCTATCGCGAGCACCTGCACGACAACATGAAGAAGGGCGCGGCGCTCGTGTTCGCCCACGGCCTCAACGTGCACTTCAACCTGCTCGATCCGCGTGCCGACCTCGACGTGCTGATGATCGCGCCGAAGGGCCCCGGCCACACCGTGCGTTCGGAGTATCAGCGCGGCGGCGGCGTGCCCTGCCTGATCGCGATCGCCAAGGATTCGTCGGGCAACGCGCATGACCTCGGCCTCAGCTACGCTTCAGCGATCGGCGGCGGCCGCGCCGGCATCATCGAGACCACCTTCAAGGAAGAGTGCGAGACCGACCTGTTCGGCGAGCAGGTGGTGCTCTGCGGCGGCCTGGTCGAGCTGATCAAGGGCGGCTACGAGACGCTGGTCGAGGCCGGCTACGCGCCTGAAATGGCCTATTTCGAGTGCCTGCACGAAGTGAAGCTGATCGTCGACCTCATCTATGAAGGCGGCATCGCCAACATGAACTACTCGATCTCCAACACCGCCGAATACGGCGAGTATGTCACCGGTCCGCGCATCGTCACGGCCGAGACCAAGGCGGAGATGAAGCGCGTGCTCGCCGACATCCAAGGCGGCAAGTTCGCCCGCGACTGGATGCTGGAGAACAAGGTCAACCAGACCTCGTTCAAGGCGACCCGTGCCAAGCTCGCCCAGCATCCGATCGAGGAAGTCGGCGCCAAGCTGCGCGACATGATGCCCTGGATCAAGAAGGGCGCGCTGGTCGACAAGAGCAAGAACTAAGCTCGACGCGCAGGTGTAGGGTGCGTTAGCGAAGCGTAACCCACCACGTCTCCGCGGAACGAATTGGTGGGTTACGCCTTCGGCTAACCCACCCTACGCATCGAATCAAAAAGGGTGGGCGCATTGCCCACCCTTTTTCTTTGTCACGAAGACGTCGCCGGGCTAACCGGCCGCGATCGGCTGCTTCTCGATCCTGTTGTGCAGCTGCCAGAACCGCACGGTGCGCTGTGCGGTTTCCAGCGACAGCCGCCGGTAATCGCGGTGCGCGACCTCGAGGGTCGCATGGTCGAGCGGATGCGGCAGCGGCCGCTTGCGCAAGATGGTTTCGACCGTCGGCCAGTTGAGCCGCGCCGAGCGGCACGGGATCAGGAGCAGGTCGGAGCGCAGCCCGAGCATCAGGCGCTCGATCATCGCGATCGGCATGTCGTTGAGCACGGCGAGCGCGACCGTGACCTCGTCGAACTTGCCGTCCTCGGCGAATTTGTAGACCGCCGCATCGTCGAGCTCGTTCAGCTGCTTCATCAGCTTGACCAGCTCTTCGGCGATGCCGTAGTTGCGGCGGGGAGCCGCGGCCTCTTCCTGCGCGATGTCGTTCAGCACCTGGCTGATCTCCTCGCGTGCCCTGGGCGATGCGATCGCGAGCAGGCGGGCACGCACCGTATCCTTGGCCCGCTGCAGCAGGTCGCGCAGCAGCTTGGCCGGAATATCGATGCGCAGCCCGAGAATCTCGACCAGCTCATCGTCGCCTTCGGCGCGGGCGACGATCGAGGAATAGCCGTTGTCGGAGAACTGCGCGCCGGCGTTCTTGGCAAGGCGCCGGATCACCTTGTCCTCGCCACGGTCGATGATCACGTCGGTGACGGAAGCCGGCAGGTTCTCCCGCGCCGAGATCGCGAACAGATGGTCCTGGCCCTTGCTGGCGGCGATCTCGCGCAGTGCGTCGTTCGAGAGGCGGCTGGAGTGGGTCAGCACGTCGCCGGCGACGCCGATGTCGTCGTCCCAGGCGAGGTGCTGAATCACCTCAAACGGCGCATAGTCGAGCGGCGCGAGCCGCTTGCTGAGCTCGACCCGCGCACGCGTCTCGACGCGCGCGACGAGCAGGCAAAGCACGTCGTCGAACACCTTGACCTGTTCATCGTTGAGGCGGTCGCCGTCGTTCAGGAACAGATCGGTGACCTGCCGCAGCGTCTGCACGCGCTTGGCGGACGTCCCGTCCCGGACCGCATCCTCGAGTTCGGCAATAATCGATTGTGACGCCTGTTGCGCCATCGACGGGCAACCTTGTTTTTGTTGAATGACACCTGTCCGTGCACCATGCAGGGCGTCGTCTTACACCTGCGTTAAGGAGGAACCCGGTGCAAATACGGGTGCATCGCATACTTAACGGGCCGCGACCGGACGGGACTCAATTGGTGCTTTCGCGACAATGGCAGTGCGTCTTAAGAGATTGTTTAGGACGATGCGCGCCGCGCGACGGCGAAGATGTCGATCGAGGCGGCGCGCCCGCGCAGCTGCGTCGAGCCGAGCGGCTCGATGGCAAAATCCGGGTCCGAGGGCAGCCGGCAAAGCAGCTCGCCCGATATCAGCAGCGGCCGGCCGGCCTCCTTGCAATGCGCCTGCAGCCGCGCCGTGACGTTCACGGTATCGCCGAAATAGGCGATCTGCCGCCGCGAGTCGCCGCATTCGCCGATCACGACCGGGCCGGCATGCATCCCGGCGCGGAACGCCGGCACCACGCCGAACTCCTTGCGATAATGGTCGGCCCGCTGGGCGAGGCGGTCCTCGATCGCGAACACGCAGTCGAGATAACGCCGCGACGGCTGGCCCGTGCCGGCCGGCCAGGTCACGATGACCTCGTCGCCGACATAGGCATGAACCTCGCCGCCATGCGCCACGATCGGCTCGTCGATGTCGAAGAAGAAGCGCGTCAAGAGCTCCTGCACGCGCAGCTCGCCCATCGCCTCCGCCAGCGACGTCGAGCCGACCAGGTCGAGGAACAGCAGCACGCGCTCCTCGCGCACCGGCTGGCGGTAACGTCCCAGCACGATGTTGAGCAGCGTATGCCCACCGATCATCCGGACCAGTTCGTAGATCGTCGTGATCGGGATCGAGAGCAGCAGGGACACGCCGATGATCTTGAAGAAGGTCTCGCGAACCCACTTCGCCTCAAGCCCATGCCCATACAGAATGACCTCCAGCGCGATCGCGGCGACCCCGACGACGAGGGCCATGATCACGGAGCGGGCAATGAGATCGACGATGAGCGGCAGACGCCGCAGCCGGCCGCTGCGCATGGTCAGATAGAGATGCGTGGCCCAGACGATCAGGGTGAGGGCAGCGCCGTCAAGCGCGCTGCGCACATAGTTCGCGGCGGAGCCTTCGTTGGATTCGTTGAAGGCGTAGCGAAACAGCCCGCCGACGAGCAGGCCGAGCACGGCCAAAACGATTGCAGGCGTCACGGTACGCCGCATGAATCCCTCCATACCCCTGAAATATCCTGCAGGGATCGGGAAGGCCAGCCGCGGTGCGACTGATATGAACGGGATGGGCTATGGCCGCACTAACGTATGGCCCTACGGGGTCCATCGGATGGGGAAGGCGGCATGAGATCGGCTCTCACGACAGGCGTGTTCAGGCTCGGGTCCTTGGTCGCGGCCATTTTCATCATCGCCATCTCGTCGGCCTGGGCCGGCGATCAGGGCGATCCCGAACAGTCCTGCGACGGCAACACCTACCAGATGGTCGAGTGCCTCAAGGCCAAGACCGCGCAATGGGACAAACGGATGAACGTCGCCTATCAGCAGGCGCTGAAGGATGCCGCGGGCGACAAGCAGCGCGAACAGCTGCGCACCGCGCAACGGTTATGGATCCAGTACCGTGACGCGAATTGCCTGTATTACGACCTCGGCGAGGGCACCATCGCCCGCCTTGACGCCGGCGAATGCATGCGCAGCATGACCGAAATTCGTGCCAAGGAACTGGAGAATCTCGGCCATCAGTGAGCCATCTTCCGGTGCCAGGACGTGGTCATGACTGACGGAAAGAGCCAGAACGAACTGACCCAGCTTGCGGAGGAGGCGCTGCGCGCCCAGCCCGGCTGCGAGACCGCCCGCGTGCCGGCGGTCGCCGCGCTGCCCGATGGGCAGGTCGGGCGCAACTGGGAGATTCCGAACGTCGTGCTCGGCGACAGCCTGATCAGCGACGTCGACCGCGCGGTGCTCTCGGTGCATCGCCGGCTCGGCCGCCAGTTTCACCTGGTGTGATCCGATCTGACCCGGTCGCGCCTCAACTCGCCTGTGCCGGACGCGGCGCAGGCCGCGCGGCCATGCTGATCATCCTGAGCGCGAACACCGTGGCGAGCGGCACGAGGAACAGCGCGTAGAGCGGCATCTCGGGAATCCGCTTGCCGAACGAGGCCGTGAACTGCAGCAGCAGATAGTAGCCGCCGATCAGATGCAGCCTGCGCCAGGCGCGCGGGCCCAGCAGCGCAGCCGTGCGATCGAACGAGGTCGCGGCCAGCGCGATGATGACGAGATAGCCGATACCGCCGAAGATATAGGAAACGATAGAGGTTGCGGCGGCGAAGCCGGCCGGATCGAGCATTGCGAACGCTGATATCGCGACCGCGTGGATGGCGTGCGAGGCGGCGAAGGTGACGCCCAGATAGCGGCGGTTGCGGCGCTGCCAGTGCGTCCAGGCGTTCGGCCAGAGCCGTGCCAGCGCCGCCGCGGAGAAGGCGAGGCAGAACAACAGCAGCGAGGTCCGCGCCGTGAAGCGGATCACCATCCGCACGCCCTCGACCTCGAACTGCCGCATCGCGGCGATCCAGATCGAAAGCCCGATCAGGGTCAGTGTGAGCAGGCCGAACAGCCGCCAGCCCTCGAACCAGTTTCGACGCGTCGCCATATCCTGCCTCCCATCGTTGATGTAATCGCCAGTTACATTTCGCGATGGAGCGCGGTCAATCCGTGTAATCACCGCTTACATTCACAAGCGGGTGATGCTAGAGGTGCGCCATGCGCCGCCCCGCCAAAAGCCCGCCGATCGGACGCCGGCCCGCCAAGCCGCGTCCGGCCGTCGCGGCGCGGGCGTCGGCGGCCAAGCCGTATCACCATGGCGATCTCCGCCGGGTCCTGATCGATGCGGCCATGCAGCTGGTCGGCGAGGGCGGGCCGGAGGCGGTCAGCGTCCGCGAAGCCGCCCGCCGCGCCGGGGTCTCGCCCGGGGCACCGTTCCGGCATTTCCCGAGCCGGGATGCCCTCATGAATGCGGTGGCCGAGGAGGCGCAGCGCCGCTTCCGAGCCGAGATCGAGACGGCGCTGGCCGATGCGCCGTCAGGCGATCCGCTCGGCCGCTTCCGCTGCCTCGGGATCGCCTATCTGCGCTGGGCGATGAAGAACCCGACCCATTTCGAGGTCATCTCCAGCCGCCGCTTCTTCGACCACGACCGCTCGGCCGGCGTTTCCAGCGACAATGCGGAGTTGATCGGCCTCACCGAGCGCACGCTGGCGGAGGCGTTTTCGGCCGGTCAGCTTGCGGCGCGTGATCTGAAGCAGGTCCAGATCGCCGGCCGCGCCCTGGTCTATGGTTTTGCGCGAATGCATATCGACGGCCATTTGCCGCGCTGGGGCGTTGGCGAAGCGGAGGCCGAGCAGATGGCCGCTGACATCGTCGACCTCTTCATCGCCGGCATTGCAAGGCCTGCGGCGAAGGTCTGAGGCCCGCCGTGCCGGCTGGCCCTGCTCAGGGCAGGCAAATTCATTGCGCGTTCATGACGATTCAATTACGTTTTCATGACACGGCGCAGACTCCGGCTGCGCGGTGTGCCTCCTGGCTATTGCCAGTCAAGGCCGTGGCATTGCGCCGGGTTGTATTGCGTCCCGCCATGGCGCCCGCGCCTCAGCAGAACTCGTCCGTTGCCGCGCTGGCCGGCGGTCTCGCCGCGATCGGCATCTGGCGGTTGATGGCGGTCGCCGCCCCGCATCTCGGCGCGCTGATCCTGATGCTGCGCACCGAGACCGATTTCGGCTCGCGGCTCTGCTTCCTGCTGACCTGGGGAATCCTGAACTTCCTGTTCATCGCGCTGCTGCGCCGGCCGGCGCTGTCGGGCGCGCTGTCGCTGACGCTGGTCGTGGTGCTGGTGCTGCTGTCGCGGTTCAAGCACGACGTGGTGCAGATGACCGCGAACTTCGTCGACCTGATGGTGATCGATCGCGACACCGCGGCGTTCCTGCTCACGATCTTTCCGAACCTGCGCTGGTCGATCATCGGCGCCGGCCTGGTCACGCTGCCGTTGATGTATGCGCTGTGGTGGCTCGATCCGTTCCGTATCCGCCGCCTGCCGGCCGCGGCCGCCTGCCTCGCCTGCACGGCCGCGCTCTCGGGCTACGCCTTCGCCTGGCCGGATGAGGCCTGGCGCGGCTACTACGACGACGGCTATCTGTCGAAATTCGCGCGCTCCGGCGTGACCGCGGTGTCGGACTTCGTCGCCTATGGCTTCATGGAGGCGGATTCGAGCGCGAGCGATCAGCTCAAGATGCCGCTGGTCGACGCCTGCCATCCCGCCGGGCGGCGGCCGAACATCATCATGATCCATGATGAATCGAGCTTTGACATCCGCGCCGCGTCCGGCGTCAAGGTTCCGCCGGGCTATGGCAGCCAGTTCAAATCCTACGACGGTGTCGAACGCAAATTCCTCGCCGAGAGCAATGGCGGGCCGAGCTGGTTCACCGAGTACAACGTGCTGGCGGGATTGTCCTCGCGCTCGTTCGGCCGGTTCGCCTATTTCGTCACCCGCATCGCATCGGGCAGGGTCGAGCGCGGCCTGCCGCTGGCGCTGCGCCGCTGCGGCTACGACACGCTGTCGCTCTATCCGGCGTTCGGCGCCTTCATGAGCGCGCGCAGCTTCCAGACCACGACCGGTATCCAGCAATTCTATGACGCGCATGACCTGCATGCGAAGGACGTCGAGCCGGACAGCTTCTTCTACGACAAGGCGCTGAAGCTGATGGCCGAGCAGAAGACGCTCAGCACACCGCTGTTCACCTTCGTCTACCTCGCCGCCAATCATTTCCCGTGGGAGACGAAATTCCGCCCCGAGCTGCTGCCGGCATGGAAGCGGCCGGGCAACGCGCCGTCGGTCGACGAATATCTGCGCCGGCAGGCGATGAGCGCCAACGACTATGCCGGCTTCGTCGCGGCGCTGAAGAAGAAGTTTCCGGCGCAGCCGTTCCTGATCGTGCGCTACGGCGATCATCAGCCGGAGTTCTCGCCGCAGCTGCTCGGTCCCGGGCTCGACGAGGCCGGCATCGGCAAGAAGCTGATGGATTATGATCCGCGCTACTACGCGACCTATTACGCGATTGACGCCATCAACTTCGAACCGGTGAAGAGCCCGGCCGTGATGGACACGATCGACGCCGCCTATCTGCCGCTGGTGATTCAGGAAGCCGCGGGCATTCCGCTCGATCCGTCGTTCGAGGAGCAGAAAGCGATCATGCTCCGCTGCAACGGCGCGTTCTATTCCTGCAAGGACGGCGCGGAAGCGCGCCGCTTCAACCGACTGCTGATCGACGCCGGAATCATCAAGGGACTCTAGCGGCGATCATCCTACGATTTTCCGCCAATCTTCTCCCACAGCCAGCGCGCCACGGCGTCGGGCGATGATGATGCGTCGTTGTCCGACGCGCGCAGGTTGGCCTCGCGCATCTCGGCGATGCCGATCTTGCCGAGCAACGGACGCAGCGCCGCCTTCAGAGTCTCGTCGTCGCGCCGCTTTGGCGACAGCAGCACGATCGCGTCATAGGGCGGGATCGCGTGCCTGTCGTCCGCGAGCGTAACCAGGTCGTATTTCGCGATCAGCCCGTCGCTGGTGTAGCCCGCGATCACGTCGACCTCGCCGGAGGCGACCGCCGCATACATGAAATCCGGCTGCATCTGGCGCTGGGTGCGGAACGTCAGCCCGTAGGCCTTCTGGATGCCGGCCCATTCCGGCCGCGAGAAGAATTCATAGTCGCCGGCGATCGACATCGTCGCGGCGTGCGATGCGAGGTCGGCGATCGAATGGATGCCGAGCTGATCGGCGCGCTTCCTCGGCATCACCAGCGCGTAGGCATTCTCGAAGCCGAGCTCACCGAACAGCGTGATGTCCTGCCTGGCCAGCGTCGTCGTCAGTTCGCCCAGCAGCTCGGCGCGGGGCCTGATGTCGGTGTGGTGGAACTGGTTCGCCCACAGCGTGCCGGAATAGTCGACATAGACGTCGATATCGCCGGCCGCGAGCGCATCGAAGATCACGTTGGAGCCGAGGCCGGCGCGGGTCGTCGTCGGCAGTCCGGCCGCTTGCAGCCGCTGCGCCATCAGCGCCGACAGCACGTATTGCTCGGTGAACGTCTTGGCGCCGACGACATAGCGCGCCTGTGGCCGCGCGATCGCCGGCACCAGCGTCGCTGCGATCAGGGCGGCAATGCCGAGCCCGCCGAGTGCGGTCAGCACGCGGCTGCGATTGCGCAGGCCATTCTCGATCAGCGCCAGCAATTGGTCGACGACAAGCGCGAGCACGGCGGCGGCGAAGCAGCCGAACAGCACGAACACCCAGTTCTGGGTCTGCAGCCCCGCGAAGATATAGTTGCCGAGGCTGGTCTGGCCGATCGGCGTCGACAGCGTCGCGGTGCCGATCACCCACACTGCGGCGGTGCGGATCCCCGCCATCATCACCGGCAGCGCCAGCGGCAGCTCGACCATGGTGAGCGATTGCCGCGGCGTCATGCCGACGCCCTGGGCAGCCTCCAGCACCGCCGGATCGACGCCCGACAGGCCGGTGATGGTGTTGCGCAGCACCGGCAGCATCGAATAGAGCGCGAGCGCCAGCACCGCCGGCAGAAAGCCGAAGGCGGAGAAGCTGAAGCCGAGCCACGCCGCGGTCAGCGCCGTGAGCGCCAGCAGCAACGGATAGAACAGCGCGAGCAAAGCGAGCCCGGGCACGGTCTGCACGATGCTGGCAAGCCCGAGCAGCATGCCGCGCAGCACCGGCCGGTTGCGCGCGATGAGCGCAAGCGGCAGGCTGATCAGAAGTCCGAGCGCCAGCGCGGCGACGCTGACCCGGACATGATTGCCGAGATAGTCGGGCAGATGCGCAAGCGCCTCGCTCCAGCGTGGATCGCTCATGCCGTGCCGTCCCGCGGCAGCAATGCGCCCAGCCGTTCCGCCTGTCGACGCGGCGTACGCAAGAGTTCGCCGACATAGACGTCGGTGTTGGCCGCGAGCTCCGCCGGCGTGCCCAAAGCGAGCAATTTGCCGCCACGCATCACTGCGACACGATCGGCCAGCAGCAGCGCCTCGGTCATGTCGTGGGTGATCATGACCGTGGTCAGGGCGAGCTCGCGGTGCAGGGCGCGATAATCGTCGCCGAGCGCGTCGCGGGTCAGCGGATCGAGCGCGCCGAACGGCTCGTCCATCAGCACGATGCGCGGCTTCGCAGCCAGCGCGCGCGCGACGCCGACGCGTTGGCGCTGGCCGCCGGAGAGTTCGTGCGGCAGGCGGTCGCGATGTTGGGCGCGGTCGAGCCGCACGAGGTCGAGCAGTTCGTCGACCCGCGCCGAGATCTCGGCCTGCGGCCAGCCGAGCAGCGTTGGCGTGATGCCGACATTGCCGGCGACGGAAAGGTGCGGAAACAGTCCGCCGCTCTGGAAGACATAGCCGATGCGGCGCCGCAGCAGGATCGGGTCGACGCGGCTGACGTCTTCGCCCTCGACGGCGATCCGGCCGCGGTCGGCCTCGATCAGGCGGTTGGCCAGCCTGAGCAGCGTCGTCTTGCCGGAGCCCGAGCCGCCGACAACAGCCAGGAATTCACCCTCGGCCACGTCAAGCGAGACGTCGTCGACCGCCACCACGCGACCATTGTCAAAACTCTTGCCGACATGCGCGTAGGCGATCAGCGGCGTTGCAGGCATTCTCGGGCCATTCCTGGGCGACCTCACGTCTTACCATCGTGAACGACAGTGATAGCCCATAAAATGGACTTTGACTCGAGGTGCACGCGCCTGCATCACGCGGTTTCGCAGGCTGTTTCAGGTGGCCGCGCGAAGCGGGTCAGCCCCTTCGGGGGTTGTGAGCACACATCACACTTCGTTCTTGGGGACGTATTTGCCCATGATGCACTTATAGCTCTGCAAGCGCCAATCGTGATACGGCCCCTTGGCGAGCCAGTCGGCGATGCCGATCTGGGCACTTACAGCGCAGGCGCCCATGGTGATGCCGGATTGGTCGCTGTTGGTGACGACCTTTTCCATGCAGAGCTGGGCATTGCAAAGGATGGCGACGAGCGTAACAAGCATGATGGTCTTTATCCGTAAGATTAACCCGGTCTGAACCGAATCATGCACGGTTCATGCCATTATCAGCGGCTTTGGTGTCACAGCCGGCAAGACCGGGAAAGTACGGCGGAACGAATCACGCGCTCGCCGGCGCGTAGCCGCACGCCCGCAGATGCGCTATAGTTGCTCCCCAACTGCGACGTAAGATCGGGGCGAGCGAGGAACGTTGCGCGGTCGGGGGCTGCATCGATGATGACGTTGCCTGAGTTGGCGGCAGGTGCTTTGGAGAAGTTTCTCGCCACATGGGTCAGCCGCACCTTTGGGGCTTCGCAGGCGCGATTTGGCGAACTGCTGCCTGCCGCCGCGCGCATCGCGCTGGAATGCATCGGCAACAGCGATGCGCTCTACCACAATGTCGAGCACACCATGCTGGTCACGCTGGCCGGGCATGACATCATCCGCGGTCGCGCGCTGCACACCCACGTCACCGCGGAGGATTACACCCACACGATGATCGCCTGCCTGACGCACGACATCGGCTACGTGCGCGGCCTGCTGAAGGGCGATGGACCGGATGGTTATGTCATCGACGCCTCCGGCAAGAAGGTCGTGCTGCCGCGCGGCTCGTCGGATGCCGGCCTGATGCCGTATCACGTCGACCGCTCGAAGCTCTATGTGCTCGACAGGCTCGAGGCCGTCGTCCCGCTCGATCGCGAGCGCGTTGCACGCAACATCGAAGGCACGCGGTTTCCGGCACCCGAAGGCCAGCAATATGACGACGAGGCGGCAATCGTTCGGGCCGCCGATTTCATCGGACAGCTCGGCGATCCCAACTACATCAGGAAAGCCAACGCGCTCTATCACGAGTTCGAGGAAGTCGGCATCAACCGTCAGCTCGG
Source organism: Bradyrhizobium sp. USDA3010 (assembly GCF_056429065.1). NCBI lineage: Bacteria > Pseudomonadati > Pseudomonadota > Alphaproteobacteria > Hyphomicrobiales > Nitrobacteraceae > Bradyrhizobium > Bradyrhizobium sp. USDA3010. The sequence goes on from NZ_JBWJZD010000003.1 coordinate 273,516, forward strand.
CTATGAATCGCCGGCCGATATCGTCGACCGCTATCCGCAATTCTACTGGAATATGGTCGCACCGCACATCCAGGGCGCCATCAACTGCCTGAACATGACGGCAAGCGGCCGTCAGTGGATCGCGAACCTCTACAGCAACGTCTTCCGCGCCGAGCGCGAGGTCACCCTGTCCGGCCCGCAAATCTGACGCACGGCATCAGCGGCGCGGCCTTTCAGCACGGCTCGCCTGCATTCCCCGGTCGTTTGCGGGACGTCCACATTTCGGCCCGCTTCATCGTTGCACAGTCCGTGGAAATCGGCGACCTTGCGCCATGGACTTCTCCATCGACCGTGTTCTCGATCGTTTCAGCATGATCTCCCGTTTCGCTCGATTGATTGCGATTGCTTTCGTGTGCTGGCCTGCGCTCGCCGTTGCCGCCGGGCCGGTCTACGACGTCGACCTGTATGCGTTGATGTCCGGTACCTGCCGCAATGTCAGCGTCGCCGGCCGCAGCTATACCTGCAAGGCGGTGGCCTACTTCCACACCCTGCGCGGCCGTTCCGAATTCACCGTGGTGCTCGACGATCCCGCCGACAAGAGCCACATCGTCTCGTTCTCCGGCGAGAGCACCGAGCGTACCCAGGACAATCTGTTCGAGCTCGTGGTCGACCGCATGTTGCTGAAGTCGAGCGACCGTCCGCGCGTCGATGGTCTGCCGGTGCCGCTGGTCGAGATGTCGACAGGCTCCTGCCGCCAGGTCGGAAGCTTCATCACGCGGCAGGTGTCGACCATCACCTGCGCCGCCACCGACCAGAACGGCAAGCGGTACGAGCTGAGCTTCGAGTCGGATGGCTCGCCGATGACCTTGCGCCGGCTGCGGCAATCGACGCTGCCGTCGGAACGGCAACGGGCGCGCCAGATCGCACAGCTCGAATGCCGCCTCAAGGCGCGGGCCGCGCAGGTTCTGCCGCGGGACACCACGGCCTTCATGATCCGTTGTCTCGGTGAGGACGACGGCAAGCCGGCCGGCGAACAGCGATAGCCGCGCGCCCCGGCGTCCCGGAGCAAGCTTGAGGAGAATTCGATGCGCTTGAAATTCACCATCATCGCCGCCATCGGCGTCGGCATCACCGGGCCCGCCGCCGCGCAAATGTACGATCCGAACTATCCGGTCTGCATGGAAGTCTATGGCGGCAGGCTGACGCCCGAGTACATCGATTGCAGCTTCACGTCGCTTCCGCAATGCCAGGCAACGGCCTCCGGACGATCGGCGACATGCTCGGTCAATCCCTTCTACAAAGGTCCAAGAAAGCCGACCAGGGAGCGGGGTCAACGACAGCGTCCGCCTGTCAACTAGCGCGCCGTCGCGTCGCTGGCGCAGTTGACTAACTCCTGTTGTTGTGGGGAAACCTTCCGAGCGACAAGGAGGGACCAGTGCGCCTGAAATTGTTCGCGATCGCCGCAGCTGCGGTCGCCGTGGCCGGACCTGCCGCCGGGCAGGCCTACGATCCGAACTACCCGGTGTGCATGCACGTCTTTCAGGGCAAATTCGGCGGAAGCTACATCGATTGCAGCTTCACCTCGATCCCGCAGTGCCAGGCGTCGGCGTCGGGCCGGGGTGCGATGTGCTCGGAGAATCCCTTCTTCGCGCCGCCGCCACCTCCGAAGCGCCGGGCACATCGCGGACGGCACTGATTGTGGGAACGCCGAGCGTTCGGCCGCCTGCCGTCAAGCCGGTCATCGCGCTCGCGCACCCGGTCGGGCTCCCATTCGCGTGAGACATGGGCGTCGGCGCCCTCGGCGTCGGCTGTCGGGGGCTACTGCCGCTCTCCCGGGTGGCGGGCCGGCGCATCAGCCATACATTAAGGAATCTTCACTATAATTCGGTTCCTTTCGCTGTCGGCAGCGTTCGGCAAGATCGACACACGCTTCGAATTCGTTCACAACTTATGCGATAATTACGCCATTCTATTGCTGAATTCGTCGCGACGGGACGCGCGCAACCTCGCCAGGACAGGCCTGGCCGACAGCAATCATATTGCGTCAAGATTTGCGAAGGAATTCCATGACGGCAAGCTGGGTCAATTCCCTGGTCGACGGCGGCATCAAGTCCGACATGCTCAACTTTGCCGCGGACGGCGTCTTCACCGACGCTGAAGCCATCCAGTTGCTGGCGGATGTCGCCAATCGCGGGAGTGTCACCGCGAATGAGCTGAACTCGCTGCAGCTGATTGCGGCCAATCTGAACAGCGGTCTCTCCACATCGGACTATGTGTCCCATCTTTTCGTCCAGCTCGTTGATGGAAATCCGGCGAACGCCACCTGGACAGGGGGCGGCACTGCTCACGTCACGCTCGGCAATCTGCAGGTTGGCACGACGTCGACGCAAATGTCTGAACTGATCGGAAAGTGGTTCCAGGGGACCGATCTTCCGGACCCGACCTTGCCGCCCGATGCAGGCGGGAGCGGCTGGACATTGCAGGGCTACAGCGCGGTTGTCGGGCCGTTGTATTCTTCGGCGGGCGCGGCCACCGTCAACGACATCTGTCAGGGAGCAGACGGCGATTGCGAATTGATGTCGGGATTGATCGACGTCGTCGTCTTTCATCCCCAGGTCATGAGCTCCATGATCGTCGACAACGGAAACGGCACCTATGGCGTGCGCTTCTATGTCAATGGTCAGGAGACATGGGAAACCGTCAATGACGAGTTTCCAGTCGTCAGCGGCACCGAACTTGACTATGGCCACAACTATAATGAGCAGCCCACTGCAATGTGGGTTGCCCTGGTGGAGAAGGCCTACGCGCAGCTCAGCGCAACGGGGCAGATCGGGCACCCGGCCGTCAACAGCTACAACAATATCTCCGCTGATCCCCCGACGAATGTCTTCGAGAATCTGACCGACGCGACGAGCGTCAACTATTATCTGAGCAGCGCATCCAATTGGTACAGCAACAAGTCCGTCTATATCGCGGCACTCTCCAGTCACGACGACGTCATCCTCGAGATTCCTTCAACGTCTCCGTACACGTATGACAGTGCCGGAAACATCCAGCTCGTCCCGGACCACGCGTTCGGGGTCGTCGGCTATGACAGCGCGACGGGCAATTTCATCGTTCGTAACCCATGGGGAAACAGCTATCCCGGCCAGAACTGGGATGTGCAATTTGAGGTTTCGCTGACACAGATCGCCAGCGAGGGCGGCGACTTCGTCATCGACAATTCCGGCGCCGTCGACGTCGCGCCCACGGTGGTCGCGTCAAACATCACCGGCCGCGTGCAAACCTCGATTGCAGCGTCGTCCATGTTCTACACGACGAGCGGTACTCTGCCCATCATCGAATATGCGCTTTGGGACTCCACCGGTAACGGCCACTTCACCGTGGGCGGGGTGGCGCAGGCGAACGGGGTCGAGATCGACGTCGCTGCCTCACAGTGGTCCAGCATTGCCTATCAGTTCGGTCCCGCAAGCGACCAGCTGTGGGTGGAGGCGTTCAACGGCGTATTCTGGAGCGCCTGGACCGAATTTACGGCAACCCCGGAAGGGCCCGTGGTGACGGCCGCAAACGTGACGGCAACCCACGGCCAGAGCTTTGCCGTGTCCTCGCTGTTCACCTATTACGACCCGTTCGGCCTCGCAGCCACCCAATACGATGTCTGGGACAGCGGCACCGGTGGCGGCCACTTCGTTCTGAACGGGGTGGCGCTTGCCGCCAACCAGGGCAACTACATCACGGCCGCGCAGCTGTCGTCATTGACCTATCAATCCGGCTCTGGCGCGGACACGCTCTGGATCCGGGCCAACGACAGCACGGTGTGGGGCCAATGGTCGAACGCTTTCACCGTCACCGCGCCGGTCGACAGCGGTCCCGTTGAGGCGGTGTCGAACATTGTCGCGGCGCATGGCCAGAGCTATGCGGCCTCGTCCTTGTTCACCTACAGCGATCCGTTCAACAGTCCGGCGACCCAATATGACGTCTGGGACAAGGGAACAGGCGGCGGCCACTTCGTTCTGAACGGGGTGGCGCTTGCCGCCAATCAGGACAACTACATCACGCCCGCCCAACTGGCGTCGTTGAGCTATCAATCGGGCTCCGGCATCGACACGCTCTGGATCCGCGCCAATGACGGCACCGTGTGGGGAGCGTGGTCGAGCCCCTTCACCGTCAATGCGCCGGTTGACAGCGGGCCCGTTGAGACGGTGTCGAACATCGTCGCGCCCCACGGCCAGAGCTATGCGGCCTCGTCGCTGTTCACCTACAGCGATCCATTCAACAGCGCCGCGACCGCGTACGATGTCTGGGATAGCGGCACCGTCGGCGGCCACTTCCTCCTGAACGGCGTGGCGCTGCCCGCCAATCAAGACAATTACATCACGGCCGCCCAGCTGGCGTCGCTGACCTATCAATCCGGCTCCGGCATCGACACCCTGTGGATCCGCGCCAACGACGGCACGGTGTGGGGCGCGTGGTCGAGCGCGTTCACCGTCAATGCTCCCCTCGACAGCGGACCCGTCGAGACGGTGTCGAACATCATTGCCGCCCACGGTCAAAGCTATGCGGCCTCGTCGCTGTTCACCTACAGCGATCCCTTCAACAGTGCTGCGACCGAGTTCGACGTCTGGGATACCGGCATCGTCGGCGGCCACTTCCTCCTGAACGGCGTGGCGCTGCCGGCCAATCAGGACAACTACATCACGGCCGCCCAGCTGGCGTCACTGACCTATCAATCGGGCTCCGGTATCGACACGCTTTGGATCCGCGCCAATGACGGCACTGTGTGGGGAGCGTGGTCGAACGCCTTCACCGTCAATGCACCGGTTGACAGCGGACCCGTTGAGACGGTGTCGAACATCATTGCCGCCCACGATCAGAGCTATGCGGCCTCGTCGCTGTTCACCTACAGCGATCCGTTCAACAGTGCTGCGACTCAATATGACGTCTGGGACACGGGCACAGGCGGCGGGCACTTCCTTTTGAACGGGTCGGCGCTGTCGGCCAATCAGCACAATTACATCACGGCCGCGCAGCTGTCGTCATTGACCTATCAATCTGGCTCGGGGACCGACACGCTCTGGATCCGCGCCAACGACGGCACCGTGTGGGGGACGTGGTCGAGCGCCTTCACCGTCAATGCTCCAGTTGACAGCGGACCCGTCGAGGCGGTGTCGAGCATCGTTGCGACACACGGTCAGAGCTACGCGGCGTCGTCGCTGTTCAGCTACAGCGATCCGTTCAACAGCGCTGCGACCCAATATGATGTCTGGAACGCGGGCACAGGCGGCGGACACTTCGTTCTCAACGGGGTGGCACTTTCGGCGAATCAGGACAACTACGTCACGGCAGCCCAGCTGGCGTCGCTGAGCTATCAATCCGGCTCGGGCGCGGACACGCTGTGGGTCCGCGCGAACGACGGCACCGTCTGGGGTTCATGGTCAAGCGCTTTCACGGTGACTGCGCCGGTGGACACGGGTCCGGTGCTGACCCCGACCAATTCGAGCACGCTGTCCGTTCAGGGCCAGACGTTCTCGGTGTCCTCGCTCTTCACCTATTCGGATCCGTTCGGCAGTTCCGCGACATCATATGATGTCTGGAATAGCGGAGGCGGCAACGGCTACTTCACGCTGAACGGTGTTGCGCTCGGAGCAAATCACGACAACGTCGTCGCGGCCTCGCAGCTCTCCCAGCTTGCGTATCACGTCGGATCGGACACGGACACGCTCTGGATCAAGGCCAATGACGGGACCGTCTGGGGCGCCTGGTCCAGCGCCTTCACGATCAGCGATCCCTCGATCATTCCAGCCGGGCAGACCCTCGAGCTTGCGTCGGCGAGCGCGGCGCAAATCTCCTTCGCATCGGGTTCCGGGACACTGAAGCTCGACGACCCCACAGGCTTCTCCGGCACCGTCGCCGGCATGACGGCAGCCGACGCGATCGATTTCGCCAATATCAGTTTTGCGGCTGGGCAAACCGTGGGCTTTGCCGGCAACACCGCAGGCGGATCGCTCTCCGTCTCGGACGGCGTCCACGCCGCCAGCATCGCCTTGCTCGGAAACTACATGGCATCCACCTTCGTCGCCGCCAGCGATGGACATGGCGGCACGGCCATCACGGTGCATCCGGATCAGGTCGCAACGCTTGCCCCGCCGCAACATGCCTGAGCGGGGCCGCTGCTCCAACGCGCGGCCGCCTGCTTACGACGGCGTGCCCATCGCATAGGGCTTCAGCACGGCATGGAGGAAGTCGTGCGTCGGGGTCGGCACGCCGAGCTTGCGGCCGAGCTCGACCACCTTGCCGCTTAGCCAGGGCAGTTCGAGCCGGTTGCCGCGCTCGAGATCGAGCGCCATCGAGGCCTTCATCGCCGGCGGCGCGTGGCCGATGAAGTCGAGCACTTTCGCAAGCGGGTCCGGCGGCAGCTTGACGCCGCTGGCGTGCGCGATGGCGATGATCTCCTCGCAGGCCGATACGAAGAACGGGCGCAGGTCGGGATCGTCGCGCAGCCTGCCGATAGGCTGGCGCGTGACCGCGGTCATGCCGGCATTGGTGGCGAGGCCAACGAACTTCATCCACAGCTCGGTGTTGATCTGCTCGCTCAGCGTGGCGTCGAAGCCGGCCTTCAGGCAGAGCGCGAGCAGCGCCTTGCCGCGCGGCGTGATGCGGCCGTCGAGCTCGCCGAAGATCATCCGCATGAAGGTGCCGACCTGGTTGATCACGCCGGGCTTGATGATCGAGGCAGAGATCTGCGCCACGCCGCCCATCACGGCGTTGCGCCCGAGGATCGGGATCAGCCGGTCGGGCGCGTCGATGCCGTTCTGCAGCGGGATCACGGCGGTGTCGGGACCGACCATCGGCTTGATGTGCTCGCCGGCGCTCTCGACGTCCCACAGCTTGACGCAGAACAGCACGATATCGACCGGGCCGACGCTTGCGGGGTTGTCGGTCGCCTGGGTCGGGATCAGGTGGGTTTCGCCGCGGCCGCCCTGAACCTTCAGCCCTTCGCTGCGCATGGCGGCGAGGTGCGCGCCGCGCGCGATAAAGGTGACGTCGGCGCCGGCATGCGCCAGCGCCGCTCCAAAGCCGCCGCCGACGCCTCCGGCGCCGACCACTGCGATCCGCATGATTGTCTCCTTGTCCACCGTCTTGGCCCGCAGCCTCGACGAAGTCGGTGCGATGCGCAACCCCGGTTGCGCAATGCGCCACCGGGCGTGTCTGAAAATCGCGTGACCGCGGTCCCTCAGCACGCGTCCTGCGCCATCTTCCTGCGTTGAACTTGCCCGAGCGAACCGCTAAGCCATGTGCCTGATATTCGGGAGGAATGCGTGGCAATGACGGAGCCGACGGCGGTCGCGCTTGATGGTGCGACGGTGGCGTTTCGGTTGGCGGATGGACGGGTCTATACCGCGGTCGAGCAGGCCAATCTTTCGGTCGCGCACGGCGAGTTCGTCGCCATTGTCGGCCCGACCGGATGCGGAAAATCCACGCTGCTCAATGTCACCGCGGGGCTGTTGAAACCGGCCGTCGGGGCGGCGCGGATTTTCGACAAGCCGCTCAGTGGCCTCAACCGCGACGCCGGCTATCTGTTCCAGGCCGACGCGCTGTTCCCGTGGAAGACCGCGATCGACAATGTCGCGATCGGGCTCGAGATTCGGGGCACGCCGCGGACGGATGCGCTTGCGCGCGCGCAGCAATGGCTGACCTCGGTCGGGCTCGGCGCCTTCGCCGGCCGCTATCCACACATGCTGTCGGGCGGCCAGCGCAAGCGCGTCGCGCTCGCGCAGGTCCTGATCCGCGATCCGAAGATCCTGCTGATGGACGAGCCGTTCGGCCCGCTCGACGCCCAGACCCGGCAGATCATGGGCAATCTGCTGCTGGAATTGTGGACCGCCGACCGCAAGGCGGTGCTGTTCGTCACCCACGATCTCGAGGAGGCGATCGCGCTCGCCGACCGCGTCGTGATCATGTCGGCCGGCCCTTCCGCGCGCATCATCGGGGACTGGCGCATCACGCTGCCGCGGCCGCGCGACATCGCCGAAATCCGGATGGAGAAGGATTTCCATGCCCTCCACCGCGAGATCTGGGGCGTGCTGAAAGACGAGGTGATGAAGGGCTATGTCCAGTCGACCCAGGCGGGAGCCGCCTGATGTCGCGCGTCGCGTTGCTGTGCCTGCAGATCCTGGTCGCCGTCGTCACACTGGCGTTGTGGCAGTTCTTTTCCACCGTGCCCGTTTTCGGCAAGGTGCTGCTGCCGCCGTTCTTCTTCTCCAATCCGGTCGACGTCTTCAGCCAGATCGTCAAATGGTTCTCGACCGGTGTGATCTGGAAGCATCTGGCGATCACGCTTTGGGAATCCATCCTCGCCTTCGTGATCGGCTCGGCCGGCGGCATCCTGGTCGGCTTTTGGTTCGCGCGACAGCCGCGCGTCGCCGCGGTGTTCGATCCCTATGTAAAGATGGTCAACGCGCTGCCGCGCGTGGTGCTGGCGCCGATCTTCGCGCTGTGGTTCGGGCTCGGCGTCTGGTCCAAGGTCGCGCTCGGCGTGACCCTGGTGTTCTTCATCGTGTTCTTCAACGTCTATCAGGGCGTCAAGGAGGTGCCGACCACGGTGCTCGACAATGGCCGCATGCTCGGCATGAACGAGCGGCAGCTGATGCGCCACGTCTACTGGCCCTCGGCGCTGTCCTGGATGTTCTCCTCGCTGCACACCTCGGTCGGCTTCGCGGTGGTCGGCGCCGTGGTCGGCGAATATCTCGGCTCCGCGGCCGGCCTCGGCTATCTGATCCAGCAGGCCGAAGGCGTGTTCGACGTCGCCGGCGTGTTCGCCGGCATGTTCGTGCTGTCGGCCTTCGTCATCCTGATCGACCTGGCGGTGACTGTCGTGGAGAAGCGGCTGCTGGTCTGGCGGCCGACGGCGGCGGCGCGGGATTAGGTCACTGCCGGCGTCGCTTCCAACAGCCCGCGGATCTTCTCCGTCACCTCCGGGTCAACAGGATTGTAGACGATCATGCTGAGGTCGGAGCGGCCGTCGACCGCGAACGCCGAATATTCGAACTTGACCGGGCCGAGGATCGGATGCCGGAGCTGCTTGACGCCCTCGCCATAGGTTCGCACGTCGTTGTCGCGCCAGAGCGCCGCGAATTCCGGGCTGAGCCGGCAGAGCTCATCGACAAAAGGTTGCACTTCGGCGGCAGCTCCAGCGCGCATCGCGTCCACCCTGAAGGCGCCAACGACGAAGCGGGCCACGCTTGCCCAGTCTTGTTGCGCAGCGCGGACGCGCGGATCGAGGAACATGAAGCGCAGCACGTTGCGCTCGCGCGGCGGCAGCGATCCGTAGTCCGTCAGCATCACGGTCGCCGCCCGGTTCCAGGCGACGATGTCCCATGTCGCGGTCCTGATCACGGCGGGGCTCGGCAGCAACGCGTCGAGCACGCGCTGCAGCCGCGGCGTGACGCCTTCATTCTTCTGGTAGCGCACCTCGGGCGTGCGGCCGAGGCCGAGCAGGAACAGATGCTCGCGCTCGACATCGGTCAGCATCAGCGCCCGCGCGATGCGGTCCAGCACATCGGCCGACGGCGCACCGCCGCGGCCCTGTTCGAGCCAGGTGTACCAGGTCGCCGAGATGTTGGCGCGCTGCGCGACTTCCTCGCGGCGCAGGCCCGGCGTGCGCCGCCGCTCCGGCGGAAAGCCGAACGTCGCCGGATCGAGCTTGCCGCGGCGGTCCTTCAGATAGGCGCCGAGCAGGTTCTCTTGCGTGAGCGGTTCGCTCATCCTGTTAGCCAATATACCATGATAAGGTCACTACTTTACCACGATATCCGAGCCGCCCAGATTTGTCGCCAGCAAAACCTGGAGACTTGCTGATGCGTGTGTTTGTCACTGGAGCCACCGGTTGGGTCGGCTCGGCCGTCACTGACGATCTGATTGCCGCCGGCCATCGGGTGCTCGGCATGACCCGTTCCGACAAGGGCGCGGAAGCGCTCGCCGCCGCCGGCGCCGAGGTTCACTACGGAACGCTGGAGGATCTCGACAGCCTGAAGAGCGGCGCCGCGCAGGCGGATGCCGTGATCCATTGTGCCTTCAACCACGACTTCTCGAAGTTCGCGCAGAACTGCGCGGACGATCGGCGGGCGATCGAGACGCTCGGCGCCGTGCTCGAAGGCTCGAAACGTCCGCTGATCACGACATCGGGCGTCGCGCGGGTGGCGCAGGGGCGCGTCGCGACCGAAGAGGATCCGCCGATTCCGGTCTCCGAGGCCTATCCGCGTGCGTCCGAGGCGACGACGATGGCCGTGGCATCGCGCGGCGTGCCCGCGGCCGTCGTGCGGCTGCCGCCCTCGGTGCATGGTCATGGCGACTACGGCTTCGTGCCGCGCCTCGTCGCCTTTGCGCGCGAGAACGGCGTCTCGGCCTATATCGGCGACGGACAGAACCGCTGGCCCGGCGTGCATCGTCTCGATGCGGCCCGTGTTTACCGGCTCGCGCTCGAGCGCGGCGTCGAAGGCGGCCCGTTCCATGCGGTCGCCGATGAGGGCGTGCCGTTCAAGGCGATCGCCGAGGTCATCGCCCGCCGGCTCGACGTTCCGCTGGTGTCGAAGTCTTCAGAGGAGGCGGCCGAGCATTTCTGCATGTTCAGCCGGTTCGTCGCCTTCGATGTGCCGACCTCGAGTGCGCGGACGCGCGCGCGGCTCGACTGGCGGCCGCAGCAGCCCGGGCTGATCGCCGACATCGATCACCCTGCTTATTTCGCGTAGCAAGATGCAAGGGTGGGTAAGGGTGGGGTAGCAGGAGGCGTAACCCAAAGTTAGTGGTTACCGTCCTCCGCCGCTCAGAGCGGGAAGCATCGCATGTAGGCCGCGAACAGCTTCTCATCGCTGAAGCTCACCAGCTCTGATGCAATCGCGTCGGCAAGTTCGAGGTCGCGGTTCTGGATGCGTAGCCATGCCTGGGTGTCGGCGGTGATGTTCAGCGCCGCGTCTCCGACATGACGCCCCGGCACCACTTGCAGATCCTTGCCCTTGATCACGACTGTCATGTCCAGCGCGCTTGCCCCGGTGAAGCGCAGATGCGTCACGAAATCCAGACCGCGCGCCCTGCCGCGCTGAAATCCGAGCGAGAGCGAGAAGATATAGGACTGGATGCTGCCGGTATGGCGGCCGGACGTGACATGCTGGACCTTCTTGTGCGGAAAGCGCCGCGTCACCGTGTCCTCGGCGTCGGTATCCGGGATCACGTAGACGAACTCGTCCTTGTCGATCAGTGGCTGCACGACGTCGGCGAAATGGGCGTCCCGATCGTGCAGGAAGGGGCCGATCACGTCTTCGCCGGCCGGGCAGGCCGAGATGCAATAGGCTGCCTTGTACCCCGGCTTGAACGATAGCGATTGCCAGATGTTCAACGTTTCGGTGCGGGGGACGCGGGCGCGATAATCCTTGGCGTCCTTGGAATCCGCGACCTTCTCCACCCACTGCGTGAAGTTGCCGAGGAAGTCGTGATAATTGTGGGTGTGGCAGGACAGGAAATCGAAGCCGCCGTCCGGCTTGATGGCGCCGACCGGGCAGGCGGCCACGCAGAGCTTGCACTCCAGGCAAGGATTGTAGTCGATCGGCTGGTCATAGGCGTCCACCTCGCATCCGAGCAGGACGGTGCCGAGCAGGACGAAGCTGCCGAATTTCGGGTGGATGACGCTGCGATGGATTCCCATCCGCCCGAGCCCGGCTTCGACCGCGATCGGCTTGTGCTGGACCATCATGATCCGGGGTAGGTCCATCTCCATCGGGAAGGCGGCGACCGAATTGCAGGCCGGGATGCCGTGCTCGTCGAGCGCGCGAACGATAGCGCGTGCGGTCTCGTTGACGTGGTCGTAAGTACCGTGGAATTCCTCGTTGGCGACCGAGCGTGAGGGCGAGCGCACCGGCTCGCGGTTCATGTGGCACACGATCGCAAGCAGGGTACGGGTCCGCCCATAGACCTTGCGGATGAAATCGCGCTGCGGCGCGATGGCGGCGCGTTCGAACTCGATGATGCCGACGTCATCGGCTCCGCACTCGCGCGCGATCCGCTTGAGCAGTTCCGAAGAAACCGGGACGTCGTGAACGTGCTGGCTGCTGCGCGCGCGCACCGCCCTGACCGTGGGGTGATCGTCCAGGCTCATCGTGCTGCCTCTATAAAATGACAACCATCATATTATGGAGCGAGCAGACGTGAGGCAAGCGAATTATCTGTCAATCGTCATGTAATGGAACCTCCGGGTTGCACGCCGGCCCGAACACGACACGTTGATCGAGCCATGCACTCCGTCATCGTGAGGTGGCCGCTTCTTCAGCGGCCCTCGAAGGATGCACGGCCCGGCTGGTGGCCGTCGACCCTTCGAGACGGCCGCTTCGCGGCCTCCTCAAGGTGACGGTACGCGCCTCGCGATGACGGCTGACGGACCGTCGTCAATCCAGCAGCTTGGTATCGTCGGGCGCCTGCGGCGGCGTCTTGATCGCGATTGCCTTGATGGCGCGGCCGTTCGGCTTGGTGCCGCCATGCGGCGTGCCCTTCGGGATCACGATCAAATCGCCCGGCTTGACCTTATCGCCGAGCAAGACCGTGCCGGTACCTTCGAGCACGAATTGCATCTCGTTGGTGTTGGGGTGCATGCCGTGGCCGCAGGCTTGACCAGTAACCGGAAAGTCGCCTTCTCAAGGTAGGCCTGCTCCTCTATCTTGCCGGCCAGTCGAACGGAGGACGTCATGAACAAACTGCTGGGCAAGCTTGCCGGAACGCTGCTGGCGCTGACCCTGTCCACGGGCCTTGCCGCGGCGCAAAGCAGGATCACCATCGCGGTCGGGGGCGGCGCCTGCCTGTGCTATCTGCCCACCGTGCTGGCCAAGCAGCTTGGCGAATATGACAAGGCCGGGCTTGCGGTCGAACTGGTCGACCTCAAGGGCGGCTCGGATGCGCTGAAGGCCGTGCTCGGCGGCAGCGCCGACGTCGTCTCCGGCTATTTCGACCACTGCGTCAATATCGCCGCCAAGAAGCAGGAGATGCAGGCCTTCGTGGTCTATGACCGCTATCCCGGCCTGGTGCTGGTGGTCTCGCCGAAGCACACCGGCGAGATCAACTCGATCAAGGATCTTGCCGGCAAGAAGGTCGGCGTCAGCGCGCCGGGCTCTTCGACCGATTTCTTTCTGAAGTATCTCTTGAAGAAGAACGGCCTCGATCCGGCCGGCACCGCCGTGATCGGCGTCGGCCTCGGCGCCACCGCGGTGGCCGCGATGGAGCAGGGCCAGATCGATGCCGCCGTGATGCTCGATCCCTCTGTCACCGTGCTGCAAGGCAGCCACGCCGACCTCAAGATTCTCAGTGACACCCGCACCCAGCACGACACGCTCGCGGTGTTCGGCGGCGAATATCCCGGCGGCGCGCTCTATTCGACCACAGCCTGGGTCAACGGCCACGAGAAGGAAGTGCAGGCGCTGACCAATGCCATCATGGCGACGCTGTCCTGGATCCATTCGCATTCGGCCGAGGACATCATGGCCAAGATGCCGGAGGAGCTTGTCGGCAAGAACAAGGAGCAATATCTGGCCGCGCTGAAGAATACGATCCCGATGTATTCCGAGACCGGCAAGATGGATCCCAAGGGCGCGGAAGCGGTGCTCGCGGTGTTCAGCGAAGGCTCGCCGGAGGTCGCAAAGGCCGGCATCGACGTCACCAAGACCTACACCAACAAGTTCGTGGATCAGGTCAAGAAGACGACCGGAAGCGTGAAGTAGTTTGCGCGGAGATCATGCCGAAATGAGTTTGCGGTGAGTGACATGCAGTCTCCGCTGATTTGTCGCGTCACCACGCTCGACCTGGCATTGCAGCGGCGTCCCTGGCCGTTCGCGGACGAGCGGCGTGGCGAGATCGACGCGCATTTCGCCGAGCAGCAGCGGCTCAACCCGAACCTGTGGAACGGCCGCGTCCTGCTCGGGCACGATCCGGTCTTTGCTGGCGAGCGGCTCAGCGCGAGCTATTTCGAGACTGATTTCGCAAGCTTCCTCGCCTGGCGCGACTGGGGTTTTCCGGACAAGGAGATATTCAACGGCTTCGGCATGGGCGCGCTGCTCTCGAGCGACGGCGCCTTCGTGTGCGGGGTGATGGGCCAGCGGACGGCGAATGCCGGACGCATCTATTTCCCCTCCGGCACGCCCGATCTCGACGACATCAGCGGCGAGACCGTCGATATCGCCGGCAGCGTGATGCGCGAGCTCGAGGAGGAGACCGGCCTTACCGCAGCGGATTGCCGCGCGGATAACGACTGGCACTGCATCTACACCGGCGTTGCGCTCGCGATGATGCAGATCCTGCGTGTCGACATGTCCGCCGACGCGCTGCGTGCGCGGATCGAGGCCAATCTGGCGCGCCAGAAAAATCCCGAACTCGCCGGCATCCATCTGGTGCGCAGCCGCGCCGACCTCAACTCGGCAATGCCGCGCTTCGTCACCGCGTTCATCGAAACGCAGCTGCCGGCGTAGGGTGCGTAGTTAAAAGAGTCAGCTTCTAAGGGTGAAGTGGTCGTTGCCTGGATCGGTCGTCATCGACGGCCTGTGACCCGAAACAACGGTTGGCCGATCATTCGGCCACTTCAACGATCATTTCGACCTCCACAGCGTTGTTGAATGGAAGGCCCGCCATTCCAACAGCAGATCGCGCGTGTTTGCCGGCCTCCTCGCCGAAGACCTCCACCATCAAATCGGAGAAGCCGTTCACGACTTTCGGTTGGTCACCAAAGCCTTCGGCCGAATTGACCATCCCGAGGACCTTGACCACGCGCTTGACGCGATCGAGGCTCCCAAGTGCGACGCGCACTTTTGCCAGCATGATCAGGCCGACCTGACGGGCCGTGTCATAACCTTCCTGCACGGTGAGGTCCTTGCCCACCTTGCCCTTGTACTTCCAGTCGGCAGCCGGAGTGTTTCCTGCGAGGAAGAGCAGATTGCCGACCCGGACCGCATCGACGTAGTTGGCGACCGGTGTCGGCACGGGCGGCAGCGTAATGTTCAACTCCTTCAGCCTGGCCTCGGCGGAAGGTGAATTTTGCGCCACCGCACCTGACGAAGCGGCAATCGATGCTCCCAATCCAAGCACGCACGCAACGAACCACGAGATGAGTCTCGCTCTGCAAAGCACATGAGTCATGTGTCACCTCCACTGACAGCTACTTCGCAGCCCTCAGGATAAGTCGGAAATAGCGAAGTTGCCTTCCGTAGTTCTCCGGTCCGAAAGCTCGTCGGCACCGCCAAAATTTTGCGCAAGCCTGCGCCGTGGCGACGCAGCCATTGCGCTTGACATCATCGGCCGCTCCCCCTGTGATAGGGTGGCACGAAAACAAAAATGCAGTGCACAATCTCTGGGGAGGGATTCATGCCGGTCAGGAAGGCCGCCCGCTGGCTTGCGGGTCTGTCTGTCGCGCTTGCGGCGCTGGGTGTGGCCGGTGCCGCGCATGCGCAGGACAAGAAGATCAAGATCGGCGTGATCTTCGACTTGACCGGCCCGCTGGCCGGCGGCGGCTCCGAGCTGCAATATACCGGCGTCAAGATCATGCTCGACCATTACGCCAAGACCGGCGTCGAGGGTTACAAGGTCGAGGCCGTCTACGCCGACGCGCAGAGCAAGCCTGATATCGCAATCAACGAGGCCGTCCGCCTGCTCGAGCAGGAAAAGGTCGACATGGTGATGGGCTTCTTCTCCTCGGCCCAATGCGTGCCGGTGGCGGCCCGGGTCGAGCAGCTGAAGAAGTTCATGTGGATGACCACCTGCATCTCGTCGGCGGTGTTCGACGGCAAGAACTACAAATATGTGTTCCGGCCGCAGGCGAGCGGCGACCAGTTCGGCATGATGACGATGGATTTCATCGCGCAGCATTCGATGTCCAAGTTCGGCAAGGAGCCCAAGGATCTCCGCGTCGCCATCATCCATGAGGACGGTGCCTACGGCGTCGATGTCGCCAAGGGCAACGAGGCGGGCGCCAGGAAGGCCGGCTTCAACATCGTGCTGAAGGAGGGTTATTCGGCGACTGCGCCGGACCTGTCGGCGCTGGTGACCAAGCTGAAGCGCGCCAAGCCCGACGTGATCTTCCACACCGGCTACAATCCGGACATTACGCTGCTATTCCGACAGGCGCGCGAGCAGGGGCTGAAGTTCGGCGCCATCGTCGGCCACGGCGCGGGCTATGGCGTCTATGAGAAGCTGAAGGAAGGCCTCGGCGCCGACGCCAACTATCTCTTCAACACCGACCCGATCTCGATCTGGCTCGCCAACCAGAAGACCATGGATCCGAAGCTGCCGCCCGTGATCAAGATGGTCGGCGAAGAGTTCGACAAGCTCAAGCCCGGCGTGCCGATCCGCTCGGCCCATGTCGGCATCGGCGCGTCCAATGCGTATGTGTTCCTCGACGACGTGCTGCCGCGCGCGATCAAGAAGTATGGCGGCGTTGATCCGGACGCGCTGCGCAAGGCCGCGCTCGACACCGACATTCCGGAAGGCGGCACCATGCTCGGCTTCGGCGTGAAATTCTACGGCGAGGGAACGCAGTTTGCCGGTCAGAACGAGCGCTCGTTCCCGGTGGTGCTGCAATATATCGACGACAAATCCTATGTAGTGTGGCCGAAGAGCCAGATGCAGCGCGAGACCGTGCTGCCGCTGCCGGCCGGCACCACCTACAGCTACAAATAGCTCGCTCGCGAAAGGGACGCCGTGCTCGCCGTCGAAGGCCTGGTCAAGCGGTTTGGCGGCTTTTGCGCCGTCAACAACGTGTCGTTCCGCGTCGAGCAGGGCGAGATCCTCGGCCTGATCGGCCCGAACGGCTCGGGCAAGAGCACGATCTTCAACATGCTGTCGGGCACGCTGCCGCCGACCGAAGGCTCGATCCTGTTCGATGGCCGCGAGATCGCCGGCCTCGCCCCGCACCGGATCATCGTCGGCGGCATCGGCCGCACCTTCCAGATCCCGCGGCCATTCCATCGGCTGAGCATTTTCGAGAATGTCCTGCTCGCCGGCTTCTACGGCCAGGGCCGCCACAGCCGCAGCAAGGCCGAGGAGGCGGCCGAGCGCGCGCTGGCGATGGTCGGCCTGCCGACCGATCGCCACAGTAGCGTCGAGGGGCTGGGCGCCGCCGGGTTGAAGAAGCTCGAACTCGCCAAGGCGCTCGCCACCGGGCCGAAACTCTTGCTCGCCGATGAAAGCCTCGGCGGTCTCGACGAGACCGAGATGGACCAGGCCGCCGACATGCTGCGCCGGATCCGCGACGAGCTCGGCATCACCATCATCTGGGTCGAGCACATCATGGGTGTCTTGATGCGCGTGGTCGATCGCGTGATGGTGCTGGATCACGGCGAGAAGATCGCCGAAGGCCTGCCGGCCGACGTCGCGGGCGATGCCAGGGTGATCGAGGTCTATCTCGGAACCGATGCGGATGCGAGCTTGGCTGCCGCCGTCGCCGAGCAGGCGCGCCGCCAGATCGGGGCGTGACCGGCATGCTGGAGCTGAAATCGATCGACGCGGGCTATGGCAGCTTCCAGGCGCTGTTCGACGTCAGCCTCGACGTCAAGGCGGGCGAGGCGGTCGGTGTGATCGGTCCGAATGGCGCCGGCAAGACCACCTTGATGCGCGTGATCTCCGGCCTGATCCGCCCGCGCAAAGGCAAGATATCGATGGAGGGCGCCGACGTGGTCAAGACGCCGGCGCATCGCATCGTCAGCCTCGGGATTGCGCATGTGCCGGAGAACCGCCGGCTGTTTCCGCGGCTCACCGTGGCAGACAATCTGAAGATGGGCGCCTACATGCGGGGCGCCCGCGCGCATTACGCCGAGCAGCTCGATTTCGTGTTCGAGCTGTTCCCGCGCATGAAGGAACGGCGCCACCAGATGGCCGGCACCATGTCGGGCGGCGAGCAGCAAATGTGCGCGATCGGCCGCGCGCTGATGTCGAAGCCGAAACTGCTGCTGCTCGATGAGCCGTCAGCCGGGCTCGCGCCGGTTGTGGTGCAGCAGGTGTTCGAGCTGGTCAAGCGCATCCGCGCCAGCGGGCTGACGGTGTTGATCGTCGAGCAGAACGTGCAGCAGGTGCTGCGCGTGGTCGACCGCGCCTATCTCCTGGAAGCCGGCAGCATCCGCGCCGCCGGCACGGCGGCAGAACTCGCGGCGAGCGACACCATCAAGCAGGCGTATTTGGGCGTGTGAGGGGATGATGACGATCTCGGAAAGTGTTGCGGCATCGGCGGTTCACCTCTCCCCTTGTGGGAGAGGTCGGATCGCATCGCAAGATGCGATCCGGGTGAGGGGTTACGCTCTCTCGTGGGACCTGTTCCCCTCACCCGGCGCTGCGCGCCGACCTCTCCCCGGTGGGGAGAGGTAAGAAAGGCAGCGGCCATGCAATCCTTCCTCGACATTTTCGACATCTACCTGCTGGAGGCCGTGATCAACGGCATCCTGCTCGGCGGAGTGCTGGCGCTCCTGGCGCTCGGGCTCAATTTGATCTTCGGCGTCATCGACGTCACCTGGATCTGCTACGCCGAGCTCGTGATGATCGGCATGTACGGCATGTACTATCTCGTGCAGGTGTTTCATTTGCCGTACTGGGCCGCAGCGCCGCTCGTTATCCTGCTCGTGGCGCTGCTCGGCGCCGCGCTGCATTTCTTGGTCATCGCGCCCTTGCTGACCGCGCCGCCGATCAACCAGCTGCTCGCCACCGGCGGCGTGCTGTTCATTCTGCAGAGCTTCGCCACCGTCGCCTTCGGCATCGATTTCCGCAATCTCGGCATCCGCCTCCCGGTGCTGGCGCTCGGCGAGATGAATTTCAGCTACGCGCGGCTCCTGTCGTTCGGCGCCGCGCTGGTCGGCATGATCGGCGTCTATCTGTTCCTGACCCGCACCTTCACCGGCACCGCGATCCGCGCCATCGCGCAGGACCGCCAGATCATGCCGCTGATGGGCGTCGATCCCAAGCGCATCTATCTCGTCACCTCGGCGATCGGCGGCGGGCTCGCCGGTCTCGCCGCCTGCCTCCTGGTGCTGCAATATGACGTGCATCCGTTCGTCGGGCTGTCGTTCGGGCCGATTACCTTCCTGATCTGCGTGCTCGGCGGCCTCGGCAATTTCATCGGCGGCTTCGTCGCGGCCTTCGTGTTCGCCGAGATCATCTCGCTCGGCGGCCTGTTCTCCGATCTCGAATGGGGCTACGTGCTGGCGTTCGCCTTCTTCATCGTCATGATGTTCATCCGGCCCGCGGGCCTGCTCGCGAGGCGCTCGTGAACAGGCAGGCCGCCGGCTGGATCATCGCGCTGATTGCGCTCATCGCGCTGCCCTTCGTGCACCGCGACCCCTATCACCTGCACGTGCTGGTGCTGATCCTGATCTGGTCGTTCGCCTACACCTCGTGGTCGATCATGGGCCGCTTCGGGCTGGTCTCGCTCGGCCATGGCGGCTTCATGGGGATCGGCGCCTACGTCACAGCGCTGCTCTGGAATCACCTCGGCGTCTCGCCCTGGATCGGGATTCCCCTGAGCATGGCGACAGCCGGCGTGCTCGCGCTTGTCGTCGCCTATCCCTGCTTCCGCTTTCGCATCACCGGGCACTATTTCGTGCTGGTGACCCTGGCGCTGTCCGGCATCGTGCTCCAGGTCATCACCGCGACCCGCGACTATACCGGCGGCTCGCTCGGCTACACGCCGCAGCGCGCGCCGAGCGGCAAGGGGCTGTTCGCACTGCAATTCGACGACAAGGTCACCTGGTATCTGATTGCGCTCGCGGTCTGGATCGCAGGCCTCGTGATCTGGCGCGCGATCGACCGCAGCATGATCCGCCACGCCATGGAGGCGATCTCGGAGGATGAGGATGCGGCGGCCGCCGCCGGCGTCAACGTCACCGCCGAGAAGCTCAAGATCACCCTGATCAGCGCGCTGATGACCGCGCTGTCCGGTGCGCTCTATTGCCAGTACCAGATGTTCATCTCGCCGGACACCGTGAGCGGCATCGCGGTCTCGCTGCAGATGGTGTTCGCGGCGATCGTCGGCGGCGTCTATGTGGCGCTGGGACCGACCGTCGGGGCCATCATCACCATCGTGCTGGCCGAGGTGCTGCGCATTTCGTTCGGCACCAAGGCGGTCGGCTGGGACAATCTGGTCTATGGCGTGCTGCTGGTGCTTTTCATCATCTTCCTGCCCAAGGGCATTCTTGGTAGCGTGATCGACCGGATCAAATCGCCACGCAAGCCGTCGAGAGGCCATGAGCAGCAAACCGTCCCCATCGCTCGCCGATGAACTGAAGCCCTTCGTCGCGCCGTTCCGCTTCGACGGATCAGGCGAATTTCACCTGAAATCGTATGCGACCGCCGAGAAGGGCGGCATCGACAAGGACGCCGGCGGCAAGATCATTGAGGCCAACCGCACGCGGCTCAACGACTTCCAGGAGAAGCTCTACGCCCAGGACCGCTGGTCGCTGCTCCTGATCTTCCAGGGCATGGATGCCGCCGGCAAGGACAGTGCGATCAAGAGCGTGTTCGAGGGCGTCAACCCGCAGGGCTGCGAGGTGTCCTCGTTCAAGCAGCCCTCGACCAAGGAATTCGACCACGATTTCATGTGGCGCGCCATGATCGCGCTGCCGGAGCGCGGCCACATCGGTATCTTCAACCGCTCCTACTACGAGGAGTGCCTGGTGGTACGGGTGCATCCCGAAGTGCTTGGCAAGCAGAAGATCCCGAAGAAGCTGGTGACCAAGAACATCTGGCGCGAGCGCTTCGAGGACATCTCCGCGATCGAGCGCTATCTGTCGCGCAACGGCACCGTGATCCTGAAGTTCTTCCTGCATGTCTCCAAGGAGGAGCAGCGCCGGCGCTTCCTCGACCGGCTCGAGGAGCCGGCCAAGAACTGGAAGTTCTCGATGGCCGACGTCTCCGAGCGCGCGCTGTGGGCCAAATATCAGGCCGCCTATCAAGACATGATCCACCAGACCGCGAGCAAAGAGGCGCCCTGGCACATCGTGCCCGCCGACCACAAATGGTTCGCCCGCGTCGTGATCGGCTCGACCATCGTCAATGCGGTCGACAGGCTCGAGCTGAAATTCCCCGAGGTCGACAAGGCGGACCTGAGCGAATTCAAGCGCGTCCGTGCTGCGCTGGAGGCGGAAGGCAAGGGCGGCGCGGCGGAGAAGAATGCGGTGAAGAAGTAGGGCGGCGTTTTTCTCGCGCCCTGCGGGCGAGGCACGATTTCGGAATATTGGAAATGTGCCCCTGATTTGCCCGACGTGTCAAGTGGCCCGGTCGAGCGCCGGCAGCCGCCGGCTCCTTTGCATGGGGTTGTTTTCGATATTTTGGCCGCGCGCGCCCGCGACGGGAGCTTGATCGCTACCGCAGATATCTGCGGTAGCGACTACCGTTCGCCGGTCTGCCAGCGCGTCCCTTGCGCGCTAGCCCTTGCGCGAGGGCATCCAGGCGGACAGCAGATAGAAGCCGATCGCCACGATCAGGAGGTAGCGGAAGCCGAGCAGGGTCGAGCACGACTCGGCGAGGCCGCCGATGACAGATCCCGCGATGTTGGATCCGAACGCCTGATCGGGATTGGCTTCGTCGCGGAACGAGCGGGCGAAGATCACGCCGGCGAAGAACATCGGGCCGAGCGCCAGCGCGCACGGGATCACGTAGCGCCAGACGATGCCGCCGCTCAGGAACGTGTCGAGCGGCACCAGCACCGAGACCGCCAGCAGCGCCAGCAGCCCGGCATAGTGCCGCGCCAGCCGGGTCGACGGCACCTTGATCACATACAAATTGGCGGCGAGGATCAGCAGCAGGGCGGTGAAGAACACCGCCGAGTTGACCAGCCAGGTGCTGCCGAACAACAGCGCCATCTGCACCACCGCCTTGGTCTCGAGCAGCATGAACGCCGCGCCGAGGAAGAACATCCGGTTATTGGGCCGCCAGGTACCCTTCGGCTTGAACAGATAGACCAGGCCAAGCCCGAGCACGCCGAGCAGGATCATCGAGCGAACGGTCAGATCGGGGATCAGCCTGCCGCTGACATAGAGGAACGGCCAGTCGTCGCTGGTCGATTGCCTGGCGCCTTCATTGTCGACCACCAGTTTCGCCGGCGCCAGCGGCACCCAGTCGCCGTGCTGGGCGGCAGCCTTGTCTTGTCCCTTTTCTTGCGGCTTTTCGAAGCCGTTGACCGCCAGGTTCTCCGGCGGAATGCTGTTCAGCCAGAACTGGCCGCGGTCGCGGAACGCGGTGGAGATGTGCGGATTGCAGCCCGCGATGATGGTGGTGAAGCCGACCGGTTCGGACGAGGTCAGGGTTTCCTTGTAGGGCAGCGGCAGCACCAGCGGATCGCAGCCGAACACCTGCTTGGCCATCTCGGCGACGCGCTGCACGATCCAGCCCTGGCGATAGTAGTTGTACATCACGAAGACGCCGTCCTGCTTCAGCACGCGGCGGACGTCCTGGAACGCCTGTTCGGTGAACAGATAGCTTTCGAGGCGGATGTTGGCGTAGCCGCTGTGCAGGATCAGCGAGTCGACGAGCGCATACACGACCAGATCGTATTTGCGTTCGGTGGTGCGCAGGAAATGCCGGCCGTCGTCGAGATGCGGCACCACCCTCGGGTCCTGATAGGGCTTGTCGGGATGGTTGTGGAGGCCGATGTTCTGGATCACGGGATCGATCTCGACCGCATCGATGCGCTCGACGCCGAAGCGCAAGGCGTGCGCGAGGTCGTTGCCGGAGCCGGCGCCGATGATCATGACGTCCTTGAACGGCGTGCCGCCACTGTGCTTCTGCAGCAGGTGGATCAGCGAATAGGACGAGCCGCGTTCGCTGAACGGCATCATTTCCTGATGGCCGATGCTGTTGACGGTGATCACGCCGTTCGATTTGTTGAGGTCGACGGCGTAATAGGGCGACCAGCGGATGTCATGGCTGTCGGAACGATCGGTGTAGTAGGCGGTAAATCCCACCACGATGATGATCGTCGCAAGGCGCAGGATCGACAGCGCCTTGTCCTGGTAGAGCAGGTAGACGATGCCGGCGCAGCTGATGCCGAACCAGACCACCGGCGGCGCCTGCGCGAACGACAGCAGCGAGAACCCGACGATGCCCGCGAGGCTGCCGCCGATATTCAGCGAATAGCCGGCGACGCGGTTGGGGTAGGCGTCGAAGGCGCGGCCGAGAGTCTGGCCGAGGCCGACGAACATCAGCGCGATCAGCACGAAGAACAGCCCGGCGATCGCCTCGATGGGCACGACGAACTTGGCGAGATCCGGGTTGCGATACTCGGTGCCGAAAAACACCTCCTGCGGCGAGGCCTGATGGCCGACGTCGACCGCGAACTGACCCCAGTTGGAATACAGCGCCATGATCGTGGCCACGGCAGCGAAGGTCACGAGCGCAAGCCCCGGAAACAGCGCAAGCCAGTTGGTGCTCCGCCGCGCGGCAAGGCAGCCGCAGGACATGCCGAGGAAGGCCGCGAGCAGCACGATATTGGTGAAGAATTGCAGGAACACGACCTTGGCCGAGAACCAGCGGATGCAGGCCAATTCGAGAAACAGGATCAGGAATCCGACCAGGAAGAGATTGAAGCCGGCTTGGCGCTGATGGGGCCCATCGGCCAGGTTCGTCGTGGGCATGATCCTGATATCTCCTTAACCAAAGGACGCGCCCTAACACCCGGTCGCTGCCGGCACACTAGATGCAACCAGTTGAGCAAAGATTGATTTACCCGGCCGCGTCCGCGCCACAACTGTCGCCGGCCGATGCCGCGCATGCCGTCATGGTGTAGGAAAGGTTTCGCTGCGTTCGTGTTTTGGCCGGGACATAGGCGAGCGGAAGCGACGCCGTGCTTCGGACGGCTGAGCCCGGCCATGACGGTGCGGATAGGTTAGTCGATGCCAATCGGGCTGCGCGACCCGCGAGGGGAAGGCAGCCTTCCCCTCGCGAGAAGGCGGGCGAAGTCACGCTCGAATCGTGCCGCACGCAGCCGTCGTCACGCCGCAGCCTCTCCGAACACCATCTGCCAGCCCTTGCGCGTGTCCATGTATTCCCGAACCTGCTTGATGCGGTCCGCCTCGAGCACGAACACGAAGCAGTAGTCATTGTCATGGCGCCGGCCGTCAGGCAGCGTCGCGCGCATGCGCTCCTCGACGATCACGCTGTCGCCGTCGGCATGAACGGCGCAGAACGCGATGTCGATCTCGGTGAACAAGCAATGCATCTCGGTCGAGATGAAGCGGGCGATCGCCTCCGCGCCGATCATGTGATCGGTGTGATCGAGCGCGATCGCGGTGGCGTTGCGGGCCGGCGCGATCCATTCGGCGTCCGGTGCGAACAATGCGGCGATTGCGCGCGCTGAAGCTGATCGACGGCGGCGCGCTCGAGCGCGGCTCGGTTGCTGCGTTGGCCCGCCGGCTCGGCATCATCTCGCGCCACCTCGGGCGGCTGTTCGAGCGCCATGTCGGCGCCAGCCCGCAGCAGGTCGCGACCACCCGGCGCGTGCAGCGCGCCAAGCGGCTGATCGACACCACCGATGACGCGATGACCGAGATCGCCTTCCGCGCCGGCTTCGGCAGCGTCCGCCGTTTCAACGCCGCCTTCGCCGGTCTCTACGGCCGCTCGCCGTCGAGCCTGCGCGCGTCTTCGCGCGGGCGGAGGTGAGGGGACAGGGACGGGCGCGCGTCGAGCCATGCGACACGATAGGTCAACCCCGCTGACCATCTTTACCCATTGCGGCGGCTTGCCATAATCGTCTAGAACGACGGCGCATGGCGCGTCCCGGCAACCAACCGTCAACGGTTTTGATCGAGGATTTAAGCGCTCAACAGGGTCTGGCAATGCCGATTCGCGGCCAAATCGATGGGATTTCGGGGGAGGTGGCCCAGGCTACCGCCACGATCCCGGCCGCACGGCCCACCCTGCTTATTGGCGGCCTTCTTCTTACCTGCCCCTGAGGGCCGGCTGGGCGTTTGCGCCTGGGCACTCAGGGGTTTGTACGAGATCACCGGACCCTGATAATCGCCCAAGCAATTGCTCAAGGAGCAACATGACGGGCGCAAAAGCTTAAAGGAATTTCTGACATGGCCACCGTGAACAAGTCCGAGAAGGACCGCGTCATCATTTTCGACACCACCTTGCGCGACGGCGAGCAGTGCCCCGGCGCCACCATGACCTTCGAGGAGAAGCTCGAGGTCGCCGAGCTGCTGGACGATATGGGGGTCGACGTCATCGAGGCCGGCTTCCCGATCACCTCGGAAGGCGACTTCCAGGCGGTCAGCGAGATCGCCCGCCGCTCCAAGAACGCGGTCATCGCGGGCCTCTCCCGCGCCCATCCGGCCGACATCGACCGCTGCGCCGAAGCCGTCAAGTTCGCCCGCCGCGGCCGCGTCCATACCGTGATCGCGACCTCGCCGCTGCACATGCGCGTGAAGCTGAACAAGACCCCCGAGGAGGTCATCGAGACCTCGGTCGCGATGGTCGCCCGCGCCCGCAACCAGATCGACGACGTCGAATGGTCGGCCGAGGACGGCACCCGCAGCGAGATGGACTATCTGTGCCGGATCGTCGAGGCCGTGATCAAGGCCGGCGCCACCACGGTGAACATCCCCGACACCGTCGGCTACACGGTGCCGGAGGAATACACCCACTTCATGCGGACGCTGATCGAGCGGGTGCCGAACTCCGACAAGGCGATCTTCTCGGTGCACTGCCACAACGATCTCGGCATGGCGGTGGCTAACTCGCTGGCCGGCATCGTCGGCGGCGCGCGCCAGGTCGAGTGCACCGTCAACGGCATCGGCGAGCGCGCCGGCAATGCCGCGCTGGAAGAGGTCGTGATGGCGATCAATGTGCGGAACGACAAGTTTCCGTATTGGAACAAGATCGACACCACGCAGCTGACCCGCGCCTCGAAGGTGGTGTCGGCCGCGACCTCGTTCCCGGTGCAGTACAACAAGGCGATCGTCGGCCGTAACGCCTTCGCCCATGAGAGCGGGATCCACCAGGACGGCGTGCTGAAGGACGCCTCGACCTACGAGATCATGCGGCCCGAGATGGTCGGCCTGAAGCAGTCCTCGCTGGTGCTGGGCAAGCATTCCGGCCGACACGCCTTCATCCACAAGCTGGAGGAGATGGGCTACAAGCTCGGCGCCAACCAGTTGGAGGATGCCTTCACGCGGATGAAGGCGCTGGCCGACCGCAAGAAGGACATCTACGACGAGGACATCGAGGCGCTGGTCGACCAGGAGATGGCGGCCGCGCACGACCGCATCAAGCTGGCCTCGCTGACCGTGATCGCCGGCACCCATGGCCCGCAGCGCGCGACCATGAAGCTCGACGTCGACGGCCAGATCAAGATCGAGGAAGCCGAGGGCAACGGCCCGGTCGATGCCGTCTTCAACTGCATCAAGCGTCTGGTGCCGCACGAGGCCAAGCTGGAACTGTACCAAGTCCACGCCGTGACCGAAGGCACCGATGCACAGGCCGAAGTCTCGGTGCGTCTGGCGCATGAAGGCCGCTCGATGACCGCGCGCGCCGCCGATCCGGACACGCTGGTTGCCTCCGCCAAGGCCTATCTCGGCGCGCTGAACAAGATCGTGATGAAGCGCCAGCGCGACGTCCCGGCGACCAAGGTCGCGGGCTGACGGTTCACTCGATCAAAGCATTCGGAAACGCGGCGCCTCGGCGCCGCGTTTCTTGTTGGATCTCCTTCGCGAAGCCATCACCTTCGCAATATCGCGGGCCGCGGCATCAAGCGGCTGGCCTGATGTTCTGGTTGACCCGGAACAAATTGGCGGAATCATATTTGCGCTTCACCTCAGCCAGCCGCGCATAGTTAGATCCGTAGGTAGCCTTGAGACGGGCGTCGCCCTCATCATCCATCATGAAATTCGGGTAGGCGCCGCCGAGGTCGAACGGGTGAACCGCCTCCCAATAGGCCTTGGTCCATCGTGTGATTGGCCCTGCCTTTTGCGGATTCGGATCGATTCCGGCGATGACCATCGACCAGGTCGCGTCGCGACAATTCCACGCGGTCTCGCCGCTGCCGACGCGATGCACGGCGCCGTCGATCGGGTAGAGATGCATGAGCGACAATTCGCTCGGGGTCTTTGCGGCCTGCTCGAGATGGGCGTCGATCGCGGCGTCCGGCAACGTCTTGACGAAATCGCCACGCCAATACCACTGCATGCCCTTGGGGTAGAGCCCGTCGAACATGCTCTGCACGGCAGGATAGGGCATCGTCCCCATCCAGTTGAACCATGGCGTCGGCAAGGCATCGAGCAGCGGTGCCAGCGCTCCTCTGCCGCCGTCCTCGGCGCCGTCGTAGCAGCACATCAACAGGCAGATACGCTTTCCCCAATGCTCTTGCGGAAATGGCGGACCTGACGGGATCGTCTTGAGTCCGAGGAAGACGCTGAGCTCCTCCGGCGCGGTCGGCAGGAAGTCGCGATAACGCTGCATGATCGTGCGCGCATGCTGCTGATCCCAGGCGATCGGTCCGGCAAACACGGCATTGACCGGATGGAGCCTGAACAGGAAGGACGTGACGATGCCGAAATTGCCGCCGCCGCCGCGCAGCGCCCAGAGCAGGTCGGCGTTCTCGTCCTTGCTGGCGACGGCAAAGCTGCCGTCGGCGAGCACGACGTCGGCTTCGAGCAGATTATCGATCGTGAGGCCATGTTTGCGGGTGAGATAGCCATGGCCGCCGCTCAATGTCAGGCCTGCGATCCCGGTGGTCGAGATGATACCCGCCGGGACGGCGAGGCCGAACACATGGGTGGCATGGTCGACATCGCCCTGGGTACATCCCGCGCCGACCCGCGCCGTGCGGGCAACCGGATCGACGCGCACGCCCTTCATGGCAGACAGGTCGATGACCAGTCCGTCATCCACGCTGCCGAGACCGGGTCCATTATGACCGCCGCCGCGAATTGCGATGCGCAGGTCGTTCTCGCGGCCGAACTTCACCGCGGCGATGACGTCGGCGACATCGACACATCGTGCGATCAGCGATGGCCGCTTGTCGATCATGCCGTTATAGAGCGCACGGGCTTCGTCGTAATCGGTTTCGCCGCGCGCGATGACCGCGCCGCGCAAATTTTCACGTAGTTTAATTTTGACTTCGTCACGCATAATGCTCTCCTGATCCAAGGAATCAGCAAGGCAGCCCGATGGGCGTACTGCGTCCGTGTCGGAACAGGGCCCTGCCAATTGCTGACGCTAATCGGGGCACCCGAAGGCTGCACTGTACCAGATATTGGCGGTAGCTGCGTCATCTGATTGCTGAAGAGAATGGTTCTCGATTGGAATCAAGTTTGCCCTTGAAGGGCTTTGTTGGAATCTATTCCCAACAATCCGACTGTCTCCGGATCGGTTTGGGATTTTTTGCGCGCCCGCCCGCGCTAGCCTGTCAGCGTCCCTCCCGCAAGGACGCCGCCCATGCCGCTCGCCTCCATCGATGTCGACACGCAACGCAGCCCGACGCCGGCAGAGACCGCGCTGACGCGCCGGGTGGACCTCACGACGCTGCGCCTGTTCGTTGCGGTCTGCGACGAACAGAACCTCACCCGCGCCGCGCAGCGCGAGGGGATCGCGGCCTCCGCCGTGTCGAAACGGATGAACGATTTCGAGCTGGCGTTCGGCGTCACGCTGTTCAAGCGGCTCGCCAAGGGCATGGCACTGACGCCGGCCGGCGATGCGCTGCTGCATCACGCCCGGGTCACGCTGCTCAATGTCGAGAAGATCGCGGTCGAGCTGTCGGAATATTCGCAAGGCGTGCGCGGCCATGTCCGCATGCTCGCCAACCTCTCGGCGATCGTGCAGTATTTGCCCGAGGACCTGTCCGCCTTCTTCGCGGCGCATGAGCTGCTTCGCGTCGATCTGCAGGAGCGGCCGAGCGGGCAGGTGGTGCGCGGCATCGAGGAGGGCGCGGCCGAGCTCGGCATCTGTTCGGCCGAGGCCGACAGCCGCGCGCTCGAAGCCTTCCATTACCGCTACGACAATCTGGTGGTCGTGATGCGGCCGAACCATCCGCTCGCCGGTCGCGAGAAACTGCTGTTCACCGAGACGCTCGATTTCGACCACATCGGCCTGCACACCGCGAGCTCGATCTATCTCCGCTCGCAATATGCGGCGACGCAAGCCGGCAAGACGATGCGGCTGCGCATCAACGTGCCCGGCTTCGATGCAGTCTGCCGCATGGTGCAGGCCAATATGGGCCTCGGCCTGATCCCCGATCGCGCCTTCGCAGTCGTCGGTGCCGGCATGGGTCTTCGTGCGATCCCCCTGCGCGACGATTGGGGGCGGCGCGAGCTGAAGATCGTGGTCCGCGATGCCGCGCATCTGTCCGCAACCGGCCGCCTGATGCTGGACTATCTGCGCGCGATCGAGACGGATCGGAGAGGGCCGGTCGGCGCACAGGCTAGCTAGAGCCCGATCCGGAAAAGTGCGAAGCGGGCTTTCCATGGCATCAAACGGGAAGCGTTTGCGCGGAGATCATGGTCTCAAGGAAAGAGCTAAAGCGCAATGCGGGTTCAGCTGAATCGTTTCGCGCGCTAGTGGTTGGTACCCAGCGTATAATACTGAGCGCCAAACGGTAGCAGCGAAAAGAGCCGGTCAACTCTGCGGAGCAGGGGGCCGGCCGCCGGCACTGAGAAGATGTATCGCGTGCTGATATCGTTGAATCCGGCACCCTCGAGAAGTGCTTCGGAATCACGTCGTTTCAACAGCACCGCGTCCTTGTCAAATTCACACGTGTTGACGATGCGGCGGGTCACAGGATTGAATGGATTATGTTCGAAGATCACGAACACTCCTCCGGGACGCAGCACCCGGCGTATGTCGGCAACCAGCGCTGGCCGCTGTGGGACAGGGACGTGATGAAACACGTTGATTGCGAATGCGCCGTCGAATGACTGGTTGCCAAACGGGAGGTGAGTGCCGTCGAAGACTTCGTAGCGGATGCCAGGGTTGCGTTGACGCGCTACCGCGATACTGGCGCCCGAAACGTCAATTCCCGATATCCCGCTGACCCGATCTTTCAACTGCTTGTGGGCATTGGCAACGCCGCAGCCAACGTCGAGCAACTCGGCTTTGGCTGCGCCGCCCTGACGTGCGTCGAGGATATCGACGAGATAGTCATTTTTAACGCGCGCGAAGAAGTCGATATCGAGGCCCGAAAAATTCAAGGCCTTGTTGATCTCTTCATTATAGTTCGCCGTATACGCGTCGAACTCTGCACCGTTGATATCGTCGGGCTGTGTCATCGGCTGTCACCATAGCTTCCAAGGGGCGGAACCTGAGGCCCACATCTCTTCGAGCTCGCGTTTCTCCCGCAGCGTGTCCATCGCCTTCCAGAAGCCTGGATGGCGATAGGCCATTAATTGTCCATCGGCTGCCAGCCGTTCCAGCGGTCGACGTTCCCAAACCGTTTCATCGGCGTCGATATAGTCGAGGACGCGAGGTTCGAGAACGAAAAACCCGCCATTGATCCAGCCCATTTCGGCGTCGGGCTTTTCGTGGAACCGCGATACGGCATCGTGCTGGTCCATATCGAGAATGCCGAAACGGCCAGGTGACGGGACTGACGTCACCGTCGCGAACTTCCCATGCCTGCGATGGAATGCAATCACCTCGGCGATATCGAGATTAGCGACACCATCGCCGTAGGTGAGACAGAAGGTTTCATCCAGGTACGGCGCAACACGTTTGATGCGTCCGCCAGTCATGGTATTTAGGCCGGTATCAATGATCTTGACCGTCCAGTCATCGAGCGACTTGGGTGTAAGGTAGCGAACTTCGCGCGTGGCGGTGTGAATCTCGATGTCGTTGGTCTCGAGGAAGTAGCTGGCGAAATAGTGTTTGATCATCGATGCCTTGTAGCCCGCGCAAATGACGAAATCATTCAGCCCGGCTGCTGCGTAGAGTTTCATCACGTGCCACAAAATCGGCCGTCCGCCGATCTCGACCAACGGCTTGGGGACGAGATCGGTTTCCTCGGATAGACGTGTGCCGAACCCACCAGCGAGAATGACCGCTTTCATGTCTTGGCTCTCAGTTCGCCGCATCGGGGCGCAGTTGAGTTGTATCGATGGTCTCACGCGCCAGGCTGAAAATCCTGCTGGCTCAGAATGTCGATCACGGGACCATCATAGCCAATGTCCCTGAGATAGTTGCGTATCTCGACCGGGATGTGCCACGCCAGATTGAGCAATGGATTGGCGCCCAATGGGGCCTTGAGCAGATCATCGTCGGAACCGATCGGGATTCGTGTGCCGGGCAGGTAATGGCCGATCTTCATCGAACCGGGCTTTTCATGAACGATCGAAATCGAGTCGTTGTCGAGCGCCAACAGTTTAATCAGGATGGCGGCGCGCCCCGGGAACGCCTTGCTGCGAAGGGGTCCATTCTTCTGTACGAGAGCCCGCAACTCCTGACTCTTCTTGTCGCGCCAGCGCGTCACGCCGCTGCGGAGTGTCTCGAAGTCAAGGCCGAAGTGTGCCTCGTTGGCTTCGAGTTTCTCTATAGCCGCGGGGTCTACGGCGGACCCCAGCTTGCCCGCAAAAATACGAATGTTGCCGCCATACCGCGCGGGAAACTGCACGTCGATCAGATTGAGGCCGAGCGCGCGGGCAATGAAAACGAACGAGCGGTAGCTGTATGTACGCGGATGCTCGTGATAGAAAGTGTCGAACTGATTGGTGAGTAAAACCGATCCGAGATAGTGGTTCTCGATGACCAAGATAGTCTTTTCGCCGATCAGGCGCTTCAGCGCAGCGATTACGCTGCCGAGGTCTTCGATGTGCGCGAACACGTTGGTGAAGGTGATGAAGTCCGGCTTGCCATGCGTGGCTACGATCTGCTCTGCCGTTGCTTCGGTGAAGAAATCATGAATAGTCGAGTGTCCTTTTGCCGCACAATCCTGCACGGCTGAGGTCGGCTCAACGCCGATTGTGGCGGCGCCCTTTTCACGGAAGAAATCGAGCAAGCTTCCGTCGTTGCAGCCGACATC
Organism: Bradyrhizobium sp. USDA3010; assembly: GCF_056429065.1. Lineage (NCBI taxonomy): Bacteria > Pseudomonadati > Pseudomonadota > Alphaproteobacteria > Hyphomicrobiales > Nitrobacteraceae > Bradyrhizobium > Bradyrhizobium sp. USDA3010. The sequence continues at coordinate 305,503 of NZ_JBWJZD010000003.1, forward strand.
AACGACCTTTCTGCCGGCGACCAGGCCGAAGCGCTGCTCGCAGGAATCGGCGAGGCTTTTCATTCCGGAGAGCACGTCGGCGGTAAAGCGCGACCGGTAGTGATAGCTCTCTGGAAACAGCTCGCGCTTTGGAACTTGGAAGCGCTGGTGTGCGGTCCGGCAATTGTCGCAAAAGAGAATCTCGATCGGGTACTCGGCGCACGTCCGCGAGCTTCCGATCGCAACCAGATCGTCGCACATCGGGTGGGCCCCAAGATCCAACACGGGAGCCAAGGTGCGGTTGCCGCACACTTCGCAATGATCGATCTCATGGGCCGGCAAGATTGTCGAATTCATTCGGGATCCATGTGACAAGTTTGCTGCGGCGCGTATTGTAGTATCGAAGCCGCCGTACCTTGAATTACGTGGTGACTTTGCGTATCGGGCTCCGTTTGTCAAAGGCTAAGGTCCGCGGCGTTTCCCCGATGGGTCTTTTGCACTGGCACTATCTCGCGTTCGGCGGGTTGCCAGAACCCCGCGCGGATGATTAGGGCGAGAAGGATGAAGATATCGGTCATCGGCGGCGGACGTTGGGCCCGAACGATCGCTTCGGTACTGTGCGGGCTCCCGGGCCGCGCAGACCAGATCACTATGCACTCGCCGAGCAATGCTGCGGGCCTCCAGGCGTGGGCTGCGCAATCGCAATTTGCCGATCGGTTGAGTGCTCTGGACACCTGGCCAACCTCCGGAGCCGGCCCGAAGCGGCCTGATGCCGTCATCGTCGCCAACCGCACGGAAGACCATTTCGAGGCTGCGGCTGGTGCGCTGATGGGCGGTATCCCGGTGTTGGTAGAAAAACCTGTGGCCCTTGCACGTCGTAGTATCGATGAACTCAACAGCATCGCAAGGGCCAAAAGTACGGCGTTCGGGGGCAGCCACGTCTTTTTGTTCGCACGATACGTCGAGGCCTATGCCGCTTTGTTGGCTTCGCTCGGACGCGTGCGAAGCCTCCGGATGATTTGGACTGACGGCCCTTCGGACATCCGTCGCGGGGAAGCCAAGGGCTACGACGCTGCGGTGACACTGTTCGATGATGTGCTGCCCCACATCGTGCCGATGGTCGGCGAATTGCAGTTCCGCGATCTTGCACTCGTTTCACTGGATGTTCGACGTGGCGGCGCGCATGTGGCGATCGAAGCGCAGGCCAACGGGCTGCCGGCTTCCTTGCTCATTGCACGCAACGATCAAGGTCGGCAGCGCCGGATCGAAGTCGAAACCGAAAAGGGCGTTGCTGTACTCGATTTCGCCGACGAGCCAGGCGTCATCGATCTCGCGGGAACGCGCGTGAACGGCGACCCGCAGTGGACCACGGCGCTCCGGCCATTGGGGACAATGCTCTCCGCGTTCATCGCTGCTGTGGAAGGCGCACCACTGGACCCGCGCCTGTCGCCGGACTGGGCCATCGCATCTGCCACATTTGCCGAGGCCGTTCGCGGCCGCTACATCGCCCATCAGGCTGAATGGTTGGCGGGGCGCTTGGGCGAACCGCTCGATACCGAGCTGCTTTATGCGCTTGCGGAATTCGGCAGCAACGAAGCCGGGAACGCCGACGGCATCTCGAAGGCCTGGCCAGCGATTGCCGATCAAGCCGAACTGAAGATGTTCTTGGCCAGAAGTCGGCTATTTTTCAACGCAGGCTAGGTCCCGTATCGGGATATCTGCGCACGCACAAGTTCGAGCGCGTCCTTGCCGTTCGCGAAATCCGCATACCATTGCGCCGTCCATGCGAGCGTCTCGTTGACGTCGAGCCGCGGTCGCCATTTCAATGTCTTGGCAGCCAGCGAGCTGTTGATCCGTAGTGTCTGCTTTTCTGGCGGGAAGGAGCCTGACGCCTGCTTCCAGGCCTGTCCATTGCCCAGTCCTTCGCCGATAGCCGCCGCCACCTGGGCGACGGACACTGATTCATCCGTAAGCGGACCAAAGTTCAGGGAGGGTGGATCGGCCGCACCTGTGTTGGCGAGGTATTCCGCAAAGCCAAGGTAGCCGGTGAGGCAGTCAAGTACATGCTGCCAGGGCCGGGTCGCCGCAGGATACCGCAGTTCAACCGGTACGCCTTTTTGTGCAGCCCTGTAGAGGTCCGGAACGAGCCGCTCGCTGGAGAAATCGCCGCCGCCAATGACGTTGCCGCCGCGCGCTGAGGCCAGAGGCACCCCGAGCGGTGTAAAGAAGCTCTCGGCGTAGCTCCGGAGCACAATTTCGGTCGCGCCCTTGGATGCGCTGTACGGATCTGAGCCGCCCAGCGGGGCGTTCTCGGGAAACGCCAAGCCAGTCTCCGTGTTCGCGTAGACCTTGTCGCTGGTTACTGTCAGAATCGCCTGCAATCTCGGGCTGGCGCGCAGCGCTTCCAGCAAGTTCACCGTACCTAGGATATTGCTGGTGAAGGTTCCGACCGGGTCGCGATAGCTTTCCCGAACCTGCGCCTGTGCGGCCATATGCAAAACGATCTCGGGTTCGGCTATTCTGCAAATTTCTGTCACTGCCGGCATGTCGCGCAGATCGGCATAGTGGCTGTCGATCGCTACGCGTTGCGCGATGGTTTGCCAGAGATTAGGTTCTGTCTTGGGGTCTAAAGAAAACGCGGTTACCTTCGCGCCGAGCTCGGCCAGCATCACACTGACCCACGCCCCCTTGAAGCCGGTATGCCCGGTCAAGAGGATGCGGCGACCGCGCCAGAAGCTCGGGGTCATATTCGCTCTTCCCGCCGCAGAGTACATGATGTGAAAGTTGCCGACTTCATTATTTGCTCTGTTCTGCGGAGATATTGGCGGCAGCCTCGACCGTCACCAGCGGCCTGAAGCGGACTTGCTGATAAATACGGCTCACATATTCGCCGATAATGCCAAGGAAGATTGCGTTCAGACTGATCCCGAACAGCATAACGACGATGAGCGTTGCAAAGCCGCTCGGCCACGATCTGCCCCGCAGCAGCGCCTCGACGACGTAAAACAGCCCCAGCAGAAAAACAGCGATCGAGATCAGGAGGCCGGCATAGGACGCAAGCCGCAGCGGAAGAACCGAGTGCCCGATTATCCCGTCAAGGGCAAAGCCGACCAATTTCCGCACCGGGAATTTGCTGCGGCCGTGTATCCGCTGTGTCCGGTCGTAGGGAATGCCGGTCTCGCGCGCGGCAAATGAAGATATGACGCCGCGGACGTAAGGGTTGTAGTCGTTCAGCTCCTTGAGACGGTCGATCACGGAGCGGTCGACCAAGCGGAAATCGCCGGCGTCGCGGGTGATAGGATCATCGGAAATGTGGGTGAGCAGCGCGTAAAATGTGCGGCGACTGAGGGTGAGCAGTTTTGCTTCCTCGCGGCGTCGGCGCAAGCCCACGACCACATCATGGCCCTTTTCCCAAAGCGCAATGAATTGCGGAATCAATTCCGGTGGATCCTGAAGATCGCAATCAACCTGAATCGCCGCATCACCGGATGCGTTTCGGTAGGCGGTCAGTAGCGAGCGCTGAAAACCGTAGTTGCGCGTGAAGCGGATCACCTTGACTCTGCGGTCGATTTTGGCAAGTGCAGCGAGATGTTCGAATGTTCGATCCTCGCTGTGATTGTCGGTGAAGACAAACTCCAGATCGTATTGGGGTAGGTCTTTGAAAATAGCCGTCAGCGCGGCGTACGCGCGATCGATGTTGGCTTCTTCGTTGTAGACCGGCATAACGAGGGAGATCAGCCGTCTTCGTGTGTTCGGCTCTCCCTCTGGTCTCCCCGTATCGACGTTGCTGTTCATGTCAGATCGTTGCTGTTTATGCAGCGAGACTTTTAGGCGAGCCGCTCAAGATATGCAACTCTTGGAGAGAACGGCCACCCGAGCTCTGGCCGACGAATTGCTCAATATTGTGCAGGCCCGCGGTCACAAGAGCAGTCATTGAATTCGTGGACCCGAGTCAGCGTTGGTCGTCAGAAGGTCGGTTAGGCTTCCGCTTATAGATTTTCAGGATCGGTCCAACGCGTGGTTTGTCGATCGGCTGCCAAATGCCATTCAAGATAGCGAGCGAGGATCTCACCCGAAATTCAAGGCTTGGCCATGGTGTGAGATAAACCGGCGAGGTGGCCGTCACCCCGCTAGAATCGGGGGCGATTTCCTTAACGAAGGTAATTCCCTCCGCTGCGGTCGGGCCGGGTGCCGGGGTTGGAATCAGGGCTTGGTACATAAGCATCGAAAACGGATTGGGATCGTCGGCAGTGAGGTGTTGGGTCTCGATCAGCTTGGCGTAGTGCGGGCTTCCATAGAGACTGCTCGAAAGGACGATATATTCGGGATCGAGTGCATTGACCCCGCTCCAGGTCAATACGCCTCCATACATCCTGGCGTTCTTAAATATCTTTGGATCGAAGTAGCCAAGATCATCGAAAACGATACGGGCATCCGGCGGTATACCGCCTTTGGCAGCCCAGTCGTTCAGTGCCAACAAGGTGCTATCGCGATGATGTAGCGCGAGCGTCTGGTTGACCAGTGCGAAGACGTGGTCGGTGCCGAGATATAGGGTTGTAAGCAAAACGGAAGTGACTGCGATTGGACGTGCCATGCGCCCGAACGGCTTGGCAAGAAAGAACTTTAGCCATGTTACGACGAAATCAAAGCTAAGCATCGCCATTAGAGGAAGCGCGACCAAAAGGTATCCAAGAACGACCCAAAGCTTGCCGAGAAGAGCGTAGTAGGCAATCTGGGACAACGAGAGTATTGCGGCCAAGAAGAGGGCTCGGTTGCGCGGCGTCGAGAAGCCGCCGATCAGCGCGTGCAGCAATCCTGTGACAGCCAACGCTGAACCAAGTGGGCCAACGTAGTCATAGATGGCCTTTATCCAATCCCAAGGCGTGAACGTCCCCAGGGGGCCACCGGAGTTGCCGACTATCCGCCATTGCGCGGCCCAGGACTGAATGTAGTAGGGCGTGATGACTGCGTAAGGATTCGTACCGAGCCAACCCACCAGGGCGGCTGCTCCGAGGACGGCAACTCGCTGGGCAATGACCTTCTTGTCCCATGCGCCTGTCGCACGAATCCCCATCAAGAGCGCAGCCGTAGCTAACGGTACCGTCCACGCTCCTCCAAACTTCGTCCCCTGCACCAAACCACAAACCACCCCCAAGGCGACGAGGCTTGAAAGGAACCCGTCATCTGAATGGCGTAGTGCAAGTCCGAGTGCCAAAAGCCCGAAATAGATCTGAAGCGTATCCGGATGGATTATCGTCATGTAGTAGATAAAATAGCCATCCGTCAGCAAGACGGAGCAGGATAATATTCCGACAACAACACCCGCATGCTTCCGTGCAAAATTGTAGACAAAAAGCAGGCTCATTAACGCAGCGAGCATCGATATTGTTCTGAGGATAATGGGAGCGGTTGGAAAGGCAGGGAGTCCCACCAGGCGCGCCGTCGCGTAGAAGGGAAAAGCGATATCGAACATCACAGCGCCGTAATAGACGATGTTGTTGTATCGAAGCGTTCCCCAATATGCCGGGATTTTCTTGAAGGCTTCCGCTGTCGGATCCAGGTAATTGGCGGGGTTGCCAAAAGGCTTGGCGATCGTACCGTCGAGTGCCAGCGTCATCCATGGTTCATCGTTGGAGAAAGCTGCCAGCAATTGAGGGTTATCAGTGTTGCGTGGAACAAGCGAACCGATACAGATCAAACTTAAGAGGAGAATTGGTGCGATATATCGATCCAGGCGAGCATAATCGCAAACGACTTGCAGTATGATCCGAACGGGGCGCACCCAAGCCAAAGTTCTCTGCAAAGCCTTCTCTCCCGAATCGCCGAATAGGCTACCGCGCCTTCTTTGCCATTCCGCTCGACGTTCGCGCGCCTAATGGATGTCCAGCGTCATCTGATACTGGAATGCCTCGCAAAAACAAGTCACTGACAATCTCGATGACCGCGGAAGATCTCTTTCGTCCGGTTTGTAGCTTGGAAACAGGTAGCGTGCGCTTATACCTTCGTCTCCGTCATGAGCCCGAGGAGTGAAACAACGGGAGCTCCTTCACGCGGTCTCATTCGCAGGCGCTGCAAAGTTTCCCGAACGTGAACATGCTGTTCGCGGCCTGTCGCAAGTGTGTTGCGATCGAGCTGGTATGAGGGCGAATGAAGCTTTTGACGTTGTTGTGCCGGCCGCGTTCGGGATGGTCTGCAGCGGGATGTCGTTCGCTTCCGTCAATTGCGACGGCGATCACTGCCAGATGAAGGATAACGGTCGTGGCCACGACAACGGCAACAACGACCAGGATTGCTGCTCCTCACTGAGTGCCGGGAACCAGCGGAGCCTTGGCTGGCTGCTTCCGGTCAGGCTCGGCCTGGCCTCGGCTCGATCGGCTGTTGCCGGTTGCGTCACGACGTCAAATGCAGGCGCGCGTCTCAGCCGCCGTCAAGTGCGGCGAGGCGATCGGCTTCCGCGATGTCTTCGACGGTGTTGGCATTGAAGAACGGATCCAGCGGCTCGGTCGGCCATTCCACTGTTGCCAGCGGATAGCGCGCGGTCCAGCGATCGATCTTGCGCACGTCCTCCACGACGAGCGCATGGCGCAATTCGTTCCGCAGGCGCACGCTCCACAGACCGATGACCGGATGCGTCTGCCCGCCGGATGAGGCGACCGCGAGTTCGGCATTCTCTGCCGCGCGCGCCTGCTCCAGGCGTGCCGCAAGATCACGCGGGAGAAACGGACAGTCGCCCGCCGCGCTCAGCACCCATTTCGCATCCGGCCGGTTGGCCGCGGTCCAATCGAGCGCGGCGAGGATGCCGGCGAGGGGACCCGGATAATCGGCGACATCGTCGGCGACGACCGGAAGGCCGAACGCGGCGAAGCGCGCGGGGTCGCCATTGGCGTTGATGATCAGCCCGCTGCATTGCGGGGCGAGACGGTCGATCACCCGTTGCAGAATGGTCCGGCCGGCGATCTTGCGCATCGGCTTGTCGCCGCCGCCCATCCGCCGCGCGAGGCCGCCGGCCAGCAGCACGCCCGGGATGTCAGTGCCCGGGATATCAGTCATTGTCGGCCTCGCCCTTGCGCTTGTGACGCATCGATTCCTCTTCGACATAGTCGAGGTTCTGGTCGTAGACGATCCGCTCCTGGCCGGACAGCGCGATGAAGCGCTTGCCGCGCGCGCGCCCGACCAGCGTCAATCCGACCTGCCGCGCCAGATCGACACCCCAGGCGGTGAATCCGGAGCGGGAGACCAGGATCGGGATGCCCATCCGCACCGTCTTGATCACCATCTCGGAGGTGAGCCGCCCGGTGGTGTAGAGGATCTTGTCTGCCGGATCGACATGGTGGCGGTAGATCCAGCCTGCGATCTTGTCGACGGCGTTGTGCCGGCCGACATCCTCGGTGTAGCAGACCGGCGTGCTCTCCTTGCACAGCACGCAACCGTGAATGGCGCCCGCTTCCAGATAGAGCGACGGCATCGTGTTGATGGTGTGGGTCATCTGGTAGAGCCACGAGGTCCGCAGCTCGGCCTTCGGCAGCGCGACCTTCTCGACGGCTTCGAGCAGGTCGCCGAACGCCGTTCCTTGGGCGCAGCCCGAGGTCTGCGTGCGCTTCTTCAGCTTCGCCTCGAAATTGGTGTGGTGCTCGGTGCGGACCACCACCACCTGGAGGTCGTCGTCATATTCGACCTCGGTGACGACGTCGTCGTATTTGAGCATGTTCTGGTTCAGGAGGTAGCCGAGCGCGAGGTATTCGGGATAGTCGTTGATCGTCATCATCGTGACGATCTCCTGCCCGTTGAGGTACAGCGTCAGCGGCCGCTCGACCGGTACCCTGATCTCGGTCCGCGCGCCGGTCTGATCGATGCCGATGACGCGCTCGGTCAGTCGCGGGTCGTCCGGGTCCGGAACAATAATGGGAGCGGCGGTCTTCTTGGTCACAGGTCGGCGTCCCAATGGGTTCACATGGCAGCGAAGCAGGGGATATAAGCACGATCGGAGACGGACTGGCCACTCTCCGCCGCCTCGCCGGAACTGCCAAGGATTCGTCACGGATGGTTCCGGCTTTGAGGATAACGCCGCGGTTCGCGATGTGGGCCGAACAAATCTTGTCGATGGCCGAGGACTGAGGACATCATGGCGCAGCTTTCCGACGACTGTTTCGCGTTCGGCGGACCGATGATGTCGGTCGACGAGGCCGTCGCGATCATCGCCTCGCGCGTCAAGCCTGTCGGCGAGACGGAAGCCGTCGCGCTGGTGGACGCCGACGGGCGCATCCTCAGCCACGACGTCGCCGCGCCGCTGCCGCTGCCGCCTTTCATGAATTCCGCCGTCGACGGCTACGCGGTGTCAGGTGCAGACCTGCCGGCGAGCGGTGAGCGCGCGTTTCCCGTCGCTGGGCGCGTGCAGGCGGGAGCGCCGGCCGAGCCCGCGCGGCCCGGCCAGGCGGTGCGGATCTTCACCGGTGCACCGATGCCCGACGGCACCAACACCGTGTTCATGCAGGAAGACGTGCGGATCGACGATGCGGGCAACGTGATCCTGCCGTCCGGCCTGAAGGCCGGCGCCAATGTGCGTCCTGCCGGCGAGGACATTCCGCGCGGCCACGTCGCACTGGCGGCGGGCCGGCGCCTGCGCCCGCAGGACGTCGCCGTTGCCGCGGCCTTCGGGCTCACCACGCTCGACGTGGTGCGACGCCTGCGTGTCGGGGTGTTCTCTACCGGCGACGAGTTGGCCGCGCCGGGCAGACCGCGCGCCGAAGCGCAATTGTTCGATTCCAACCGCTTCATGCTGATCGCGATGTTGCGGCGGCTCGGTTGCGAGGTCGGCGATCTCGGCATCCTGCGCGACGAACGGGCCGAACTTGCTGCCGCGCTCAAGCAGGCCGCACGACGCTACGACCTGATCCTGACCACCGGCGGCGTCTCGACCGGCGAAGAGGACCACGTCAAGGCTGGCATCGAGCAGGCGGGCTCGCTGGTGTTGTGGCGGATGGCGATCAAGCCGGGCCGCCCGGTGGCAATGGGAATCATCGACGGCACGCCGCTGATCGGCTTGCCCGGCAATCCGGTGGCGAGCTTCGTCACCTTCGTTCACGTGGTGCGGCCGACCGTGCTGGCGCTGTCGGGAGCAACCCTGTCTCCGTTGTTGCCGATGCCGGTCCGGGCCGCCTTCAGCTACAAGAAGAAGAGCGGCCGCCGCGAATATGTCCGCGCCTCGCTGCGGCAGGCGGCGGACGGCGCGCTGGAGGCGATCAAGTTTCCGCGCGAAGGGGCCGGCCTGTTGTCGTCGCTGATCGAGACGGATGGGCTGATCGAGCTCGGCGAAGCCGTCGTGCGGGTCGAGCCGGGCGATACGGTCGGCTTTCTCGGCTACGCCGACCTGCTCTGAGGCCGCAGACGCGGTCGAGATCGCGCGAGCCGGACGCTCCCACGATTGGGAATTCAGATCGACCGATAGGCAAACATTAACAACGGCCTGCGCGGCAACCCGACGCTGCTAGAGGCGTTCTAAATCTGCTTGCCTGTGGCATACCAGGGAATACAGTTGGTTGAACCGGCGCAACTTGCGTAAAGCCGGGTTCCAAGGCGAGGTTTCATGAGTGGAGACGACGTTCACAAGGTCCGCGCGTTCGAGCATCCCGGAGCAGGCAGGAAGCGGGCGAAAGCCACGCCCAAGGGACGCCAGGTCGACCCTGCGGCCGCTCATGAGATCGAGGCGCTGCTCGCGGACCGGCCGAGGCGTCGCGACCTGCTGATCGAATACCTCCATCTGATCCAGGACAAATACCATCAGATTTCGGCGGCGCATCTTGCGGCGCTCGCCGACGAGATGAGGTTGTCATTCGCCGAAGTGTTCGAGACCGCGACCTTCTATGCGCATTTCGATATCGTGAAGGAAGGCGAGCCCGACATCGCGCCGCTCACCGTGCGTGTCTGCGATTCACTGACCTGCGCGATGCTCGGCGGCGAGAAGCTCTTGAAGGATCTCCAGAGCCGCGCCGGCCCCGGCATTCGCGTCGTGCGCGCGCCGTGCGTCGGCCGCTGCGACACCGCACCCGCCGCCGAGGTCGGCCACAACTTCGTCGACCATGCGACCGTCAGCAACGTGCTCGCGGCGGCGAAGAGCGGCGACACGCATGTGCATCTCCCCCCTTACATCGATTACGACGCCTATGTCGCCGATGGAGGATACCGGTTGCTGACGCGCCTGCGCTCGGGCGAGTTGCCGCGGGAAGACCTGTTGAAGGCGCTCGACGATGCGTCGCTGCGCGGTCTCGGCGGCGCCGGTTTCCCGACCGGCCGCAAGTGGCGCGCCGTGCTCGGCGAGCCCGGGCCGCAGCTGATGGCTGTCAACGGCGACGAAGGCGAGCCCGGCACGTTCAAGGACCGCTACTATGTCGAGACCGATCCGCATCGTTTCCTCGAGGGCATGCTGATCGGGGCCCACGTGGTCGAGGCGCCCGAAGTCTACATCTACATCCGCGACGAGTACCCGGCCTGCCGCGAGATCCTTGCGCGCGAGATCGCAAAACTTCCGCCTGGTGGCCCAGTGCTGCATCTGCGGCGTGGCGCCGGCGCCTATATCTGCGGCGAGGAATCCTCGCTGCTGGAATCGATCGAGGGCAAGCGCGGCCTGCCGCGGCACAAGCCGCCATATCCGTTCCAGGTCGGGCTGTTCGGCCTGCCGACGCTGATCAACAACATCGAGACGCTGTGGTGGGTGCGCGACATCGTCGAGCAGGGCGCCGACTGGTGGAAGAGCCACGGCCGCAACGAGCGCCATGGCCTGCGCAGCTTCTCGGTGTCGGGACGCGTCAAGGATCCCGGCGTCAAGCTTGCGCCGGCCGGCATCACCCTGCGCCAGCTGATCGACGAGTTCTGCGGCGGCATGGCCGACGGCCATACCTTGCAAGCCTATCTGCCGGGCGGCGCGTCGGGCGGCATCCTGCCGGCGTCGATGGACGACATCCCGCTCGATTTCGGCACGCTGGAAAAATACGGCTGCTTCATCGGCTCCGCCGCTGTCATCGTGCTCTCGCAGGCCGATGACGTCAGGGAGGCCGCGCTCAACCTGATGAAGTTCTTCGAGGACGAGAGCTGCGGGCAATGCACGCCCTGCCGCGCCGGGACCGAGAAGGCGGCGCTCTTGATGCAGCAACCGGTCTGGAACAAGGAGCTGCTCGACCAATTGAGCCAGGCGATGCGCGATGCGTCGATCTGCGGCCTCGGTCAGGCGGCCTCCAATCCGCTGACCTCCGTCATCAAATATTTTCCGGACGGGTTTCATCCGCAGCAAGCCGCCGAATAGGCGGATCAAGCAGGCGAACTTCGACGAGGATTTGAATGAGCAACGATCACAACTCTGGCCAGACGATCCAGTTCGAGCTCGACGGGCACCAGGTCGAGGCGCGGGCCGGCGAAACGATCTGGCAGGTCGCCAAGCGCCAGGGCACCGAGATCCCGCATCTGTGCTATTCGCCCGCGCCGGACTATCGGCCGGACGGCAATTGCCGTGCCTGCATGGTCGAGATCGAAGGCGAGCGCGTGCTGGCGGCGTCCTGCAAGCGGACGCCTTCGGTCGGCATGAAGGTGAAGTCGGCCAGCCAGCGCGCCGTCGCGGCGCAGAAGATGGTGATGGAGCTGCTCGTCGCCGACCAGCCGCCGCGCGAGACCTCGCACGATCCGGATTCGAAATTCTGGCACTGGGCCGAGAAGACCGGCGTGACCGAAAGCCGCTTCCCCGCCACCGAGCGTTGGCACGCCGACACCAGCCACCCGGCGATGCGCGTCAATCTCGACGCCTGCATCCAGTGCGGCCTGTGCGTGCGGGCGTGCCGCGAGGTGCAGGTCAACGACGTGATCGGCATGGCTTATCGTAATCACGGCTCGAAAATCGTGTTCGACTTCGACGATCCGATGGGCGAATCGACCTGCGTCGCCTGCGGCGAATGCGTCCAGGCGTGTCCCACCGGCGCGCTGATGCCGGCGGTGATGCTCGACGACAAGCAGACGCGCGTCACCTGGCCCGACCGCAAGGTGGATTCGCTGTGCCCGTATTGCGGCGTCGGCTGTCAGGTCACGTACGAGGTCAAGGACGAGAAGGTGATCTACGCCGAAGGCCGTGATGGTCCCGCCAATCACAACCGGCTCTGCGTCAAGGGCCGCTTCGGCTTCGACTACATCCACCACCCGAACCGGCTGACCAAGCCGCTGGTGCGGCTGCCGGGTGTGAAGAAGGATGCCAACGACCAGGTCGATCCGGCCAATCCCTACACCCATTTCCGTGAAGCATCCTGGGAAGAGGCGCTCGACCTCGCCGCGGCCGGCTTGAAGAAGATCCGCGACGAGAAGGGCGCCAAGGCGCTCGCCGGGTTCGGCTCGGCCAAGGGCTCGAACGAGGAGGCCTACCTGTTCCAGAAGCTGGTCCGCACTGGCTTCGGCTCCAACAATGTCGACCACTGCACGCGGCTGTGTCACGCCTCGTCGGTGGCGGCCTTGTTCGAGGGGCTGAGCTCCGGCGCGGTGTCGGCGCCGTTCTCGGCCGCCGCCGACGCCGAGGTGATCTGGGTGATCGGCGCCAATCCGACCGTGAACCATCCGGTCGCCGCGACCTTCATCAAGAACGCAGCGAAGCGCGGTGCCAAGCTCTACGTGATGGACCCGCGCCGGCAGGCGCTGTCGCGGCACGCCACGCAGCATCTCGCCTTCAAGCCGGGCAGTGACGTCGCGATGCTGAACGCGATGATCCACACGATCATCACCGAAGGCCTGACCGACGAGCAGTACATCGCCGGCTATACCGAAGGCTATGACGAGCTGAAGGCGAAGATCCAGGAGTTCACGCCGGAGCGCATGTCGCCGATCTGCGGCATTCCCGCCGAGACGCTGCGCGAGGTGGCGCGTGACTACGCCCGCGCCAAGTCGTCGATCATCTTCTGGGGCATGGGTATCAGCCAGCATGTCCACGGCACCGACAATGCGCGCTGCCTGATTGCGCTCGCGCTGATCACCGGCCAGGTCGGCCGCCCCGGCACCGGGCTGCATCCGCTGCGCGGGCAGAACAACGTGCAGGGCGCTTCCGACGCCGGCCTGATCCCGATGTTCCTGCCGGACTACCAGCCGGTCGGCCGCGACGACATGCGCGGCGCCTTCGAGAGACTGTGGGGGCAGCAGCTCGATCCGGTGCGCGGGCTGACCGTCGTCGAGATCATGAACGCGATCCACGCCGGCGAAATCCACGGCATGTATGTCGAGGGTGAAAATCCGGCGATGTCCGATCCGGATTTGCAGCACGCGCGCCAGGCGCTGGCCAAGCTCGATCATCTCGTCGTGCAGGATCTGTTCGTCACCGAGACGGCGTTCCACGCCGACGTCATCCTGCCGGCCTCGGCGTTCGCCGAAAAGTCCGGCTCGTTCACCAACACCGACCGCCGTGTGCAGCTGGCGCGCGAGGTGATCAAGCCGCCGGGCGATGCGCGGCAGGATCTCTGGATCATCCAGGAGATTGCCAAGCGGATGGGACTGGCCTGGAATTATGCGGGGCCGGGCGAGGTGTTCACCGAGATGGCACAGCTGATGCCGTCGCTGAAGAACATCACCTGGGAGCGGCTGGTTCGCGAGGGCGCGGTGACCTATCCGGTCGACGATCCTGACAAGCCGGGCAATGAGATCATCTTCACGACCGGTTTCCCGACCGAGAGCGGTCGCGGCAAGATCGTGCCGGCCAAGGTGATCCCGCCGGACGAATTGCCCGACGACGAGTACCCGATGGTGCTGTCGACCGGCCGCGTGCTCGAGCATTGGCACACCGGCTCGATGACGCGCCGCGCGCAGGTGCTCGACCAGATCGAGCCCGAAGCGGTCGCGTTCATGACCCCGAAGGACATGCGCAAGAAGGGGCTCGCGCCGGGCGACTTCATCCGCCTCGAGACGCGCCGCGGCGCGGTCGAGGTCAAGGTGCGCGCCGACCGCGACGTGCCGGAGAACATGGTCTTCATGCCGTTCTGCTACGCGGAAGCGGCGGCGAATCTGCTGACCAACCCGGCGCTCGATCCGTTCGGCAAGATTCCGGAGTTCAAGTTCTGCGCGGTCCGCGCCGAGAAGATCGATATCCGGACCGCTGCGGAATAGCCGTCCGGGTCAAAACAAAACGCAACGCGGCGACGCCAACCCGCAGGGAGATCAGCATGCGAACGATCATCGTCGGAGCACTTTGCGCCATCGCAATGGTCGCGAGCGCACACGCCGCGGTCAAGGAAGAGCCGGTCACCTACTCGGACGGCGAGACCACGATGAAGGGCTTCGTCGTCTATGACGACGCGACGCAGGCCAAGCGGCCCGGCATCGTCATGGTGCACGAATGGTGGGGCATCACCCCGCATATCCATAACGAGGCGCGGAAGTTCGCGGAGCAGGGCTACACAGCCTTCATTGCGGACATGTACGGCGACGCCAAGACTGCCGACAACCCGAAGGACGCCGGCGCACTGTCCGGGTCGGTGATGAAGAACCCGAAGGTGATGGAGCAACGCTTCAACGCCGCGCGCGAGCAGCTCGCCAAGCAGGCTTCGGTCAATCCGCAGCGGATCGGCGCCGTTGGTTACTGCTTCGGCGGCGCGGTGGTGCTGAACATGGCGCGCGCCGGCGCCGATCTCGCCGCCGTTGCGGGCTTTCACGCGACGCTCGGGCTCAACACGCCGGCGCCAGCGCCGGGCACCGTCAAGGCGAAAATCCTGATTCTGAACGGTGCCGACGACCCGTTCGTGAAGCGCGAGCAGTATGATGCGCTGAAGAAGGATTTTGACGCAGCGAAGGCCGATTACCGGATTATCGAATATCCGGGCGCCGTGCACGCGTTCACGAACCCCGAAGCCACCGAGCTCGGCAAGAAGTTCAACCTGCCGCTCAGATACGACGCCAAGGCCGATCAGGAATCGAAGGCCGAGGCGGCCAAGCTGTTTGCCGCAAACCTTCAGAAATGAGCCAACTTGCCGCCGACATGGTGCCGCAGCCTTGACGCCGGCAATCGCCGATAGCCCCGAAACGATCAGGGTCATCATTTCCGGCGGCTTCGCTGCGGTCTACCGGGAAGTCCTGCCCGAGTTCGAGCGCAGCACCGGCATCAAGGTGGAAACCGGATCCGGCGCATCGGAGGGCATCGGTCCGAAAACGATCAGGCACCAGCTCGCGCACGGCAGCAATGCGGATGTGGTGATCCTTTCGCGGGAGGGACTGCACAAGCTGAACGAAGACGGGCGGATTCGTGCGGGATCCGACACGGGCCTGGCGACGGCTCCCTTGGCGGCCGCGGTTCGCTCAGGCGCTCCGAAGCCCGACATCGGCAACGCTGCTGCACTCAGGAAAGCCTTGATCGATGCGGGCGAGGTGGTGGCGCCAAGCAGCACGAGCGGACAATTCGTCCGCGACCAGGTCTTCCCCAGGCTGAACCTGCCGGACTCGGTGCAGCTCACCCTCGAGGCGCGCGGGACCGAGGCGGCCGAAGCGCTGCGCGTGGGCAAGGCAAATTTCTCGATTGGGCCGACCAGCGAGCTGGTGCAGGAGACCGGTATCGAGGTCGTCGGTCTGCTGCCTCCGGATCTGCAGCTTGTGCAGACCTTCACGGCCGCTGTCGTCAGCGACTCAAAGTCGCCTGCCGCAGCCAGGCGCCTGATCGATTTTCTTTCCTCGGATACCGCTATCTTGCGCGCGGCAATCAGGCGGGCGGGCATGGAGCGGCCGCGCGGATAGCTGCCGTCGCCGACTGTTGCGCTGATCTTGCGCTGACGGCGACGCGGCTCAGCGATCCCCGGCGCCGGGTGCCGCGTTGAGCGGCGCACCACCGGTCGAAATCGGACCTGCCGGTTTTGGCGTCCGAACCGGCGGCGGCTTTCGGGGCTTCGGGGCAGACTGTGCCACCGGTGCATGCGGCTGGTCGGCCGCTGCCGTGGCCGGCAATGGCACAGAGGCTGGAGCGGGGCGCTGGAGCGCGTCGACCTTCGACGTCAGGCTCGCCAATTGGTCGACGACGGTCTTCAGCTGCTCCTGCTGGTCCGCCACCGACTTGCTGAGTGCGCCGATGTCATCCTCGAGCTTCTGCTGGGTCGCGAGCAGATCCGGCAACGTCTCCTTGTCGCCTGCAGCCACCCTGTCGCTGGCCGCAGCGTTGCCCAGGGAGGGGACCAGCGGCGCGATCTGGGGCCAGGCGTAGACACCCCCGGCGCCCGCACAGGCGAGGACGACGATCAGCAGGAACCACGGCCAGCGGCGGCGCACGGCGGGAATCGGGCTTGACGGCGCATGGAGCTGCCATGCCTGGTCGGAATCGTTGGTCACCCATGCTTCCTAGTCTGCTTCGGCAGCTGTTGCAATCGATGCCGAGTCTGACCACTTTGGCAGCTATGTCCCCCTCGTCCGGAGCCCCATTGGCGCCCACGCACACGTCCCAACTTCTTGAGGAACTCGTCGCTCAAGCACCGGACGGCCCCGTCGATCTCGAATGGCTCCTCAGCAACCTGGACAAGCGGTCGTTCGGCCTGCTCCTGCTGCTCCTGGGGCTGCTGGTTATCGTCCCCGGCGTCGCGACGGTCGCGACGCTGGCGTTGCTGTTTCCGGCGGTCGAGATGATGCGTGGCCGCAGCGCGCCATCGTTTCCGCGCTTCCTGTCGAAGCGACAGTTCGACTTCAAGCGCTTCAAGCGGTTCACCGTCCTTGTCCGTCCAATGCTGCAGGCGATCGAGCGCATCAGCCGGCCGCGCTGGGACGCGCGTCGCGACGTGATCGACCGCCTCGTCGGATTGGTCGTGTTTCTCCTGGCCTTCTCGGCAGGCTGGCCGCTGCCTCTGGTGAACGTCATTCCGGGAATGGTGGTCGTCCTGATCGCGGTCGCCTACCTGCAGGAGGACGGCCTGCTGCTGACGATCGCGATGGCGGCTGCGCTGATCTGCCTGCTCGGGCTCGGATGGACGCTCTGGGCAACGTTCGGTGCCGTGATGAACTGGATGGGGCTGTGACGTTCGACGGCTAGTGCAGTTCGATGTCCCGACTTCAGGGGTCGACATCTCGCGCGGGCTTGATCATGATCTCGCCGGACGTCGCGGCAAACAGCGACGCGAATGGGAGAACACATGCGTTGCATCACGCTCGCGGCCGTTGCCGCGCTCAGCCTTGTTTCCGCTTCGGCGGTTCTCGCTGCCGACAAGAAATACGATCCCGGCGCCAGCGATACCGAATCAAGATCGGGCAGACCATGCCCTACAGCGGTCCGGCTTCGGCGTACGGCACGCAGGGCAGGGCCGAGGCCGCATACTGGAAGATGATCAACAGCCAGGGCGGAATCAACGGCCGGAAGATCACGCTGCTGAGCATGGACGACGGCTATAGCCCGCCGAAGACGGTGGAGCAGACGCGCAAGCTGGTGGAGCAGGACGAGATCCTTGCCAACATCGGCTCGCTGGGCACGCCGACAAATTCGTCGATCCAAAAATATCTGAACGGCAAGAAGATCCCGCATCTGTTGATCTCCACCGGGGCCTCGAAGTGGAACGATCCGAAGGAATTCCCGTGGACCACGCCGTTCTATCCGCCCTATGCGCAGGAAGCGAAGATCTACGCCAAGTACATCGCCAAGGACCTACCCAATGCGAAGATCGGCGTGATCTACCAGAATGACGACTTCGGCAAGGACTATCTGAAGGGCTTCAAGGAGGGGCTGGGAGAGAAGGCCGGTCTCATCGTCAAGGAGCTCAGCTACGAGGTGACCGATCCCACGATCGATTCCCAGATCGTCAATCTGAAGGCCGCGGGCGCCGACGTGCTGATGACGATCACGACGCCGAAGTTCGGCGCGCAGGCAATCCGCAAGGTTGCCGATCTCGGCTGGAAGCCGACGCACTTCATCGTGTCCGTCGCGAGCTCGATCGGCGGCGTGCTCGAGCCTGCTGGCCTCGAAGCATCGACCGGCCTCATGACGGCACTGGCGACCAAGGTGGTCGGCGACCCGGCGTGGGACACCGACAAGGGCGTGCAGGATTATCTCGCCTTCATGAAGCAGTGGTATCCGGAAGGCAATCCGATCGATGGCAGCAACCAGATCGGTTATCTGTCCGCGCAGTTCACGGCCATCATCCTGAAGAACTGCGGCGACGTGCTGACGCGCGAGAATCTTTTGAAGCAGGCCACTAACCTGAGCAAGGTCTCGCTGCCGCTCTTGCTGCCCGGCATCACGGTATCGGTGTCGCCGACAGACTATTCGACCTTCGACACGTTCAAGCTCGCGAAATTCGACGGCAAGACATGGAAGTTCTTTGGCGAGAACATCAGCACCGCGTCGCGGTGAGGACAAGCGAGAGGGGCCATGCTGGCTGGCATCATCGATGGACGCAGCAGGTTTGCTGCGTCCATGCGGGGCGTTGTCGATATCGCCGTGTGGCCCAGGTGATCAGCGGCTGTAAAACGTCCCGGATTCTTGTCGGCGCGTTTTCGTCACGCGAACCGGCATCCACTTCGCTCGAAAACGGCTCTAGTGCGGATGTCTGGATCGCTTGAGTTCGGCGACCTGAAACTTCCCGGCGGCGGACAGGCTGCTGCAAACCCAGTGGGCTCGATTTCGGTACTCGCCTAGGAACACCTTGGTCTCGAGGCAATCCTCGTAGGACTTGTAGGTGAGGTTGTCTCTGCACGTTGCCGAGTAGGGTCCGTATGTCTGCCCGCCGCCCGACTCGCTACACCCAACCCAGGGGTCTTTGCCGTGGGGAAGGCTCGACTCGCAACCCCCGTTGCAGTTGCTGGCGACCTTCTCCAGACTGGCAATCCTCCCCAGCACTGTATCCGGCGCAGGCGACGGCGCTCGCGCGCTCGAGGATGACGTGTGACCGGCCGGCGATGTCCGGCGAGCAGCCAATCTGCTGCTTGAGACCTCCTTCGGCCTGATTGGCCTTGCCGCCGGCTTCGGCGCGTCGACGGTGATGGAGGGGAGCGGGGCGCTGGAGCCTGTTGCGGTTTGCGACGCAGCAGGGCCGCACAGCAAGAATGTTGACAGGAAAGCGACGGCGGAGGGCGCGACAAACCTTGACGACAATTTCATGACCTTGTCCTCTTAAGGACGGACATGCCGCCCTAATTGCATTGCCACGCAGATCAACTAGCCGAAATTTCGGAACTTGCCCACTGAGGGTCAAGAGAATTTCTGCCGATGACCGCCCTTGACATGGTCGCCGGGGAGGATGCGGGGGCAGTCGCCCGAAGCCCTTGCCGTCTGTTATTGGTCCAACGCGGATATCGCGGCGGCGCTGCTTGAGATCGCCCTTTGATCCAGCTGGAGTCATTCCACCTGATCGACGTGTTTCAAAAGAGATCGATCACACCACGAGAATTCCGACCATCAAGATTGTCGACAAAACACTGAACGCAGTGACATTCGCATCCCATAACCACGGCCCTACCGGCGATCGAAAGGGCGGTAGCCATTTTGATCATCGAGCGCGCCGCCCTCGGACAGATGATGTCGCGAGAACGCAGATGTATGGCTCACGACCGCACCACATTCGGTGTCGTCCCGGGCAAGCGCAGCGCGACCCGGCACCCATAATCACAGACGACGATTGTTGTGCGACGCCGGGGCCACAGCTCACTTCTACGATACAGGACTGTGGTTATCGGTCGTGCTTTCCCAGGGACGACAGCCGGCAGGAAGCACCAGCATTCGCGCCCGGCGAACTCGCCATTGCCAAACCTCGTATTGACCGCGCCGCCATGGCGGGGCACAGCGTGCGGGCGGTGTCATTGAGCGGTCGCGAGAGCCGAAAGGGATACCGCCGTATCGATTTTTGCAGTGCAGCAATGGCGCAATTCAGCCCCTGCTAAAGGGGCAATGGCAATCGTCGTGGCTTGTCTGTAATGGTGCGACCGGATGTCTCGGGGCCGGTATTCGTGCTCCGCAATACGCGGGAGGAAACATGCGTAAGTTCATTTTGGCCGCGGCGTCGATCGCGGCCTTGACCTTTGTCGGGCAGGCCTCGGCGCAGTCGCCGATCGTCATCAAGTTCAGCCACGTGGTGGCCTCGGATACGCCGAAGGGCAAGGCGGCCGACAAGTTCAAGGAACTCGCCGAGAAGTACACCGGCGGCAAGGTGAAGGTCGAGGTCTATCCGAACTCGACGCTGTACAAGGACAAGGAAGAGCTCGAGGCGCTGCAGCTCGGCGCGGTGCAGATGCTGGCGCCGTCGAACTCGAAGTTCGGCCCGATCGGCATCAAGGAATTCGAAGTCTTCGATCTGCCCTACATCCTCCCCGACCTGAAATCGCTGCGCAAGGTGACCGACGGTCCGCTCGGCGCCCAGCTGCTCAAGAAGCTGGACTCCAAGGGCATGACCGGTCTCGCTTATTGGGACAACGGCTTCAAGCAGATGAGCGCGAACAAGAAGCTGGTCGCGCCCGCCGATTACAAGGGACTGAAATTCCGCATCCAGTCGTCGAAGGTGCTGGAGGCCCAGTTCCGCGCGCTCGGTTCGATCCCGCAGGTGATGGCGTTCTCCGACGTCTACCAGGCGCTGCAGACTGGCGTGGTCGACGGCCAGGAGAACACCTGGTCGAACATCTACACCCAGAAAATGCATGAGGTGCAGAAGTACGCGACCGTCACCAATCACGGCTACATCGGCTACGTCGTGGTCGTGAACAAGAAGTTCTGGGACGGCCTACCGGCCGACATCCGCGACCAACTGAACAAGGCGATGAAGGAAGCCACCGAGTTCGGCAACAACCAGTCGGCCAAGGAGAACGAGGACGCGCTCGCCGAGATCAAGAAGGCCGGCAAGACCGAGATCATCTCGCTGACGCCGGAGCAGGACGAGGCGATGCGCAAGGCGATGATGCCGGTCTACAAGGACGTCGCCTCGCGCGTCGGCCAGCCGCTGATCGACGAATTCCTGAAGGAAACGGGCCGCAGCCCGATGAACTAAGGCGGATCGCCTGTTAGCCGCCGAACAGGCGGTGCGCTCCCTCTCCCGCTTGCGGGGGAGGGTTGGGGTGGGGCTCTCTCCGCGAGTCACGTTGTGGAGAGAGCCCCCACCCGCATCGCGTCTTCGATGCAATGCGACCTCCCCCGCAGGCGGGAGAGGTGGACTGAGTGTGTGGACAGGCCTCTCGGCCGAGAGCCGTCTCGCAAATCTAACGAATGCCGCGGCCGCGTGAGGCCGCGGCCCGGGTGCCGTGGCCGGTTGCCGCATCAGGCCATGACAGGGGAGATCAATGCTGCTGAAAATTCTGGACCGGCTCGAGGAAATCATCATCGCGAGCCTGATGGGCGCTGCGACGCTTCTGACCTTCGTCACGGTCGTGCACCGCTTCCTGGTCGACGTGCCGGTGCTCTATCCGTATTTGTTCGGCATCAATCTCGCCTGGTCGCAGGAACTGTGCATCTACATGTTCATCTGGATGGCGAAGTTCGGCGCCGCCTATGGCGTGCGCACCGGCATCCATGTCGGCGTCGACGTGCTGATCAACCGCCTCAATGACGCCTGGCGCAAGCGGACCATCAGCTTCGGCCTGCTCGGCGGCGCGCTGTTCACCGCGATCGTCGGCACCATGGGCGCCAAGTTCGTGTTCGAGCTGATGCACACCGACCAGGTCTCGCCCGACCTCGAGATTCCGAGCTGGATCGTCTACGCCTGCATCCCGCTCGGCTCCTACCTGATGTGCTTCCGCTTCCTGCAGGTGTGCTGGAATTACTGGTGGACCGACGAGCTGCCGCACCATGACGCCTCCCATGTCGATGGCGTCGAGACCAGCAAGACCGCGCCCGTCGCGCTCGGAGAAGCGTGATGAGCGCCGCACTTATCTTCGGACTGCTGTTTACCCTGATGCTGACGGGCATGCCGATCTCGATCTCGCTCGGCCTGACCGTGCTCACCTTCCTGTTCACCATGACCGAGGTGCCGATCGAGAGCGTCGGCCTGAAGCTGTTTTCGGGCCTCGACAATTTCGGCATCATGGCGATCCCGTTCTTCATCCTGGCCGGCACCTTCCTTACCCGCGGCGGCGTCGCGCGGCGCATGATCGCGTTCACGACCTCGCTGGTCGGGCATCTGCCCGGCGGCCTTGGGCTCGCCGGCGTCGCGGCTTGCGCGATGTTCGCGGCGATCTCGGGCTCGAGCGTCGCCACCGTGGTTGCGATCGGCTCGATCATGATGCCGGCGATGGTCGATCACGGCTATCCGAAGCGGTTCGGCGTCGGCGTCATCTCGACCTCGGGAGCGCTCGGCATCCTGGTGCCGCCCTCGATCATCCTGGTGCTCTACGGCGTCTCGACCAACACCTCGATCGGTGCACTGTTCATGGCCGGCATCGTCCCGGGCGTGCTGCTCGCGCTGATGCTGGCTGCGGTGACCTTCTTCGTGGCGCAGCGCAACGGCTATCCGAAGATGCCGCGCGCGACCATCGGCCAGCAGTTCACGGCGTTCCGCGAAAGCATCTGGGGCCTGTCGCTGATCGCGATCGTGCTCGGCGGCATCTATGGCGGCATCTTCACGCCGACGGAAGCGGCGGCAGTCGCCGCGACCTACGCCTTCTTCATCACCGTGTTCGTCTACAAGGAGCTGAAGCTCTCCGAGGTGCCGAAGGTGCTGTTGCAGGCGGCGAGCATGAGCTCGATGCTGCTCTACATCATCACCAACGCGGTGCTGTTCTCGTTCCTGATGACGCATGAACAGATCCCGCAGGAGATGGCGGCCTGGATCATCGACAAGAACTTCTCGGTCTGGATGTTCCTGCTAGTGGTCAACGTCATCCTGCTGCTCGCCGGCAACGTGATGGACCCGTCGTCGATCCTCCTGATCATGGCGCCGATCCTGTTTCCGCTGGCGACCAAGCTCGGCGTGCATCCGGTGCATCTCGGCATCCTGATGATCGTCAACACCGAGGTCGGGCTGTGCCATCCGCCGGTCGGGCTCAATCTCTACATCGCGAGCAGTATCGCCAAGATGGGCATCAGCGAGATCACGATCTCGGTCCTGCCGTGGCTATGCGCAATGCTGGTGTTCCTCGGCCTGATCACCTACGTGCCGGAGATCTCGCTGTGGCTGCCGCGGCTGTTGGGAATGATCTAGCGAGCGCATGATCCGGAAAAGTGTGAAGCGGTTTTCCGGCAAGATCATGCGCAAACAATCGGAAAACCGAAGCGCGACCTCGCGCTTTGGATGTTTCTGTCGGGCAATGAAGCGGATTACATCTTGGCAAGAAAGCTCTCTCTGTCCAATCCGTAAGTTGAAGGCCGCAGCAGGCGGTATCATCCTCAGGCAACCTTCAAAGGAGGTTCGGATGAAGAAAGTTCTGCTCGCCGGTATCGCGGCGCTCACGATTGCCGGTTCGACCGCGGTCTATGCCCAGCATCGCCCGTGGTTCCATGGCCAGATGCGGATGAGCCCCGAGGACCGGGCCGCCTTCCTCGACGCGCGCATTGCCGCGGTGCACGCCGGGCTGAAGCTGACCGCCGATCAGGAGAAGCTGTGGCCGCCGGTCGAAGCCGCAGTGCGCGACTTCGCCAAGATGAGGCTCGATCGCGCCAATGCGCGGATGGCCGCGGAGAAGACCGATGCGGACAAGGCCGACAAGCCGGATGATCCGGTCGCGCGGCTGCGCGAGCGCGCCGACAACATGGCCGCGACCGCGACGTCGCTGAAGAAGATCGCCGATGCCGCCGATCCGCTCTACAAAACGCTTGACGACAACCAGAAGCGGCGGCTGACCATGCTCACCCACATGGAAGGGCGCGGCTTCGGCGCCGAGGGCTGGCGCCGCCATCGCCTCGAGCGCGGCATGGACCACTGGGAGCGCGGCGGCCGCGACCATCATTTCGACCGCGACGACGGCCCGGATCAGGAACGCTCCGGCCGGCTCTGAGAGCCAGCCGCCGGCATCCTCGCCAAGCCTATGAAAGGCCGCCGGAATCCGGCGGCCTTTCGGCTGTCAGAAAGTCGGGAAAAGTTGCGCCAGCTTGCTGGACATCGCGGAATCGCTTTGCTAAACGACGGCCTCTCTTGCGAGGGTCATTTCCGGACAAGTTCCGGGCGCATAGCTCAGTTGGTAGAGCAGCTGACTCTTAATCAGCGGGTCCCAGGTTCGAGCCCTGGTGCGCCCACCACGGAAAAGACCTTCTTTTCCAGTACCTTCGCAGGATCGCAGTCGCGGTCGAGCGCTAAACGCGTCTCGTCGCTTGTTTTCTCCGATCTGCTCCACTTGAGAAACGTCAGGCGATCACGCGATCGCTTGAATGGAGCTGGAGAAGACGCTCGGCGGCCGGTGCAGGCCATAATGGTCGCGCAGTGTCGCGCCGGCGTAGTCGTCGCGGAACAGGCCGCGTTTGCGCAGGATCGGGACGACCTGCTCGGCAAAGACGTCGAATCCGCCGGGGAGCCAGGGCGGCATCACGTTGAAGCCGTCGGCGGCGCCGTTCTCGAACCAGGTCTGGATGTTGTCGGCGATCTTCTCCGGCGGGCCTGCAATCACCCAGTGGCCGCGGGCGCCGGCCAGGCGCTGGACGAGCTGGCGGATCGTCGGCTTCTCGCGATCAACGATGTCGACCACCAGCTTGAAGCGGCTGGCCACGCCGCGCGCACCGTTGGTGTCGATCAGATGCCGCGGGAACGGGCCGTCAAGGTCGAAGCCGGAGAGATCGAGCCCGATCATCTGGCGTAGCTGGGTCAGCGAATATTCCGGCTGGATCAGTTCATTGAACTCGTCCTGCAGCCGATCCGCTTCGGCTTGCGTACTTGCGATGAAGGGACTGATGCCCGGCAGGACCTTGATCTGATCGGGACTGCGATCGAAGGCACGGGCTTGCCGCTTGATATCGGCGTAGAACTCCTGGGCGCTCGCCAGGGTCTGGTGCGCCGTGAAAATGGCTTCGGCAAACCGTGCGGCAAAGGCGCGGCCGTCGTCGGACGAGCCGGCCTGCACATAGACCGGCCGTCCCTGCGGCGTTCGCGAGATATTGAGGGGGCCGCGGACGCGAAAGTGCTTTCCGACGTGATTGACGGCGTGGATCTTGTCGGTGTCGGCGAAAACGCCCGAGACGGGATCGTTGATCAACGCGTCGTCTTCCCAGCTGTCCCACAGCCTGGTGATGACATCGAGATATTCGCGCGCCCGCTCGTAGCGTTCATGATGCGGAGGATGCTCGGGCAGGCCGAAGTTCTGTGCCGCCTGCGCCGTGCTCGTCGTCACGATGTTCCAGCCGGCCCGGCCGCCGCTGAGATGATCGAGCGAGGCGAACAGACGCGCGAGATTGTAAGGTTCGGTGTAGGTCGTCGACGCGGTTGCGATCAGGCCGATGCGCCTGGTGGCGACCGCGATGGCGGCAAGCCAGGTGATCGGCTCGAAGCGGAAGCGCTGCGCATAGCGGACATTGTCGGCGAGCGCCGGCCCATCGGCAAAGAAGATCGCGTCGAACTTGTGCGCCTCGGCCTTCTGCGCCAGCTCCTGATAGTAGGTGACGTCGAGGATCCGCTCCGCAGCGGAGCCCTTGTAGCGCCAGGCCGCCTCGTGATGGCCACCCGGATAGATAAAGAGATTGAGAGAAAGCTGTCGATCGCTCATGCCTGTGGCTCGCGGAATGTTGGCTGGTCAGTTGCCGGTTGATGGCTTGTGTGCAAACGCGAAACGCAGGTAACGCTCCAGAGGCAACCCTTCCGGTGTTCGTTTCGTTTCGACGAGGCGGGCAAACGCGCCGCGGATCTGTTCGCGCTCGGACGGTGGGAACGCCTCGAGGAAGTTGCCGAAGGCGCTGGCTTCCGACCATCGGAGTAGCGAATTGACATCTTCGTGCACGTCGGTCAGCGTGTGCAGCTCGCTGCGGTAGGCGACGAAGCCGCCGGCCGCGAACAGTGATCTGAGTTCTTCATCGGTCAGGCCGAGCACCGGATTGGAATCCTGGCGACGATCGGCGAGGCCAGCCTCGGCGATGGCCCGGCGCAGCAGCACGCGGGATTGATGCGGACGGGATGGGTCCTGCACGTTGAGCCCGAGGCGGCCGCCGGGCTTGAGCACACGATGGATTTCCCGCAAGGCGCCGCGCTTGTCGGCAACCCAATGGAGGACGCTGTTGAGATAGACCGCATCGAATTGGCCGTCGTCGAAGCTTGAGAGGTCTTCGGCCCGGCCGGTGTGGAATTGAAGATGATCCGACTGGCGAAGTCGCGCGATCTCGATGCGGCCAGGGAGCGGATCGATGCCGATCACCCGGCCATTCGGTCCGACCAGGCCTGCGACGAATTCGGCGAGCCGGCCGGTGCCCGTCCCGATATCGAGCACATGCTCGCCGGTCTTGATCGCCAATGGCCCGATCAGGAACTTGCCGTGACGGAACTGAACCAGCCCCGCCTCATCATAGGAGCGCGCCAGTTCCTGCGTATCGTGTTCGAGGCTAATGACACCACTCATTTGCGGCGTGTCCTATCGTCCATGAATGCGGCGCTATGTGCACGTCGGCTTGCAAGCCATGCCTTGACTCTACGTCGGTGATCGCAAGCCTGTCGATGAAATGAACTTGCATTGTTGCCTCGGAAGCCAGCATGAAGCTTGTGAGTTGATCGGCGATGATAGACGAGTGCAGCCGTCGCGAAGAAATCAGCAGGTCGCTCGTGCCGTTCTTGCGCGTCAGACGCTTCAGTCGTTCTGATCTCGCACGCCGAAACGGCGAGGAAAGCGACGGCCGTCGCAAATATTTCAACGCCTGCGTCGGCGACGAAGCGATCATTGCGTGCCGTGAAAAACAAAGCTGGTTTCGTTTCATTGACTGGCGATCGATCGCTTTTACGATTTGCAACGTCAAAGCGAGGCCGATCATCATGCCGCAATCCGACCCCGACAGTGTTGCCCGTGAGGCGTTGCGCCTGATCGGACCCGATCCGCAAAACTGGGTGCCCGATCTGGACGGGATCGATCACAATGTGGTCGTCGTCGGCGGTGGACAATCCGGCTCGGCTTTTGCGTTCGCGCTTCGGCGGGCAGGGATCGGGAAGGTCTCGGTGATCGATGCTGCGGCTGGCGGCACCGAGTCCGGCGTGTGGTTGACGAGTGCGCGCATGCACAAGCTTCGCACGCCGAAGGCCCTGCCGGGCCCGGAGCTTGGTCTGGCCGGTCTCGGGTTCCAGGCGTGGTACGAGGCGCGCTACGGTGCAGCCGCCTACGATGCGCTCGACCGCATTCTACGGCTTGATTGGGCGGCCTATCTCGATTGGTATCGCAAGGTTACCGGTGTAGCGGTTCGTTACGCGACGCGGCTGGTTCGTATCGAGCCGGCGGGAGAGCATCTGCGACTGTATCTGGAGCATGGCGGCCGCGTGACGGTCGAGACTGCGCGAAAAATTGTGCTTGCGACCGGCTTTGCCGGAAGCGGCGGCGTCATCATTCCGGACGCGCTGCGCAATCTGCCGAAACAAATTCATGCGCATACGTCCGAGAGGATCGACTTCAGAACACTGCGAGGCCGATCGGTGGCGGTGATTGGAAGCGCCGCGTCGGCGTTCGATGCCGCTGCCGTCGCACTGGAAGCCGGAGCGCGCGACGTCCACCTCTATGCGCGGCGCGAGACGTTGGCCTCGCTTCCGGTGATCCGGATCCGCGGCTATCCGGGGGCCTACGATAATTACGGGGCTCTGCCGGATGCCGTGCGCTGGCAGCAGGCGATCCGCTTCCGCGGGGCAGGTTCGACCCCGCCGCCGGACGCAATCTCGCGCGCCGTCGCATTTCCCAATTTCCATCTCCATCTGGGCGCGCCGTGGACCGCGGTGCGGCTCGAGGGCGGGCGTCCCGTCGCGGTGACGCCGCAGGGCGAATTCGGGTTCGAGTTTGCCATCGCCGGTACCGGATATGCCGTGGACCTCGGCGCGCAGACCGAGCTTCGCGATTTCGCGGATGAGATCCTGCTGTGGCGCGACCGCTTCACGCCGCGTGACCAGGAAAGCGATGAGACACTCGCGGCGTATCCCTATCTGGGATCGGGGCATGAATATCTGGAGAGGGAGCCTGGCCGCGCGCCGTTCCTGAAGAATATCCATGTCTTCAACCCGGCAGCCTTCGTCAGCTTCGGCCTGCCGGTCGGCGATGTCCCGAGCTTCAAGCGCGACATTCCCGCTGTTGTGGCGCGGATCAGCCGCGATCTGTTCCTGGCCGATCTGGCGGCGCACGAGGCGCGCATCAATGGACCGATCGCCGACGATTTTGGTGCCGAGCTTTATGCGCCGGCGGTCTGGCGCCCACCGGAGCACGTCGCGGCCGAGTAGCGTCTGCACCATCAAGCCGGTTTGTTTGTCTCCGCCGTCGTTCCCGCGACCGGCGCATGGCGGAGCCTTGTCTGGGAGATCGCGGTGAGAACACGATCATGAGCAACACGACTGTCATCGATAACGTCATTCCGCGTGCTGATATCGTCAAGCGTGCGGCGAGGCTTGGAGCGGAGATCAGGAACGTCGAGCTGTCGGGTGATCTGTCCGACGAGGTTGTCCGCGCCATCAACCAGGTGCTGCTCGAGCACAAGGTGATTTTCTTCCGCGACCAGGAGCATCTCGACGATTCCGAGCAGGAACGCTTTGCCGTGCGGCTCGGCAAGCTGGTGCCGCATCCGACGGTCGGCGCGATCAAGGGGACATCCTCGATCCTCGAGCTGGATTCGGGACGCGGCGGCGGCCGGGCCGACCAATGGCACACCGACGTGACGTTCGTCGATGCCTATCCGAAGATCTCGGTGCTGCGCGGGGTGGTGATTCCGCCCTATGGCGGCGACACCATCTGGTCGAATACGGCCGCGGCCTATCTCGACCTGCCGGCGCCGCTGCGGCGGCTCGCGGACGAGCTTTGGGCCGTTCACAGCAACGCCTACGACTATGCCGTCAAGGCGCGCGCAAGCGAGGCCGACCGCAAGCATTTCGATGAAGTGTTCACCGGCACGATCTACGAGACCGAGCATCCCGTGGTGCGCGTTCACCCCGAGACCGGCGAGCGGACGCTGGTGCTCGGCAATTTCGTGCAGCGCTTCGTCGGCCTGCCGAAATATGACGGCCAGAAGCTGTTCGACCTGTTCCAGTCGCACATCACGGCGCCGGAGAACACCGTGCGCTGGAACTGGAAGGCCGGCGACGTCGCGATCTGGGATAACCGGGCGACCCAGCACTATGCGGTCAATGATTATGGTGATCAGCGCCGCGCGGTGCGCCGCGCCACGATCGACGGCGAAGTTCCGGTATCGATCGACGGTCGCCACAGCGTGACGCGCATCAAGGCACCGAAGCAGCAAGCCGCGCAGGCCGCATGATCCGGCCGGATCGAGGGGAGTTGCGAACATGAATGCATTGATCCGAATCCTGCGCGTCCGACGTTTCGCCGCACGCGCGGCCGCGCGGTTCGTGCTGGCCGGCGCCGTGGCACTCGGGCTGGCGGCGCCGGCCTCTGCCGAGCCACTGCTCGAGAAGACCGAGATTCGCTACCAGGGCTGGGCCGGCCAGGTGACGTTCACGGAACTGGCCGATGACCTCGGCTATCTCGCGCCGCTGAAGCTCAAATGGGTCGGCAACACGATCAGCGGGCCGCAGGACATCCAGACTGTCGTCACCGGCGATACCGACATCGGCGGTGCGTTCTATGGCGCAATTCTCAAGCTGATCGCGGCGAAAGCGCCGATCAAGGCGGTGATCGGCTATTACGGATCCGACGCCAACACCTATCAGGGCTACTTCGTCAAGGACGATAGTCCGATCAAGACGGCGCGCGACCTGATTGGCAAGAAGGTCGCGGTCAATACGCTGGGCGCCCATCTCGAATTCGTGCTCCGCGAATATCTGGCACGGAATGGCCTCAGCGCCAGCGAAGCGAGGCAGGTGACGCTGGTGGCGATACCGCCGGTGACCGGTGAGCAGGTGTTGCGCCAAGGCCAGGTTGAAGTGAGTACGCTCAGCGGCGTGCTGCGCGACAAGGCGCTGGAGCGGGGCGGCATCCATTCGCTGTTCAACGATACCGATCTGTTCGGCCAGTTCACCGGCGGCGCCTATGTGCTGCGGGACAAGTTCATCAAGGACAATCCCAATGCGTCGCGCAAGCTGGTCGAGGGGATCTCGCGCGCGATCCAATGGGCCCAGACCACCCCGCCGGAGGAGGTGCGGGCCCGGTTCGAGAAGATCGTCGCGGAACGCAAGCGCAATGAGGATGCCTCCCCGATCAAATACTGGAAGAGCACCGGCGTCGCGTCGAAGGGCGGCCTGATCTCCGACGGTGAAATCCAGATCTGGATCGACTGGCTCGTCAAGGACGGCTTGTTCAAGCCGGGGCAGCTCAAGGCGTTAGATACCTACACCAACGAGTTCAACTATTTCCGTCCCGGCAAGACGGCGGAGGCGCGATGACGAGCTCGGTCAAGATCCGCTTCGAGCAGGTTCGCAAGGAATTCGTGACGAGGGGCGAGGGCGGCCGGCCGGCGGGCCGCTTCACGGCGCTGGAAGATATCACGCTGGATGTTCGCTCGGGCGAATTCCTGGCGCTGGTCGGCCCGAGCGGTTGCGGCAAATCCACCTTGCTTGACCTCCTGGGCGGGCTTACCACGCCGACCGGTGGCCGCATTCTGCTCGACGGACAGCCGATCACCGGGCCGGGACGCGATCGCGGCATCGTGTTCCAGCAATACGCGCTGTTTCCGTGGCGGACCGCGGCGCAGAATGTCGAGTTTGGGCTCGATATCGCCGGTCTCAAGGCCGGGCAGCGGCGCGAGGTCGCGCGGCATTTCCTTGATCTGGTCGGCCTGTCCGGCTTTGCCGATCGCTATCCGCATGAGCTCTCCGGAGGCATGAAACAGCGCGTCGCGATCGCGCGCAGCCTCGCCTATGACCCGGAGGTGCTGCTGATGGACGAGCCGTTCGCCGCGCTCGATGCGCAGACGCGCGAAACGCTGCAGGGCGAGCTGCTGCGGATCTGGCGCGCCACCGGCAAGACCATCGTCTTCATCACCCATGGCATCGATGAGGCTGTCGTGCTTGGCCAACGGGTGGCGGTGATGACGTCGCGCCCGGGCCGGATCAAGGAAATCATCGACATTCCCGAGCGCTTGCGCCGCGAATCCGAAGACGTTCGCGCGCTACCGGAGTTCGGTCAGGTGAGGCACGAGGTCTGGAGCCTGCTCCGCGACGAGGTGCAGAGGGCCCAGCAGGGCCAGTTGGCTGACGCCGCTGGTGTGCGTCGTCCGGGTTACGAAGTGGCGGAGATTGCCCATGTCTAGTCTCGAAATGCTGACATTGCTCGAGCTCGCGCAGGGGCGCCGCGAGCAGTTCCAGGCTCGGCGGCCGCCATTCACCGATCGGTTGCGCATGGCGCTTCGCGGCCTGGCTACACTCGGGCATCGCTCGTTGCTGGTGATCATCCTGTTGGCCGCCTGGGAGGCGGTGCCGCGGCTCGGGCTGATCGATGCAGTGTTCCTGCCGCCATTCTCGGAGGTGATCGCGGCCGGCTGGCAGCTTGCGCAAACCGGCGAGCTCTACGACGACGTCTCCGCCAGCCTGCTGCGCGCGCTGAGCGGATTTCTGATCTCGGTCGTCTTGATTGTCCCGCTCGGGCTCGTCGTCGGCTGGTACAGCCGGCTTGGCGATCTCCTGAACCAGTTCATCGAGATCTGCCGTAACACGGCTCCGCTGGCACTGCTGCCTGTGTTCATTCTGCTGCTCGGGATCGGCGAATTGTCAAAGATCACGATGGTGATCTATAGCTGCGCCTGGCCACTGCTGCTGAACACTGTTGCTGCGGTGAAGCAGGTCGATCCGCTGCTGATCAAGTCGGCGCGGACCATGGGCGCGACTCCGCAGCAGCTGTTCCGCAAGGTGATCTTGCCGGCCGCGCTTCCGACCATCTTCGTCGGCATTCGCCTCGCCAGCGCATCGGCCATGCTGGTGCTGGTGGCGTCCGAGATGGTCGGCGCCAAGGCCGGCCTTGGCTATCTCATCATCAACAGCCAGTACAGCTTCCTGATCCCGCAGATGTATTTCGGCATTCTCGGAATCACGGTGATCGGTCTGGCATGCAATGCCATTCTCGAGGCGATCGAACGGCACTTCATGCGCTGGAAGGCGCCGGTGGCTGGTTAGGCGGAAGCGTTGCTGCCGCCCAGCGTGTTGCGCGCGGTGGCCTGGGTCACCACGCTGTTCGGCGGGACGTCCCGGGTCAGCCAGACATTGCCGCCGATAGTCGAGCCGCGGCCGATCGTGATGCGGCCCAGGATGGTGGCGCCGGCATAGATGACCACGTCGTCCGCGACGATCGGATGACGGGCGTCGCCCTTGATCAGGCTGCCTTCGTCGTCGGTCGGGAAATGCCGTGCGCCGAGCGTAACGGCCTGGTAGATGCGGACATTGCCGCCGATGATCGCGGTTTCCCCGATCACGACGCCGGTGCCGTGATCGATGAAGAAGCCCGAGCCGATGCTGGCGCCGGGATGAATATCGATGCCAGTCCGGGCATGCGTGATCTCCGCCATCAGGCGCGCCACCAGCCTCGCGCCGAGCCGGTACAGGAGATGGGCAAGGCGGTGGTGGATGATCGCGGTCATGCCGGGATAGCCGATCAGGATCTCCGGAAAGTTTCGCGCCGCCGGATCGCCGACAAAGGCCGCGCGCAGATCGTTGACAAGAAGCCCGCGCACTTGCGGCAATTGCGCAGCGAACGCGCGCGTCAGTTCGACGGCGTCAAGGCGCTGGAAACCCGGTTCAAGCTCGTCGCCGACGAACAGCGCCGCGCGGTGGATTTGCGCGTTGAGCGAATCCAGCGCGATGCTCAAGGTGTTGCCGACAAAATAGTCGATGTTCTCGCCGTCGAGATCCGATTGGCCATAGTGCCGCGGGAACAGTGCCTCGGTGAGGCCGTCGAGGATCGCTTCCAGCGCATCGCGCGATGGGGCGCGCCGCGGATCGCCGTCGCGCCGAATGCTGTGGGTCTCCTCTCTGGAGACGCGCAGCTCGGCGACGATCCGGTCGAGCTGCCAGCGGCCTGGCGGGCTGCCGGCAACGCCGGCCGATGATGGTGGCGACTGTGGCGGCATTTCGCGCTTCATGGCGTGCCTCTTCTTGTCCTAGCGGACATGGGCCAGTGGAATACTGACTTCGGCGAGGAGATCGAGGTCGGCCTCGTGATCGATCTGCACGTACTGTCCGTTCCAGTAGGTGAGGCCGGACAGGCGGTGCGACACGTCCATGCTGGACAGGCGACCCACGATGATGCCGTGAGAGTGCCGTTCGATGATCTCCTCCACCTGGCATTCGACCGTGGCAAGCGAATGGTCCAGCAGCGGGACGCCGGAAGCACCAGGGGTCCAGGCCGTTCCGTCGAAACGCTGCCTGCCTTTCAGGCGGCTGTCGCTGAATCGTTCCGCCAGCGCCTGCTGGTCCGAGCCGAGGATGTTGACACCGAATAGCCGATGGCGGGCGATCGGCTCAAAAGAGGAGGCCTGCCAGTTGATGCTGACCAGGAGCCGAGGCGGCGAGGCGCTCAGCGACGTCAGCGAGGTGACGGTCATCCCGGTGATGTCATCGCCGCGTCCCGCGGTGATGACGCAGACGCCGCCGGCGAGGCGGCGCATCACCAGTCGAAACTGCAGCTCGATCTCGTGGTCCGCGTCGACCAAATGGATGTCCGGCTTGCTCATCGGGTCTCTCCCTCTCGTCGCCGCCGGATCTGCTTCCGATCAGAAGAAGCCCTTGGCGGGTAGCGGCGTGCCGCTGATCTCATATTGCCCGATCGACCGGGCCTTGAAGGTGTTCGGGTTGTGCGAGGCCAGGGTCCGCGCGTTGCGCCAGTGGCGGTCGAAATTGGTCGCTTTCTTGGTGGCGGACGCGCCGCCGACATCGAACAGCAGGCTGCCGCTGCGGATCGCGAGCTCATCGGCGACAATCTTGGCTTTTGCCGAGAGCAGCGCGGCCTTGTGCGCGGCATCGATAGCAGTGGGATCGCCGGCGTCGAATGCATCGGTGGCGGCGTCGAGGGCCTCTGCCGCCGCGAGCACCACGGTCTCGGCGGCAAACGCGCCGCTGGCGATCTGGCCGACGGTCTGCTGCAGCAACGGGTCGTCCGCCGGAATCTCGCTCGGTGCATAGTAGAACGTCCGCTTGCGCGATCGCACCAGTTCGGCCGCGTCGTGCAGCACCGCGCGCGCGATGCCGGCGTTGATTGCGGTCAGGAACAGCTGCGCGAATGTGTTGGCGTAGGGAATGCCGTAGCCGGCGTCAGGGGCGTCGAACACCGCCTCCTGGCGCTTGATGCGCACGTTGCGGAAGTGCGTGGTGCCGGTTGCGGTCAGCCGCTGGCCAAGCCCGTCCCAATCGTCGATCAGCTCGATACCCTCGCGGTTGACCGGGATCAGCACCGCCGCATTGGCGCCTGTCGTATCGGCCGTGCGCACCAGCACATAGTCGGAATAGAGCGTGCCGGTGCTGTAGTATTTGGTGCCGTTGAGCAGATAATCGTCGCCGTCGGCGGTCAGTGTGGTGTTTGGCGTGACATTGCCGACCTTCGGGGTATCGAGTTCTGTGGCCGCGAGCCCGATGATCGCGCCGTCGGCGACGGCCTTCTGCCATTGCCGGTGCTGCTCGTCCTTGGGACGACGCACCAGCCGTTCGACCACGCTGAAGTGGTTGCGCAGGATATGCGCGACGTTGGCGTCGGCCGCGCCGAGCCGGATCACGAGTTCGAACAGCGTGCGGATCGACGCGCCCGCGCCGCCGACATCCACCGGAAGCCGCAGTGCGCCCAGACGCGCCTTACGAATGAGATCGACCTCGGCGAATGGCAGAATGCGTTCACGCTCGCGATGAGCTGCCCCCTCGGCGATACGGCCCAGCAGCGCATCGATGTCAGGGGACTGGCTATCCAGGCGATCGGACGGCTGCAGGGAGATGGCTGATACGGGCTTGTTCATGGATGTCGGCCTGGAGTGATAATCGTTGCTCAGTTGCGCATTCGACTGCGGTCGAACTGGGATCGTTCAGATGACGCAAACTGTCCCACGATTTTTCGCGAACAGAAATAGAGCGGTTTTTCAATTGTCGCGAGATTTGGAGTTTTCTGATTTGTCCGCGCGCGCGGCGCGGCAAGGAAAATCTTTTGATGTGACGTTGCTTGATCTCCAGCCGCGTCTTCGTGAAAAGCGGAGCGACAAGGCGCAACTCGGAGATCGCCAATGACGATACGACCGCTTCGCTTCGGGATATGGGCGCTGGTGCACGGTTCGCGCGCTGCCTATCAGGATCCCGAGGAGCCCTACGATGCATCATGGGAACGCAATCGCGACCTCGTGATCGCGGCCGAGGCGCTCGGCTACGACTCCACACTCATCGCGCAGCACACCATCAATCCGCATCAGGAGGATCTTGATCAGCTCGAAGCCTGGAGCGCCGCCGCCGCACTTGCCGCGCTGACCAGCCGGATCGAGATCATCGCCGCCATCAAACCCTATCTCTATCATCCGGTCGTGCTGGCGAAGCTCGCGCTCGGGATCGAGAACATCAGCCGCGGCCGCTTTGCGATCAACCTGGTCAATGCCTGGAACCGGCCCGAGCTCGACAAGGCCGGCATCGGTTTCGCAGAGCATGATGCCCGCTATGCCTACGGCCGCGAGTGGATCACCGTGGTGTCGCGCCTGATGCAGGGCGAGCGGCTGACCTACAAGGGTGAGCATTTCGATGTCAGGGACTATGTGTTGCGGCCTGGCAGCCTCTACCGGCCGCGGCCATTGATCTATGTCGGGGGTGAATCCGAGCCGGCGCGCGCCTTGGTCGCCGATCACGGCGATGTCTGGTTCATTAATGGACAGCCGCTCGACGACGTCGCTGGCCTGATCGCCGACGTGGCTGCGCGGCCGAGAGCCACGGCTCCGCTTCGCTTCGGGCTGTCCGCCTTCGTGATTGCGCGCCAGACCCGGGCCGAGGCCGAGGCGGCCTACCAGCGGCTGCTCGATCTCTCCAGAAAGGATGCGCCAATGAAGGCGATCCAGAAGCAAAACACCGATCCCAAGGTGGTGATGATGCAGACCATGCAGAAATCGGCGCGGGTTGGCAGCAATGGTGGGACGGCTGCGGGATTAGTCGGGAGCTACGACGAGGTGGCGGCCCGCATCCAGGGCTTCCATGCCGCCGGCATTGAACTCTTCATGTTGCAGTTCCAGCCGTTCGAGGCCGAGATGGAGCGCTTTGCGAAGGAGGTCATCCCGCGCGTTCGTGCGCAGTCACCCGCCGGTGACAATCCGGCACATCTGGCCGGCTCGCGCTGATGCGTCAGGCGCTCGTGGCGGTCGCCGGTTGTTGCGCAAAACGGCTGACCGGCCGCGGCAATCCAAAATGCTCGCGCAGGGTGGTGCCCGCGTAATCGCGCCGAAACAGCCCCCGTTGCTGCAGGATCGGCACCACGGTGTCGACGAACACGTCGAGCCCGGTCGGCAACACGTCCGGCATCAGATTGAAGCCGTCGGCCGCGCCGGCCTTGAACCAGGCCTCGATGTCGTCGGCGATCTGCTCGGGCGTGCCGACGATGATCCGGTGGCCGACGCCGCCACCGAGCGCGCGCAGCAATTGACGGACGGTGAGATTGCCACGGCGCGCGATGTTGACCGTTCCCTGAAACATGGTGTGGTTGGCGTTGGCCGGCAGCGGCAGAGGATCGGGCAGGGGCTTGTCGAGATCGAGGATTGCTGGATCGACCTGCAATGTGCCGGCCAATCGCGCAAGGCTGTATTCGATCGGAACCAGCTCCCAGAGCTCGTCTTGGCGCCGCTTGGCTTCCGCTTCCGTGCTGCCGATGACGGTCGCGAGTCCAGGCAGAATCACGATGGAGCTTCCGGCGCGGCCGTACGCCGCAGCCCTGGCACGCAGATCGCGCGCATAGGCGACGCCTTCGTCGATGGTTTGGGCCAGCGTGAACACCGCTTCGGCCTGCGCGGCGGCGAGGTCGCGGCCGTCGCTCGATCCGCCGGCCTGAACGGTGACGGGACGTCCCTGCGGCGAACGCGGGACGTTGAGTGGGCCGGCCACGCTGTAGTGGCTGCCGCGATGTCCGATCGGGTGGACTTTGGTCGTGTCGACGAATCGCGCCGCCTCCTTGTCGCCGACAAAGGCATCGTCTTCCCAGCTGTCCCACAACGCATGGACGACTTCGGCGAACTCCTTGGCCCGGTCGTAGCGCGCCTTGTGCTCAAGCACGGTGGGAAGGCCGAAGTTGCGGCTGGCGGAGGCATCGGCCGTGGTCACGGCGTTCCAGCCGGCGCGGCCGCCGCTCGCCAGATCCAGAGTCGCGAAGCGGCGCGCGATGTTGTACGGCTCGTTGTAGGTCGTCGACGCCGTCGCGATCAGCCCGATATGGCTGGTCGCGGCGGCGACGGTTGCCAGCACGATGGTCGGCTCCAGCGACATGAACGAGCGGTAGTCGATGCGGTCGGTGATGGCGGGCGTGTCGGCCAGGAAGATTGCATCGAGCTTGCCGCGCTCCGCGATCTGGGCGACGCGCACGTAGTGGCTGACGTCGAAACAGGCGCGCGGGTCGCTGTCGGGCAGTCGCCAGGCCGACGCATAGACGCCGGAATGCAGAAGATTGACGTTGAGGTGAAGCTGACGATGAGACATGACGGCCGTATCTGCGATGATGCTTGTCGCTAGATATCGGCACGATGCGCGCGGGAAAATGCATCGCGGCCCGGAGCGCGCAAAAAGAAATATCCGTCCCCGCCGGCGAGCCTTGCGTGCAAGCTCGTGTCGCGTTGTCGGCCGATGGCGCAACATCCGGCATGCGGCGACACGAATCTTCTTTGCGCAGCAGGGCAGGTGAAAGCTTCGTCCAACTCTCCGCAAATATCTGAAATTGCCAGTCGGGCCCGCGCGCGCAACGATGTGTTGTGGCGTGCCTTGCGCCGTGACCGATCCGCCTGGAGCTTTCCATCATGCCGAACCCAACTCATCGCGCCGAACGCGTGTCCGCGCCTGAAGGCTCGGTCGCGTTCGAGGCCGACGTTCTGGTGATAGGTGGTGGCCCCGCGGGGACCTGGGCCGCGGTCAGCGCCGCCGAGCGCGGCGCGCGGGTGGTGCTCGCCGACAAGGGATTTTGCGGCACATCGGGCGCCACCGCCGCGGCGGGAACGGGCGTCTGGTACGTTGATCCGGATCCGACCCTGCGCGAGGCAGCGATGGCCAATCGCGAGAAGATGGGCGGCTATCTCCAGGATCGCCGCTGGATGGCGCGCGTGCTCGACAGCACCTATCAGCACAGCAATCGCCTGGCCGATTGGGGATATCCCTATCCGGTTGACGACCGCGGCACGTCGCGACGCAATTCGCTGCAGGGCCCCGAATACATGCGTTTGATGCGCAAGCGCACCAAGCAGGCCGGCGTCACCATTCTCGACCACAGCCCGGCGCTTGAGCTGCTCGTCGACGACGACGGGGCCGTCGCCGGCGCCAGCGGCGTGCGCCGGCAGAAGCAGGATCGCTGGACGGTGCGGGCCAAGGCGGTCGTGATCGCCACCGGCGGCTGTGCATTCCTCAGCAAGACGCTCGGATCGAATGTGCTGACCGGCGACGGCTATCTGATGGCCGCGGAGGTCGGTGCCGAATTCACCAGCATGGAGTTCTCCAACCCTTACGCGATCTCACCGGCGTTCGGCTCGGTGACCAAGACATTGTTCTACGGCTGGGCCAGTTTCACCTATGACGACGGCAGCGTAGTGCCCGGCGCGGCGTCGAAGGGCGGGCGATCGGCGATTGCGCGCGCCCTGCTCGAGGGCCCGGTCTATGCCAGGCTGGAGAAGGCTGATGACGATGTGCGGCATCATATGCGCGTATCGCAGCCGAATTTCTTCCTGCCGTTCGACCGCACCGGGATCGATCCATTCAACGACCGCTTTCCCGTGACGTTGCGGCTGGAGGGCACCGTCAGGGGGACCGGCGGCCTTCGTATCGTTGACGACAGTTGCGCCACCAGCGTGCCAGGGCTCTATGCCGCCGGCGACGCGGCGACGCGCGAATTGATCTGCGGTGGCTTCACCGGTGGTGGCAGCCACAATGCCGCCTGGGCGATGTCGTCGGGAGCCTGGGCCGGGCAAGGCGCTGCTGACTATGCCACTCAGGTCGGACCAGCTGCCAGGCGCACATCGTCGTCCGCGGGCGCCGTGGCATTTCGAAGCCGGCAGCGCCGTGCATTCGCGCCGGCCGCGCTGGCGAGGGCCGTTCAGGCTGAGGTCTTCCCGTACGAGCTGAACTACTTCCGCGAGGCGTCGCGATTGCAGGGCGCGCTAGGGCGCCTCGACGCGGCGTGGCGCGATGTGTCGGAAGCGGATGCTGCCGACACATCCGAGATCGTGCGGGCGCGCGAGGCCGCGGCGATGCTGGCGACCGCGCGGTGGATGTACCGCAGCGCGCTTGCCCGTCAGGAAAGCCGCGGCATGCATCGCCGCGACGACTTCCCCGATCAGGACAGCCGGCAGCGGCATTATGTGACGACCGGCGGCCTCGACGAGATCTGGACCTCGGCCCGGAGT
Source organism: Bradyrhizobium sp. USDA3010 (assembly GCF_056429065.1). NCBI lineage: Bacteria > Pseudomonadati > Pseudomonadota > Alphaproteobacteria > Hyphomicrobiales > Nitrobacteraceae > Bradyrhizobium > Bradyrhizobium sp. USDA3010. The sequence goes on from NZ_JBWJZD010000003.1 coordinate 345,008, forward strand.
CATGCCGAGGCCAGCTATGCGGAGGCTGCGGAGTGATCGAGGTCATCGACGGCGAGCGCTGTACGTCCTGCGATATCTGTGTCAACGTCTGCCCCACCAACGTATTTGACAAGACGGACGGAATTCCGGTAATCGCCCGGCAAGGCGATTGCCAGACCTGCTTCCTCTGCGAGCTCTATTGTCCCGAGGATGCGCTGTATGTTTCGCCCTTTGCGGATCAGGCGCAGTCGATCGACATCGTTGCGCTCAAGCAAACGGACAGCATGGGCAGCTATCGCCGGGCCGTGGGCTGGACCGATGAGACCAGCGAGCGCCGGGGCGTCGACCGCAGCTATTTGCTCTTTGGTCATTGAGGCGCGACTGCGCGCGTGGCGACCAAAGCGACCTTATGGACTGACTGAATGAACGTGCATCAATCCCTGACGGCAGCGGAACCTGTCGAGACGCTGTCGCCATTGGCGCATCCGCGGGCCACGGCGGATGCCATGGTCCGGTTCGAGCGGGTCTCGAAAGCCTACCCGGCTTACCGCGACAAGCCGAGCGTGCAGGCGCTGAAAGACATCGACTTCGCGATTCCGCGCGGCTCGATCACCGGTGTGATCGGGCGTTCCGGTGCCGGCAAGTCCAGCCTGGTGCGGCTGATCAACGGGCTGGAGAAACCATCAACCGGCCGTGTCGTCGTCGACGGCCGCGATATCTCCGGACTTTCGGGCCGTGATCTGCGCCTGGCGCAGCGCTCGATCGGCATGATCTTTCAGCATTTCAATCTGCTCTCGTCGCGCACGGCCGCCGACAATGTCGCGCTGCCGCTCGAGATCGCGGGCTGGTCGCGGCGCGACATCGCGGTCCGCGTCGCGGAGCTGCTCGAGCTCGTCGGCATCGCGGACAAATATGATCGCTACCCGTCGGAGCTGTCGGGCGGCCAGAAGCAGCGCATCGGCATCGCCCGCGCGCTGGCGACGCGGCCGAACGTCCTGCTGTCGGACGAGGCGACGTCGGCGCTCGATCCGCAAACAACCCGTTCGATCCTCGATCTGCTCGCCAATATCAACCGCGAGCTTGGCGTCACCATCGTCCTGATCACCCACGAAATGTCGGTGGTGCGTCAGCTCGCCAAGGAAGTCGTGGTGATCGACGGCGGTCATATCGTCGAGCGTGGTCACGTCGCCGACATCTTCACGCATCCCGCGCATCCGGTCACGCAGGCATTCCTCTCCGAGGTGATCGGCGACAGCGTTCCGGTGTCGCTTGCAAGCCGCTTGCAACCACAACCGGTTGCCGGTGGTCACGCCGTCATTCGCATCCAGGTTCGCGGAGCGGATGCCGGCGACACCATCGTCGCCCGCCTTGCGCGCGAGCTCTCGATCGACGTCGCGCTGCTGTCGGCGCGGATCGATGAGATCGGCGGTCAACATGTCGGCTCGCTGTCGCTGGGCATTCCCGGCGGCGAGGCCGCGGCCGACAAGGCGGTATTGTATCTCTCCAAGAATAACCTCCCGGTGGAACGTCTCGGCTATGTCGCGTGAACTCATCAACCTGATCGTTCAGGCCACCGGCGAGAGCCTGTTCATGGTGTCGATCGCTGCGTTGATCGCCACCGCATTCGGACTTCCGATCGGCGTCTTCCTGGCCACCAGCCGCAAAGGGGAGTTGTTCGCAGCGCCGGCCGTCAACAGCGTGCTGGGGATCATCGTCAATGCGACACGCTCGACGCCGTTCATCATCCTTGTGGTTGCCATCATTCCGTTCACGCGCCTGATCGCGGGTACCTCCATCGGCTCGGGCGCGGCGATCGTGCCGTTGACCATCGCCGCGATGCCGTTCATCGCCCGATTGGTCGAGGCGGCGATCCGTGAGGTCGATGCCGGCTTGATCGAGACCGCATCGTCGTTTGGCGCCAGCCCTCTGCAAATCGTGCTCAAGGTTCTTATTCCGGAAGCGCTGCCGGGCCTGGTGCTCGCGCTGACACTCGCGGTCGTCAGCCTGCTCGGTTATTCGGCGATGGTCGGAGCGGTCGGCGGCGGCGGGCTGGGCGACCTCGGCATCCGGTACGGCTACCAGCGTTTCATGCCCGAGATGATGCTCGCGGTCGTCGTCGTCCTGATCGCGCTGGTGCAGACGGTGCAGACGGCCGGCGACTATCTCGCCCGCCGCGTCAACCGCCGCCTGCGCCATCGCTGAGACCGGCCCCGATCTCTTCGGCGCCCTTTTTTCGCAATACTGACAATTGCTGTGGAGACCCAAATGTCCTTTCGTTCCATTGTTGCGTTTGCCAGCGCGCTCACGCTCTGGTCGGCGTCTGTCGCGGCGGAAACCATCAAGATCGGCGTGACGCCGGGGCCGCATGCGCAAATCCTCGAGGCCGTGAAGCCGATCGCGGCAAAGAATGGGCTCGATATCCAGCTGGTCGAGTTCTCCGACTATGTGGTGCCGAACGCAGCGCTCGACGCCGGCGATATCCAGGCCAATTCGTTCCAGAACCAGCCTTATCTGGACAACCAGAAGGCCGATCGCGGTTACAAGATCGAGGCGGTGGGGTTGACGGTCAACTTCCCAATCGGCGTCTATTCCAAGAAGCACAAGAGCTGGGCGGAGATTCCGGACGGCGGCAAGGTCTCGATCCCGAATGATCCCACCAATGGCGGCCGGGCCCTGCTGCTGCTGCGCGACAAGGGTGCGATCAAGTTGAAGGACGGCGTCGGGTTCAAGCCGACAGTCCCGGATGTCACCGACAATCCGAAGAAGCTCAAATTCGTCGAGGTCGATGCGGCCCAGGCGCCTCGTGCGCTCGACGATGTTGATGCCGCAGTGATCAACACGAACTATGCGACCCAGGCCGGCCTCGATCCGGTCAAGGACCCGATCCTGCGCGAGGACCCGAAGGGGCCTTACGTCAACCTGATCGCGGTTCGCGCCGTGGACAAGGACAAGCCGTGGGTCAAGACCCTCGTGGACAGCTATCACACGGCTGAGGTCAAGGAGTTTGTCCTGACCAAGTTCAAGGGCGCCGTGCTGCCGAGCTGGTAGCCGCGGCCCAAGACAACACGCGGGTCCGAGTCAGGCCACGGCGCTATTCGGCGGTATCGGAGCGGACTGCGTTCGAGCGCAAGTGCCGGTACCCCGCGCCGGGATGAGTGGCATGAAGGCGCGGTCCGCGCCCGGGGAACAGCTTTTCCCGCAGCGTGCCTTCGCGATAGGCCGTCTTGTACACGCCGCGTGATTGCAGTTCCGGCACCACGAGGTCGACAAAGGCGTCGAGCGATTCGGGCGCGACGAGGCGGAACAGGTTGAAACCGTCGACGTCGGTGTCTTCCGCCCAGGCGATCAGCTCGTCCGCGACATCCTGGGGCGAGCCGACCACGAAGGGGGATCGTGCGCCGACGCGGCTCAGTGTCGCAAGGTCGCCGACCAGTGACCGGGCGGTCGCTCCGCAGGGTGAAGTTCTCCACCATCGACTGGATCGCGTTGCTCTCGACATATTGCACCGCCTGGTCGGGACGATAGGTCGAGAAATCGATGCCGGTCCAACCCGAGAGCAGAGCGAGCTGCCCGGTCTGGTCGACATGTGCGGCATAGTCCGCGAGCAGATCTTCGGCTTCCGCCCGGGTCGGCGCGACGATCACGGTCGCGCCGGCGAAAAGGCGGATATCATAGGGATCGCGCCCGAACTCCTTGGCGGCGCTCCTGATGTCGCGGACCGCATGGGTGAGAATTGGCCTGGTCTGGCCGTTGAGGAAGATTGCCTCGGCGTGCCGCGCCGCGAAAGCGCGGCCGCGCTTCGAGGTGCCCGCCTGATAAAGCAGGGGCGTGCGTTGCGGGGAGGGCTCCGCAAGATGGATGCCGTCAACCTTATAGTGGGGCCCTTCATGACAGACGGGATGGATTTTGGAGGGGTCGGTGAAGATGCGAGCCGCGCGGTCCCGGCGCACTGCGTCATCCTCCCAACTGCCTTCCCATAATTTATAGCTCGCAGCGAGGAATTCTTCCGCTGCCTCGTAGCGTTCGTCATGGGCGCGGCTCGCGTCGATGCCCATGCCGCGGGCGCCGCTGTCGAGATAGCCGGTCACGATATTCCAGCCGATCCGCCCGTTGGTGAGATGATCGAGCGTCGAGAAGCGTCGCGCGAGCTGGTAAGGGTGTTCGTAGGTAAGGTTGGACGTGATGCCGAAGCCGAGATGCCTCGTGACGAGCGCCATGGCCGAGACCAGCAAGGTCGGCTCTGCATTCGGCAATTGAACGGCGTGACGCAGCGCTGTGTCCGGATTGTTGCCATAGACGTCATAGATGCCGAACACGTCGGCCAGGAAGATGCCGTCGAGCAGTCCTCGCTCGGCAGTCTCCGCATAATTGACCCAGTAATCGAGCGAGTTGTAATCGAGCGAGGTATCGCGCGGATGTGACCACAGGCCGGCCCAGTTGTGGCTAGGCGCCATCATGTTGAACGCGTTGAAGCGAAGCTCTCTCGATTTTGCCATCGACCTGTTCCGATAGTGATCGTGTCGGGACAACGTAGCAGTATGCCTGCGCGACGTTGTTTTCTATTCGAACGGTCTGCGCAAAAATCCTGCTGCAGCGGAATTCTTCGATAGCAAGTTACGCTCATCGATGCTCGCAGGCGGGTTGGACGCGTTCATGCAGCTCGAACCGCAGGCCGTCACTCACTGTGTGATCCGCGATCTCACGCGCCGGCACTGGCCGCCGGCACACGAAACAAATGCTTCGTGCCGGATGATCTGTCTGAAAAATTCAGGATGTCGTCCCGCGAGACGTCAGCACGTCCATCGCTATTTTCCCGGACATCTCGACAGCAGCAAAGTCGCTGCGCATCATTTCGCGACTTGCAGCGCTTGGTTCACCGATCCCAGGAGAGTTCGAAAATGCCGGTCGACACGAAGAATCTCGAGACGCTCGCCCTGCATGGCGGGTCCTACCGGTCCGATCCCGCAACTGGTGCGGTGGCGGTTCCGATCTATCAGACCACTTCATTCCAGTTCGAGAACACCGACCATGCCTCGCGGCTGTTCGCGCTGGAAGCGATCGGGCAGATCTACACAAGGATCAAGAACCCGACGGCGGACGCCTTCGAGGAACGGCTGGCGGCGCTGGAAGGCGGCGTCGGCGCGCTCGCCGTGGCCTCAGGCCAGACAGCGTCGGCCTTTGCCATCTTCAACATCGCCCAGGCCGGCGACAACATCGTCTCTTCGACCGATCTCTATGGCGGCACCTGGACGCTGCTGTCGCAAACCTTGAAGCAGTTCGGCATCGAGGTGCGGTTCGTCGATCCGGCCGATCCGGAGAATTTCCGTCGTGCCACCGATGCGAAGACCCGCGCCTATTTTGCCGAAACTCTGCCCAATCCCAAGCTCAACGTGTTCCCGATCAGGGAAGTGGCCGATATCGGCCGCTCGCTCGGCGTGCCGCTGATCCTCGACAACACGGCGGTGCCGCTGATCGCGCGTCCGTTCGAGCATGGTGCCGCGATCGTGGTCTATTCGACGACGAAGTATATCGGCGGCCACGGCACGTCGATCGGTGGCGCGATCGTCGACGGCGGCAATTTCGACTGGGCGGCGCATGCCGAGCGCTTTCCGCTGCTGACGCAGCCCGACGCCGCCTATCACGGCGCGATCTGGACGGAGGCGGCCAAGCCGCTCGGTCCGATCGCCTACATCCTGCGGGCGCGTGTCAAGCTGTTGCGCGACCTCGGCGCTGCGATCGCGCCGCAAAATGCCTTCCAGTTCATCCAGGGGCTCGAGACGTTGCCGCTGCGGCTGCGTCAGCACAATGAGAATGCCATCAAGGTGGCGGAGTTCCTGGCCAGGCACCCCGGCGTCTCCCATGTGATCTTCCCGGGATTGCAGGACGGGGAGAATCGCCGCCGCGCCGACACCTATCTGAAAGGGGGGTATGGCGCGCTGGTCGGCTTCGAGTTGAAAGGTGATGTCGAGGCCGGTCGCCGCTTCATCGATGCGCTGAGGCTGTTCTATCATGTCGCCAATATCGGCGATGCGCGGTCGCTCGCGATTCATCCGGCCTCGACCACCCACCAGCAGCTTACCGGCGAGGAGCAAATCGCGGCCGGCGTCACGCCCGGCTATGTGCGGCTCTCGGTCGGGATCGAGCACCCTGACGACATCATCGCCGACCTCGTTCAGGCATTGGCCCAGGCCGAGGCTGGCAGCAGCGCCCGCAAGGCGGCGTGATCGCACTTGGTAAAATCAACACAGGATTGAGATGATGAAGACATTGTTGCGCCTGGCGCAAGCGGCAGGCGTTGTCCTTGCCCTGACGGCGAGCGCCGTCGCCGACGAACCCCTCAAGATCGCGACCAGCGCCGGTCCGGTCGGCCAACTCGCAGCGTTCGCCGCCAAGCTGGCCAAGGACAAAGGGCAGGACGTCAAGGTCATCGAGCTGTCCGATTGGGTGGCCTTGAACGAGGTGGTCAACAGCGGCGACGTCGACGCCAACCTGTTCCAGCACGGCACTTATCTTGCGATCCAGAACAAGCAGCGCGGCTTCAATCTGGTCCAGGTCGACAAGGTCGGCGTGATCGCACCGGTCGGGCTGTTCTCGAAGAAGATCAAGTCACTCGACGAGATCAAACCCGGCGACAGCGTCGCGATCCCGAACGAGCCGCTCAACGGCGCACGTGGATTGATCCTGCTTGAGCGGGCCGGCCTGATCAAGCTGACGCCGGGCAAGGGCTTCGCGGTGAGCCGGTTCGACATCATCGAGAACCCCAAGAATCTGAAGATCGTCGAGCTCGATCCGGCGCAGACCTATCGCTCGCTCGACGACGTCACGCTCGCACTCGTCAACATCACCTATCTGATCCCCGCGGGCGGCGATCCGAAATCGGCGCTGCTGATCGATCGCACGGTCGATGACGGGCTGGTGCTGCGCTTCACGGCGCGGCCGGACAAGAAGGACGATCCGCGCCTCAAGGCCTTCATCCAGGTCTTCAACTCGCCCGAGGTGAAGAAATTCATCGAGGACAAGCTGCCGGCGTTCATTCCGGCCGGCTTCAGCAGCTAAACGCGCGTCAGTTCGCGGCGGAACTGGTGTTGCCCTGTATCTCCAGTGCGGGAGAGCAGGGCAGCGAGTTCGGCGCACTGATTGCGGATGTCGGGAATCGCGATGATCTCCCAGAACGCCGCGCGGGTCAGCGGGCCCACCGCGAACAGGCGGCGCGACGGGACGCCTTCACGGTCGACGATCGCGCAATCGGGGTCGGTCTCGATGCCGATGCAGAGCGGACCGACGCAGGCGAGGCCCCGTTGAAACAGGCTGCGCACGGCCGGATTGGGCGTCGCACGCGGATCCTTCACGATGCCGGTGCAGTCGACGACGGTGCCGACTTGCAGCTGCCTGGTTTCGGTGTCCCCGCGCAGGCGATATGCGACCGCAGCGCCGGCATCGTTCGGTTCGATTCGAACCATCTTTGCCGCAATCAGGCTGAGCTGTCCGTCATAGAGTGCCCCGGTGATGCGGGCCTCGACTTCCGGCGCCATCCGGTGCCGATGCACATCCCACCAGGCTCGCGCATGCTCGAGAAAGCGGCGCTTCGACGTCAACGGGAGCTCACGCCATAGCCGTTGAGTGTAGGGCCGAAGCCCATCGATCACACCACGCCAGTCGCCGCCCTCGGCGGCATGCCGCTCGACACGCGCGCGGAGCCAACGCGTCAATTGACTGACGCTGGCACCGAACGGAACGTCGGTCTCGGCGATACGAACGGGATCGACCCGGCGATGTGGCTTGGCGAGCAGGCCGCGTCGCGACATCGCAATGATCGGCCCGCGGTGTCCATCACGCAGCAACGAGAGGACGTAATCGACCATCGTGAGTCCGGTTCCGAGGATCAGGACAGTCGCGTCGGCATCGATGGGAGCGGCCGACGGCGGCGTCCAGGGATCAGCGTGCCCCGGGTTGCTTGCGCGCATGTCGTGCCCGGTGGCAAGTACGATGGTATCACCTGCAAGGCAGCGGCCGTCGTCCAGCGTAGCGATAGCCGCGTCCGAGTCCTCGCTGACGTCGACGCAGGTGCCGCGCACGATCGTGAGACGTTGCCCGTCGGTGCAATCGGACGCACCTTGCTCAAGCAGGCTGGCGATGTAATCGCCGTAGACCCGCCGGGGAACAAAGCAATAGGGATCAGGACAGAGCGGCACCTCGTCCTGCCGTGACACCAGCCAACGCCAGAAATGATCCGGCTGGTCCGGAAGCGCGCTCATATTCGCAGCGCGGACGTTGAGCAGATGGTCGGGATTTCCGGTGTGGTAAGCGATGCCGCGGCCGATATCCGGACGCTGCTCGATCAACGTGACGCGGAGATTGCAAGATGACTGATGCAGCAATTGATACGCCAGCAAGACGCCGCTGGCACCCCCACCAACGATGATGACATGCCGTCCAGCGATATTAGTCATGCTGCCCTCCACCAACCACTCGATTGCATGAAACGTGCAGAGCCAGGAGTCAAACGTTCGGAAACGTGGACAGGCGGCCACGGCGAGAACGTTGGCCGCAAGTGTCTTCGGCAAATGTCTTGGGCAGGTGTCTTGGGTCAGCCGAAACCGCAGCGCGCCCTGTGCGCGACCGGCTCAACTAGCCGTGCGGCCCGAACAGGAAGACCTCGTGCAAATCGCGCTGTCCGTCGGGATTTGGGGTGCGGGCGAGCTTCCTGCACCACCGCTGGAACTGTCGGGTCATGCGACCGAGGGCGTGAAGCCAAGAGGATGCGAGACGCATAAAACCTCCGTCGAATAGTCGTCGCCGTAAAATAGCACGTCTTTGCCCGGCTCGAACGCGAACCGTGATCAACGCGTCCAATTTGCAATCAATGAATCGAACCATGCCGGCTCTATGGAACGGTCGCTTCGTCCGTCGAACTGACAAAGGAAATTCATTCTCGGAGCGATCGCCGATCGGCGACGGCATTTTGGGATCTGGGCGGTGCTTGCGGAGCGAGACGCGTGAGCGCGCGCCATAGCGAACGACGAAAGCTGATATGCAACCAAGAAATCGCATGCCCCGTCGCTGCGTCTCGGCGCGTGCGGGTGGGCTCTCGTGTCGCGCATTTCGTTTGATCACCGTCCAGCATCGGTCTGACGGTCGTCACGAGGGATCGGCAGCTACGGCCCGACAAGCCGGCCCCGGGCGGCTTGAGCGATGTGCGAGGTGCGACCCGGGCGCGGGGCGCCCTGCGGCGAAGACGGTTGACAGGGGGGAGCGCCCACTTTAATCACCTGACTAATTAATCAATTAATTAAGGCCTGAAACCCTAGGGAAAGAATCCGCCTGATGCTGGCCGGCCGTCGCTATCCGAAGCTGCTAGCCCCGCACGATCGCAGCTTCACCGGGCTGGACGGCCAGGCGCCCATCGGCGCCATGCAGACCGGCCTCGAACAGACCGGGAATGGCCTTGTCCGGCATGCCGAATTCGTTGCCGCGCGGCCATGGCACAGCGCCGGCTCGATCATCATGGTCGCCGACACGGCGTGCGCCGATCGCCGCCGTCAGATCCTGCATGCAGGCCCGTTCACGCGTGCGCCGCTCGGCGTTGCGCGCTCGACAGCGATGTCGCGGACCGGCGCGTCCTGCCCGAACCAGGGTGGGTTTCATTCACCCGTATGACAATGAGGAGTGAGGCGTAAACGATGGGACGTCGATCTGAGGTACTGATGGCGCAAGACACCGCCGGCACGGACAACCGGCGCGTGATACAGGTGGTATCGCGCGCATTCGACATCGTGCGTTGCTTCGAAGGTCGAAGCATACGCCTGGGCAATCGCGAAATCGCCGATCGCTGCGGCCTTCCCCGATCGACGGTCTCCCGTCTCACCTTGACCCTCACCCAGATCGGCCAGTTGATCTACCTGCCGCAAGAGCAGAAATATGCTCTCGGTCCGCATGCCGCCGCGCCCGGCGTCCCGCTGTTTGCGGAGGGGTGCGATAAGCCCGTCTGCGCCGACGAGCGGGAGCGCGCAACGGCGCAACCGTCGATGCTGATCAACTCGCGCTTCGAGTACTTCGAAGATCAGCGCACCGCGGTTGCCGCGCCGCTTGCGGTCACGCCACACCGCTGACACCTCGGCTAGTTCCGGGGTAGAATTCGCAGCGGAAACGGTCGGGACCATTCGGCGCGAGCTCACGGTCAAGAAACATCCAAAGCAGAGGGAAACGCATGTCTGAAGCATACATCATTGACGCGGTCCGCACGCCGCGCGGCATCGGCAAGCCGGGCAAGGGTGCGCTGTCGCACCTGCATCCGCAGCAACTGGCGGCAACGGTGCTCGGCGCGCTCAAGGAGCGCAACAAGCTCGATACGTCGACCGTCGATGACATCATCTGGTCGACCTCGACCCAGGAGGGCAAGCAGGGCGGCGATCTCGGACGCATGTCGGCGCTCGCGGCCGGCTACGACATCAACGCCAGCGGCACGACGCTGGATCGCTTCTGCGGCGGCGGCATCACGTCGGTGAACCTTGCGGCAGCTTCGGTGATGTCGGGCATGGAGGATTGCGTCATCGCCGGCGGTACCGAGATGATGAGCTATCAGCAGACCCTCGCAGCCGAACGCTCCAAGGCGGGACAGCCGGCGCGGATGATGGGTTCGGGCAATCCGGCGCTTGACGAGATTCACCCGCAGTCGCACCAGGGCGTGTGCGGCGACGCCATCGCCACGCGCGAGGGAATCAGCCGGGAGGCCTGCGATGCCCTGGCGCTGGTCAGCCAGCAGCGCGCCAAGCGGGCGATCGATGAAGGCCGCTTCGCCAAGTCGGTGATCCCCGTGCTCAACGACGACGGCAGCGTCGCCCTCGGTCGTGAGGAATTCCCGCGCCCCGAGACCACGGCCGAAGGCCTTGCTTCGCTGAAGCCGAGCTTCGAGCAGCTTGCCGATTTCGACCTCGGCAACGGCGTGACGTTCAAGAAGCAGATCCAGCGCCGTTACCCGGACCTCGAGTGGAAGGGCGTGCATCATGCCGGCAACAGCTCGGGCGTGGTGGACGGCGCCGCCGCGGTGCTGATCACGTCGAAGCAATATGCCGAGAAGCACGGCCTCAAGCCGCGCGGCCGCATCGTGGCCTACGCCAATCAGGGTGATGATCCGACGCTGATGCTCAACGCGCCGGTCCCGGCAGCCAAGAAGGTTCTCGCCAAGGCCGGCCTGACCAAGGACGACATTGACGTCTGGGAGATCAACGAGGCCTTTGCGGTCGTCGCCGAGAAGTTCATCCGCGACCTCGAGCTGGATCGCGAGAAGGTCAACATCAATGGCGGCTCGATCGCGCTCGGCCACCCGATCGGCGCGACCGGATCGATCCTGATCGGCACGGCGCTCGACGAGCTCGAGCGCAGCGGCGGACGTTATGGTCTCGTCACCATGTGTGCCGCCGGCGGCATGGCACCGGCCATCATCATCGAACGCATCTGATCGCGAAAGGATATTGCCATGAAACTCGATTCATCGGTCGCCGCCGTCGTCACCGGCGGCGCTTCCGGCCTCGGCGCAGCCACCTCGCGGGCGCTCGCTGCGCAAGGCGTCAAAGTCGCGATCTTCGACTTCAACGAAGAGAAGGGTGAAGCTATCGCCAAGGAAATCGGCGGTGTGTTCTGCAAGGTCGACGTCACCTCCGACGAGCAGGTCGATGCGGGCTTTGCCAAGGCCCGCGCGGCGCACGGCCAGGAGCGCATCCTGGTGAACTGCGCAGGCACCGGCAACGCGGTGAAGACCGCCGGTCGGGACAAGAAGACCGGCGAGCCGACGCACTTCCCGATCGATGCCTTCAACCGCATCATCCAGATCAACCTGGTCGGTACCTTCCGCTGCATCGCCAAGTCGGCGCAGGGCATGCTGTCGCTGTCCCCGCTGGAGCACGGTGAGCGCGGTGCCGTCGTCAACACGGCGTCGGTCGCGGCCGAGGACGGCCAGATGGGGCAGGCGGCTTACTCCGCCTCGAAGGCCGGCGTCGTCGGCATGACCCTGCCGATCGCGCGCGACCTGATGGCCGAGGGCATCCGCGTCAACACCATCCTGCCGGGCATCTTCAACACACCGCTGCTGCAAGGCGCCCCGGAGAACGTCAAGGCCGCGCTCAGCGCGTCGGTGCCGTTCCCGAAGCGTCTCGGCATGCCGGAGGAGTATGCGCATCTCGCGCTGACCATGATCACCAACGGCTACTTCAACGGCGAAGACGTTCGCCTCGATGGCGCCATCCGCATGGCTCCGCGCTAAGAACGGCAACAGGAGACGAAAGCGATGTCCGAAGAAAATCCGGTCCTCACTGAAGTCCGCGGACCGATACTTATCGTCACGTTGAACCGGCCGGAAGCCAAGAACGCGGCCAACCTCGCCCTCTCCAAGGGCGTGGCCGCAGCGATCGACCGACTCGACGCCGACGATGCCCTCAGCGTCGGCATCATAGCCGGCGCCGGCGGCACATTCTGCTCGGGCATGGACCTCAAGGGATTCCTGAAGGGCGAGCGGCCGTCGATCCCCGGCCGCGGCTTCGCCGGCCTCACCGAGGCGCCGCCGAAGAAGCCGTTGATTGCGGCCGTCGACGGCTACGCGCTCGCCGGCGGGATGGAGATCGCGCTGTCCTGCGACATGATCGTCGCCAACCGCAACGCCAAGTTCGGCATCCCCGAGGTGAAGCGCGGGCTGGCTGCTGCGGCCGGTGGGCTGATCCGCATGCCGCGCCAGATGCCGTTCCGCGTGGCGATGGAGTTCGCATTGACAGGCGAGTTCTTCGGCGCACAGCGCGCTTACGAGCTCGGCATCATCAATCGCGTGACCGATGGCCCCGCCCTCGACGCCGCGCTTGAGCTTGCAGCCGCGATCGGTGCCAATGGCCCGCTCGCCGTCAAGGCATCCAAGCAGGTGATCGTCGAATCCCAGCTCTGGCCGGAAGACCAGATGTGGAAGAAGCAGCAGGAGATCGTCGCTCCGGTCTTCGTGTCCGAGGATGCCCGCGAGGGCGCGGCTGCCTTCGCAGAAAAACGCGCGCCAAACTGGAAGGGCAAGTAAGGCGTCGCCTGTTCAATGACAGCGCCGGTTTTGATTGAAGCAGAACCGGCGCTCCGAATTTCTTTGTCAGTGCTTCGCCGCACGCCGGCCGGTTTCCGCGCCGCTTGAGAGCGCCATTGGGTGAATGATGCGCAGCTTTACCGAAGACCAGGTCATCTTCCGCGACGCCTACCGCAAATTCCTCGCCAGCGAGATCGCGCCCCATATGGAGGCGTGGCGGGAGGCCGGCATCGTCGACCGCAGCGCGTTCAAGAAGGCAGGCGATCTCGGCTTCCTGATGATCTGGCCTGAAGAGAAATATGGCGGGATGGGCGACGAGGACTTCCGCTATGAGCAGATCATCATCGAGGAGACCGCGCGCTCCGGCTGCAAGGGCTGGTTCAACACGCTGCACAGCCGCCTGGTCGGCTCCTATTTCAAGCGCTTCGGCACCGAAGAACAGCGCGATCGCTTCCTGCCCAAATGCGTCAGCGGCGAGACGATCCTGGCCATCGCGATGACCGAGCCCGGCGCGGGCTCGGACCTCGCGGGCATGCGGACGACCGCGGAGGACAAGGGCGATCATTTCCTGCTCAATGGCTCGAAGACCTACATCTCCAACGGCATCAATTCCGACGTGGTGATCGTAGCCGCCAGGCTCGCAGGCGCCGAGAAGAAGCACGCCATGGTGCTGTTGATCGTCGAGCGCGGCATGGAAGGCTTCGAGCGCGGCCGCAATCTCAAGAAGATGGGCATGCCGGCGCAGGACACCGCCGAGCTGTTCTTCGACAATGTGAAGGTGCCCGAGGCCAACGTGCTCGGAGAACCGGGCAGGGGCTTCTACTATCTGATGGAAGGTCTTGCCGAAGAGCGGTTGATCTCCGCGGTCGGATCGATCGCTAACGGCCGTAAGGCGTTCGACATCACACGCGCCTACGTGATGGATCGCAAGCTGTTCGGCAGGCCGCTCGCCGAACAGCAAAACACCCAGTTCCGCATGGCGGAGATGGATGCCGAAATCGATCTCGTGCAGGTCTATGTCGATCACTGCGTGGCCGAGCACAATGCGGGGCGCCTGACCAGCAATATGGGCGCCAAGGCCAAGATGATGTCATCGGAAGTCGAGTGGAAGATGCTTGATCTCGGCGTCCAGTTGCACGGCGGCGCCGGCTATATGGATGAATATCCGATCAGCCGCATGTTCACCGACGCGCGCGTCAATCGGATCCTGGCGGGAAGCTCCGAAGTGATGCGGCTGATCATCGGCCGCGATGTCTTCTCGGAGCACTACAAGAGTATTCTGGACTAGCCGATCGCCGCGACCGGCCGTCTGCTTCGCTCCGCGTTAGCCCCGCGCCTGCCTCAGCGGCTCGCGCGCGTACTCCTTCGAGCGCATCAATGCGTCGACGAAGATTGGCTCCCAGGAGCGGATGTGGCTGCGAAGTAGCGTCGGCAGCGCCTCGGTCTCACCGGCGAGCGCGAGCTCGATCAGCCGGTAGTGCTCGGGCACCGAGGCCTGCTGCCGCTCGAGGCCGGCGCGTGAGCTGATGCCGTAGAGCCGCATCTTGTCGCGTAGTCCCATCACCATGTCGGTCAGCAGTTCATTGCCGGCGGCTGCGATGAACTCGCGATGATAGTTGCGGTCGGCCTCCAGATAGAGCTGGACGTCGTCGGTCTCGACGGCCTTGGCGATCTGGTCGGCCCAGCCGCGCACGACGGGTAGATCCTTCGGAGGATTGGCGGCGACCAGCACGGCGGCGTGCAGCTCCAGCACCTCGCGCATGTCGAACAAATTGCGCAGCTCGGTCAGCGACGGCTCCACCACCTTGAAGCCGCGGTTGCGCATCGGCTCGACCAGGCCGCCGCGGCTGAGCTCGAGCAGCGCCTCGCGCACCGGCGTCGAGGAGACGCCCAGACTCGCCGCGAGTGACGGCACCGAATACATCGTTCCGGGAAGGCTCTGCCCGGAAATGATCTCGGCGCGCACCCGCTGCAGCACCTGTTCGCGCAAATTCTGGTCCATGGGTGCCTCTCGCCGGGAGCTCCGATTCGTCCCTGATTATTACTTAGCCTTGACGCGGCTGGTAGCGTATGACGTAAATGTGTAACGCATTACAAAAATGCGTCACAAGGGTTGACTTGAAGATGAGACGATGGTGAAACAGCGTCTACCCGGCTATTGCACGCTTTGTCGCTCGCGCTGCGGGGCTGTCACCGTGGTCGAGGACGGGCGGGTTGTCGGCGTGGAGGTATTGAATAACCACCCGACCGGCGGCGCGCTTTGCGCCAAGGGCCGGGCCGCCCCCGAAATCGTCGCCAGCCCGCGCCGTCTGACCGTGCCGCTGAAGCGGACCCGGTCGCGTGATGCCGCCGATCCGGGCTGGGTCGAGGTGTCGTGGGACGAGGCTCTGACCGAGATCGCCGACCGGCTCGGCAGGATCCGCGCCGAGAGCGGCGCCGAGGCGGTGGCGTTCGGCGTCACCACGCCGAGCGGCACGCCGATGGTCGACAGCTTTGAGTGGGTCGAGCGCTTCATTCGCGGCTTCGGCAGTCCCAACCTGATCTACGCGGTCGAGATCTGCGGCTGGCACAAGGACTATGCGCACGCGCTGACCTTCGGTCGCGGCATCGGCTTTCCCGACTACGACAATGCCGATGCGATCATCCTGTGGGGCCACAATCCCGCGCGCACCTGGCTCGCCCAGGCGACGCGGATCGCTGACGCGCGGCGGCGCGGCGCCAAGGTCGTCGTGATCGATCCCAAGCCGAACGGCTCGGGTCAGCAGGCCGATCTCTGGCTGCGGATTCGCCCGGGCGCTGATGGCGCGCTTGCGATGGGCGCGATCCGTCATCTCATCGCGACCGGCAGCTTCGATGCAGACTTCGTCGACGCATGGACCAATGGATCGCTGCTGGTCGATCGTGCGACCGGGCGCTTCCTGCGCGCCGATGCGTTGTGGCCGGATGGCGCGCCTGAGGCCTTCGTTCGTCTCGATGCGTCCGGGTCGCCAGTGGCTTGCGACACCCGTTACGCGCCGGCGCGCGGCGGCCGGCTTCGCGGCGCGCTGTCGATCCGTGCTTGCGACGGTCGGACGATATCGGCGGTGACCGCGTTCGAATTGCTGGCCGAGCGCGCCGCGCCCTATACGCCGGCGCGCGTGGCGGAACTGACCTGGCTGCGTGGCGAGGACATCGACGCGTTCAACGCGCTGCTCGCCGCCCGGCCGCGGCTTGCCTATCATTCCTGGACCGGCGTCGGCCAGCACACCAACGCCACCGCGATCGAGCGCGCGATCGCGTCGCTCTACGCGCTGACCGGCGCGTGCGATCGGCCAGGCGGCAACCGCTGGCCGGTGCCGCCGCCGACACGTCCTCTCAACGACTACAACATCCTGCCGCCGGAGCAGCAGGCCAAGGCGCTAGGCATTGCCGAATTGCCGCTCGGCCCGCCGGCGAAGGGCTGGATCACGGCGCGCGATTTCAGCCACGCCGTGCTCGAGGGCGAACCTTACCGCGTGCGCGCGCTGGTCGCCTTCGGCACCAACTTCGTCGTCTCGCAGGGCCATTCCGAGCGCAACCGTGCGGCGCTGAAGGCGCTGGAATTTCAGGTTCATATCGACATGTTCATGAACCCGACCGCGGAAAGCGCCGACTTCGTCCTGCCGGCCGGCACACCGTGGGAGCGCGACGCGCTCAAGATCGGGTTCGAGATCACGCAGCAAGCCGTCGAGACCGTGCAGTTTCGCCCGCGCATGGTCGAGCCGGTGGGCGCGGTGAAGGCCGATTATGAGATTGCCGCCGCACTCGCGCTCAAGCTCGGCATGGGGGACTTGTTCTTCGGCGGCGACATCAAGGCCGGCTGGAATTATCAGCTGGCGCCGCTCGGCATCGGTGTCGAGGATCTGCGCGAACATCCCGAAGGACGCCGCTTCCCGCAGGTCTTCCGCAATGAAAAATACGCCGTCACGCGCGAGGACGGAACGGCGGCGGGCTTTGCGACGCCGACACGCCGTGTCGAGATCTATTCGGAGCTTATGCTGGGACACGGGTATGACCCGTTGCCCGATCATGTCGAACCGGTCGGCAGCCCGCTCACGGCAGCGGCAAACGAACGCTTTCCGCTCGTGCTCTCCACCGCCAAGAGCGGCTGGTTCGTTCACTCCTCCTGGCGGCATGTCGCCTCACTGCGGCGAAAGTCGCCCGATCCGGCTGTCGAGATCAGCCCGCAGCTCGCCGAGCGGCGCGGACTGGTGGAGGGCGACTGGGCCGTGGTGGAAACACAAGGCGGGGCCGTGCGCTTGAAGGTGCGCCTCAATGCGGCGCTAGACGAACGGGTTGTTGTCGCCGAATTCGGCTGGTGGGAGGATTGTCCGCAGCTCGGCCGCGATCGCTCGGCTGCGGCCGGCCCCCTCACGCGCAACATCAACGCGGTGCTGCACGACGATGCGCGCGATCCGGTCAGCGGTTCCGTTCCGCTGCGCGCAATCGTCTGTGATATCAGGCGGGACGACGTGGCCAGCCGCGGCGTCTGGAGCGGCCAGCGGCGGTTCGTGGTTGGCGAGCGCAGGGCCGAGGCCGATAACGTCATCGCCCTCAGCCTGCTACCGCTTGACGGTGGTCCGCTGCCGGACTTCCTGCCGGGGCAACACGTGATGATCGCGTTGCCTGACGCAACCGAGGCGCGCGCCTATTCGCTGACCGGATCGGGCAACCTGCCGCAAGCGTTATCGATTGCGGTGAAGGGACGTTTCCTCGGTGAAGCGCGGAGCAGCGATGCGCCGTTCTTCATGCCGGATCGTCTGCATGGTCTCGCGGTTGGAGACCATGTTCTGCTGGAGCCGCCGGGCGGCATCTTCACGCCACCATTGAAGGGGCCGCGGCCGCTGGTCTTCCTCGCTGCCGGCATCGGCATCACGCCGTTCATCAGCCATCTCGAGACGCTGCAACACACGGCGCAACCAGATCGCGTTGCCGAGGTCCTGCTGCTCCACGGCTGCCGCAGCAGCCGCGAGCATCCGTTCGCGCAACGCCTGGCCGACCTGGAAGCCTGCACGCCGGGGCTGACGCGGGTAACGTTCTATTCGGCGCCGCTCGCACAGGACCCGGTCGCTTCGCCGTCGCTGCGCAAGGGGCGGCTCGATCTCGAACAGGTCAAGCCGCTCTTGGCGCGCCGGCCGCTGGTCTACATCTGCGGCTCACCGGATTTCGTCACGGCGCAGATCGAGGCCGCAGTGGCGCTCGGTATCCCGCGGTTCGACATCTTTGCCGAAAGCTTCGTGTCGCCGCCGTCGGTGCCGAGCGACCTTGCGCCGCGAACCATCCGGCTTGCCAGCAGCAAACAGAGTTTCTCGTGGGGACCGGAGCAGGGGACGCTGCTCGACGCCGCAAGTGCGGCGGGCGTTGCGCTGCCGAGCGGCTGCCGTGTCGGGCAATGCGAAAGCTGCGCGGTCGAAGTGGTCGATGGGGAATTCACCCATCTCGGCCCTGTCGATGGGAGCGAGGGGCAGTGCTTCGCCTGCCAGGCCGTGCCGCTCACCGACCTCACGCTCGCACTTTGATGACCAACACGATTGAAGGCCAACCGCATCACCGGAAGGGGATCAGATTGATGACGAATGCAACGCACGATCAAACCGTGAGCCTGCGAAAACCTGTCGCTGATAACATCATGGCGCGATTTTCGCAGGCCCTGGTGGCGTTCGCCGAGCGCTGGTTTCCGGATGCGTATGTCTTCGTCCTGATCGCCGTGATCGCGGTTGCCGCTGGCGCGATCCTGCATGGCGGCTCGCCGCTCGCTGTCAGCCGCGCGTTTGGTGACGGGTTCTGGAATCTGATTCCCTTCACGATGCAGATGGCGCTGGTTGCGATCGGCGGTTACGTCGTGGCGATGTCGCCGCCGGTCGCAGCCGTGCTGGCGCGGCTCGCGAGCGTGCCGAAGACCGGGCGCGGCGCGGTGGTCTTTGTCGGGATGCTCAGCATCTTCCTCTCGCTGCTGAACTGGGGCCTGAGCCTGATCTTCTCCGGCCTGCTGGTGCGGGAGATCGCGCGGCGGACGGATATCCGGCTCGATTATCGCGCGGCCGGCGCGGCCGGTTATCTCGGGCTCGGCTGCGGCTTCACCCTCGGCATCACGTCGTCCGCCGCGCAGCTCCAGGCCAATGCCGGCAGCATTCCGGCATCGCTTCTGCCGATTACCGGCATGATCGGCTTCTCGGAGACCATCCTGACCTGGCAGAACATGGTCACCGTCGCGATGGTGAGCGTCGTGTCGGCGGCGATCTGCTATTTCACGACGCCGGCACCCGAGCAGGCGAAGACCGCGGAAGACCTCGGCGTTGCGCTCGGCGATGATCGCATCGAGGCCAGGAAGCCGGCCCGTCCGGGCGACTGGCTGGAGTTCAGTCCTCTGCTGACGATCCTGATCGCCCTGCTTGCCGCCGGCTGGCTGTGGCAGACCTTCCAGTCGGGCAATCCGCTGATCACGTTGTCGGGGCTCAACACATACAATTTCGTCTTTCTCATTCTCGGCATCGTGCTGCATTGGCGGCCGCGCAGCCTGATCGAGTCCTTCTCGAAAGCGATGCCGAGCGTCTCCGGCGTACTGCTGCAGTTTCCGTTCTATGCTGGCATCGCGCAGATCCTGACCAAGGTGCCGAGCAGCGGCGGCACGACGTTGTCGGACACGATCGCGCACTGGTTCGTCGGCGCCTCCAGTAGTTCCACCGTTTTCTCGTTCCTGGTCGGAATCTATTCGGCGCTGCTCGGCTTCTTCGTGCCGTCGGCCGGCGGCAAGTGGATTATCGAGGCGCCTTACATCATGAAGGCGGCCAACGACATCGGCGCGCATCTGGGCTGGACGGTGATGGTCTACAACATCGCCGAGACGCTACCGAACTTCATCAATCCATTCTGGATGCTACCGCTGCTCGGCATCCTCGGCCTGAAGTCGAAGGATCTGATCGGTTATACGTCGGTGCAGTTCTTCATCCACTTCCCGATCGTGATGCTGCTGGCCGCCATCCTGATGTCGACCTTCACCTATCACCCGCCGATCCTGCCCTGAGCGAGCGCGGCCGGGCACCAGGACACGCGGTGCCCGGCCGGCGCTCAACCAATTCCGTTGACCGCAACCGTGATCGCCAAAACTGTGCTGTCTTGCAGGCCGGCACGAATGGGGCATCGCGCCGGGCGGTGATCTTTGGTCGGTCATTTCATTGACCGCCGCGCGATTCGGCTGGATATTGATGCGCGATATCCCGCGTTGTTCAAGGCCACCGCCGTGAGACATCACCACCACAGCTTGATGTGCGACATGCGAAGCCGCATGCAGCATCGCTGCGTCTCGGCGGCGACCGGCGTCTGTTGTTGATCGCTTTAGACGATCCCAAGCACCCGACAATCAGACAGGAGCGCCGCCATCCGGCGATCGAGCACGCATGTCCCAGGCCCAAATATCCCAAGCTTACGTCATCGAAGTATCGGATCGAACCGCGGGTATCGTTGTCAGCGACGCCCGAGGCTTCTGCTTCTTCTCCTCGGATCGCGCCTTTGATGGCCTCGATGGCGGCTATTTCGGCTCCGCTCGCGCCGCGGAGCGTGCGGTGAGGGCGCTGTTGCAGCAGCGCCGCCCGGCGTCATAGATCATCCCAGGGCACCGCCGGCACGCCAAGGCTGATGCGGCTGCCACCAGGCAGCCGCGTGAGGTGCAATACCGTCGTGCGGAAAGTGCCGCCTGTGATCCGGGATCAGGCCGGGCAGACCATCGTCAGCAGGAGGAGCGTCGGCGGCTGATTGTCGCCATTGGCGTGTTCCCAGATCAGCAGAATGTCGTGCCGATCGGCGTCCGGCGCATTCTTGTCTTTCTCCTTGACGTCGATCTTCATCGGGATCGGCGGTTCGGAGTTGAAGCATTTGCGGACGGCGGCATCCAGCAGCGCGCATTTCGTCAGCGGTACGACGCCGGCCTCATCCTTGGAGAGGGCTGCGGTGCTTGTTTGAGTGGCGAGGTCCAGGCGCGCCTTGCCCATCTCCTTCTGCCACAGCTTGCCGCTTCCGCCCGGCCACTGGTGCCTGGGCGACAGGATCGGCTGGTATTGGCCATATTCCAGCGTCTCGATGTCGATGAGATCGGACGCCTTAAGTATAGCGACGCTCTTGATCATGTTCTCCAAAGGATAGTAATGCGCGTTGATATGATCTTTGAATTGCTGGTTATTGTACACTCGTCCGCCCATGAGATTTCCCTTTCAATTTCAACTTTGGCTTACTCTGGCTATACATAAGTTATGCAACGCGGGGACGTCGAACGAAATCGGTCGTACGGCTCGAGTTGCGCCGTCTGATTTCTCGCGCCTCGACCTACCACTCAAGACTGTATCTCGTCCAGTTTAGCAACCTCTCGGGTTGGCGCGGATGCAGACGGACTGCACGTCCGGATTGATAAGCATGTCCCGATTGGTAATCTCTACTCTAAGCTGCTCACCGGGATGCTGAGTTGGCGAGACCGCAGCAGCCTTTGAGAGCAGGAATGCTTTGCTTTGCATGCCAATCGACGATCGGAGCGGACGACAATTGGTGCGCCCAATGCGGTGCCGCCGTAGCAAAGCGCCTCGATCCCGACAGTGAACAGCGATTTGTAACCATCCTTCGCGCCGACGTGGTCGATTCCACGGGGCTCGTAGCGGACCTGGATCCGGAAGAGGCGGTCTCCCGCCTGGAGCCGGCCCTGGCCGCCATGCGCGGCGCAGTGCGCCAGTTTGGCGGCATCGTCAGCAAGGAATTGGGGGATGGGCTCGCCGCGGTATTTGGCGCCCCGATTGCTGACGACAACCACGCGCCGCTTGCTTGCCATGCTGCGATCGAACTTGTCCGACGTATCGGGGGCTTGGGCGATCCGGCGCTCCAGGTTCGGGTGGGGCTCCATTCGGGGCGCGTGGTGACCTACATGGTCGCCAGCGAATATTCCAAGGTCTATGAGATCGGAGGGGCAGCGCAGCATCTTGCGGCGCGCCTCGAAGCGGTCGCCGGACCGAATCAGATCTACGCGTCCGAGGCTTGTCAGAATCTCGCCGACGGCAATGTCCAGTTCGACTATTTGGGTCGCAAGCGACTCAAAGGATTCAGCGAGCCTGTGCCGATCTACCGTGTGACCGGCGCTACCAATGTCTCCAGTTGGCGGGTACGCAGGGCGCGAAGCGTTGCACGGTTTGTCAACCGCGTGGACGAGACCGGGTTGCTCAGGCAGCTGGCTCAAAATGCCGGGGCGAGCCGGCAGACGGCGCTCTTGATTGGCGATCCCGGCATCGGAAAGTCGCGGCTCGTGCACGAGTTTGTCGACGAGCTCAAGCGCGAGGGCTGGCGTCCGGTCCACGCAGAGTGCAGTCCGAATCTTCAAGGTGCACCGTTCAGCGCGCTGAAGGCGCTCATGCTGTCGATGCTCGAAGGGACTGCGGCGGACGCCGATATCCAGACCGAACCTCCGACGACTCTGACCGGGATTGCGCGTTCCGCCATCAATGCGGTGCTGGATCGTCCGATATCGGACCCAGAGTGGGGCGAGCTGGAGCCGCACGCGCGCGGCCGCGCGATCAGCGACGCGAGCTGCGCGATTCTCGAGAGCCTGGTCGCCCGCCAGCGCACGGTGATCCTCGTCGAGGATCTGCACTGGATCGATCGCGCCAGCGAGGCCGTTGTCGCTGCGCTCGCGTCGCTGCAGATACCTAGCCTTCTGGTGTTGTTGACCAGCAGACCCAACGGCATTCCGGACTGGATCGCGCGCTGCAACGCCGAGATCGCCGCGTTGCGGTCGCTCGCCGAGGACGCCGGACGGGAAATGCTGGACGATATCTTGGGGCGGTCCGCGAACATGGCCGATCTGAAGAGCCGCGTCGTGCTTCATACGGCCAGCGTGCCACTCTTCATTGAAGAGGTCTGCCGGGGTCTCAAGGACAGCGGGATTCTGCGGGGGCATTGGGGCGATCTGGCGCTGGCGCGTCCGGTCGGCGAGCTTGGTATCCCGAGCAGTATCCAGGGAGTCATCGCAGCGCGTCTGGATCGGGTATCGAGGGAGGAGCGCTCCCTGTTGCAGATCGCGGCAGCGCTAGGCCCACGCTCGACGGAAGTTATCTTGCGCGAGGCGTCCGGCCTCCCTGAGCCTGTGCTGCAGCGCTGCTTGGCGGTTCTCGACCGCTCGGAGTTTCTGGTGAAGATCGATATCGAGCCGGATCGAGTGCTCGAGTTTCCGCACGAAATGGTCCGCCAGGTCATCTACGACTCGATGGTCGAAAAAGTGCGTGAAGGCGTCCACGCACGCATTCTTGCGACGTTGGAGGGCAACGGAAGCTCGCATGATGAGCCCAGCAGGCTCTGCTATCACGCAATGCGAGCGAAGGACTGGCAGAAAGCTTTCAGCTACGGCAGAACTGCCGCGCGGAAGAGCCTGGCACGATCGGCATTTGCCGACGCAGCCAACTACTTTGAAATCGCGATGACCGCACTCGACAAGACGCCGTTCGCTCGCTCGCGCGAAGCGGATGCGGTAGACCTTCGCATCGAGGCGCGCACGGCCTTCATGAGCGCAGGCAAGGTCGCCGAATGGTTCGATCTCGGAAGAGACGCGGAGGAGCGCGCCAACGCGATCGACGATATCGGGCGGAAGGTCGCGGCGATGGCGGTCAGGTCGGGAGCGCAGAACTTCTACGGCACCCCGGTCGAGGCGATCGAAACCGGCAAGGAGGTTGCCCGCCTGGCGGGAGAGTGGGGCAATCCGGGTTGGCTCAACCTGGCTCAGTACAGCCTGGGCCAGGCCTATTTCATTGCCGGGCGCTATCGTGACGCAGAGCAAATGCTGGGACAGGCTTGCCTCCGCCTGTCCGGGCCGGATGCCAGCGCGCCGCCCGGGACGACGCCGAAAACCCTGGAGCTGCTGTGCTGCATGATGAAAAGCGTGACCCACACGACCTTGGGAGACATTGATACGGGGGCCGAGTTTCATCAACGCGCGTCGGCAATCGCCGATGAGAGCAACAGGCCATTTGATCGCGTTGGCGCCGGCTATAGCGGTGGTTGTCTGGCGCTCGGTCGGGGCAATCCTGGCGAAGCAGCGGCGGTCCTGGAGGACGCTTTTGCCATTACGCAAAAATATGGAATTCGCCTCTTCGTGCCTGTCATCACCTGCCATCTTGGTATTGCCTATCTGGAACAGGGACGTCTCGCTGACGCGCGGGCTACGCTCGTCGAAGCCCGAGAGGTAGCCAGGTCGGTGAGCTATACCTCGATCGTGCTGCGTACCTCGATCTATCTGGCATTGGCTCTGAGCCGGCTCGGCGATGCGCCAGCCGCGCTGAACATGCTGCGAGAGGTGCGAAATGCCGCGCGGCAGCAGGGCTTTTCCGGTCTGGAAGCCGAGGCGTTGTTCGGAGAGGCGGCGGTGTCGCCGGCGTCTAATGAGAACGACAGGACTTCCATTCTGCACAAGTTGCGCGCGGCAATTGCGATTGCATCGAGCAGTGGAACGAAGCCGCTGCTGCATCGGGCCGAAGCGCTCCTGAGCGGGATGCTTGCCGATCCACAGGGTGAACCCTGGCAGCATTAGGGCATGACCCGGAGAAGTGCGAAGCGGCGTTCCGAAAGGATCAAGCGCGATGACGCTTCAACCTGGTCCCGTCGCCCTTCATGACGCCGCCGCGAGCGGCGGCGATGCCACCTGCGGTGCCTCGGGTGTCTGCATGGCGGTCGTCGCCAGCTGGAAGCGGATGCCGTGCACGGAGATGGTCAGCGGGATAGCGCGGAAGTCGTCGTGGAAGGCGCGGATTCGGCGGGCCAGTTCGCCGGCACTGATGCCGGCGGGAAGCTCGCACATGTCGCGGTACATCTGCCGGGTGCTCTTGATGCCGCACCAGGCGATTTCCAGTTCCTGCAGCGGCGAGGGATCGCAAGCGAGATCGCGCGACATCCGCCAGAACAGATGGGCAAGCCGCACATAGGCGATCTGCTCGAGCCCGCGCACGCTGATCTTGTCGGGAATGATGAAGGACTCGACTCCGACGATCGGACCGGAATCGACCCGCGCGGCCATCACATGGGCGGTCGCGCCGAACGTGCGGGCACCGTCATAGAGCGCGAAATGCGCCGGCGCCCAGCCTGGATATTGCGGCGGGCCGGGGTGGAAATTATAGGCGCCATGGCCGAGCGCGGCCAGGATGCTTTCAGGCACGATGACGCTGGTGGTGAACGCGAGCAGCCGGGCCTCGCACAACACCTCGGGCTCGATCGCCGTGAGGTCCTCGGCCGTCACTGCGCAGCGGAACGATAGCGCCGGATTGTGCGCCTTCAACAGTTCGGTGAGCGCGAATTGCTGGTTGGCGACGCCGGTGAGAAGGATGATGGTCTTCATGATGTCGATGTCCTTCTCTTGCCTGGTGGCTGTACCGTTGATCAGCCGCGCTGCCCGGCCATGACGAGGACGCTGCCGGCATCGCGGGACTGACCCACGGTGCGGAACAGATCGGCCGGCAATGCTTGCCAGGGCGCAATCTCGATGATCCGGTTGTTCGCGCTGGCGGCGGCCGATTTCGCCGCGCGGATATCGTCCTGCCAGGGGCAAAGCGCGAGTTCGAGCCGGCCGAACCCGCCGCAATCGTTGGCGAACGCGCCGGTGACGGCCTCGATGCTGGCCGCCATTTCGCGTGCGTCGCTGGTCGCGATATCGCGCATGATCACGGTGATCGCGTTGTTCGAGGCTACCTGCGACCTGATCACGATCATGGCGTCGCGGCCGCCGCTGCGGCTGGCGCGCCGCGCGGCCCGCATCGTGACGCCGAATTCGGCATCGGGCCCAAGGTCGCTGTTATCGGTCGGCAGATTGTGAACGATTGTGGTGTGGCGGGGCGTGCCGGCGTCTTCGGCGGGCGCATGGTACGAGCGTGGCAGCCAGGCGGTGTCGAGCGCCATTTGCGACGACGTCAGGCTCCAGGCCTGGTCGAGCAGGTAGCCCTCCCAGACCGCGGGATAGGCGGTCGCGATGTGATGCCAGTTGCGCAGCAGGGCTTCGGCGGCCGGGGTGCGACCGAGATACAAAGTGCGCGCCGACATCTCCCACCGGTTCCACTTGTGGAGTGCGATGTCGCATTCGAGGGAGGACGGCAGCAATGGCGGTTCGCTGAGCGTTGCATCGGCCTCGATGAAGAGCAGCGGCTCGCGGTGCTCCTGCCACATCCGCAGCATGAAGGCAGACTTCTCGGACGCGCGCATGTGCTCGCCATCAGCGATGTCGATCGGCGCGATGTCGCAGGCGATCTCGAATTCGGCCAGCTTCTCGCGGAGCGCGCGGGCATGATCCTCGCCGCAGGCGCGGGGATAGCAGGAGACCACGCGCAGCGCCGAGTTGGATCGGGAGCCTTCCGCGGGGGCGATCGGGCGCCAGTTGAGGCCGCCCCACCACATCTCGTGCGGGCCATCGAAGCTCGGCCCGATCGTCCCGAAGTCGGTCAGCTTGGACTTCAGGAAATCGAACGCGGGATTTTCGCCGAAGGGGACAACGACTGCACACTCGGCGCGAAGCGACCGATAGAGGATTTCGGCGGCGGGGCCGCTCGGCGGCTCAACGAGGATGATGACGCCATAGTCCCGCCCCGGCATCAAACCTGCGTGGTGGACGGTCGCGCGTCCGAGCCGTTCGGACAGCCATGCGAGCCGCCGGCGCTGTGCAGCGCTCATCCGGATGCCGTTCGCCGCCAGCAATTGGTCGAAATTCGTTTGCAAGCCGTCCGCTTGCACCGTGTCAGCCGAAATCATGCCCGCACTACCCCTCGTTAACCTTCTACGAGCGGGGCGGTCAGATCAGGCGGACAAATCAATTGCACCGTTGGCGCTGCGCCAGGTCAGGGTGGCGGAGGGGGCTCGGTTACCGTCGCGGTCCTCGACCGCAAGGATGCGGTCATGGTCGAGGGCAGTCAGCGCGACGGTGTAGATGGCAACATTGTCCTCGAAGCTATCGACCGGGATCAACAGCATGCCGTCCTCGGTGGTGGCGCGGAACTGACGGCCGCTCCTCTCGAGGCCGGCATCGATCAGCCGTTCCTCGGCGATCGCCTTCACGTTCGAACTCTCCGCAGCCTTCGCAGCGCTTTCGCCGTACTGGACCGTGATGCCGTGCAGCATTCCGGCGCGGCTGAGCTTTGCCAGCGGCACCGCGATGGTCGCAACCGCCATGTGGCGCGACAACGGAATCCGCAGGCGGAGGTCTCCGAGCCCGGTATGATAGACGCTAACGGCTTCCAGCGACGCCTGGCCGTCCGGGCTGAACAGGCCGACCTGCAGCGTCCCGCATTGCGCCTCGCCGAACACGTTCGCGGGCAGGCGATTGGCGCCGAACAGCGTGTAGAGGTAAGCGTGCGACGGCGACAACGCGGCAAAACTGCCGGCCAGCCACATCGGCGGCGCCGGGGCCGTGCACGCGGTCGAGAGGCCGCGGGCGACGATGCAATCATTGATGAAGCCGGCGTCGAGCAGCGGCGCGAGCGCCTGCGTGCCGAGGTTGACGTCATGCTTGATGCCGCCGAGCAGCACGAGTTCATCATCGTCGGGCAGCAGCAGGAGGCGCCCGAGCACGGCGGCGGCCCAGCGTGCTGCAACGACGGGATCGGCGTCGGGCTGCAATGCATAGTGCGGTGCCAGCTCGCGAGCGCGCGACGCATAGGCCAGCGTCCCGGACTGCACCTCGTTCGCCAGCGCCAGCTGAGCGGCCGGGCGCTGATCGCCCTCGCGCAACACCTCACCGCCGCGATAATCGCGCGCCGATCCTTCATCGGAACAGCAAAGCTGTTCCAGCAACGCGACGTTGCGGATCAGCATACGCTTGACGTGCGGCGTGACGATGCGATCCGAGATCAGGCCCTCTGCGGTGTCGTCGTCGGCGATGTCGTCGAAGGCATCGTCAAGCGTCAGCAGGTAGGCGCCATGCAGGCGGATGCGAATTCCTTCGCGATCGAAGATCCGCCGCAGCGACTTCTGCACGCTGGCGGAATAGCCGAGGTCAACGAGGATGAGGTCGGTGCAGCCGTCGAGACCCGCGATCTTTGCCCGAAGATAAGCGAGCAGGCGCGTGCGGACACCGGCAGCGATGTCGGTGATCTCGCGCGGGTCCATCAGATCGGGCAGGGCGTCGGCAAGTTCGCGGCCGCTCGCAATGCCGTCAGGATACCGCGCGAAGAACTTCATCACCGCCGGAGGCTGCACCTTGACGATATCGACAAAGGTGGCCGCGTCGATCTTGACGACCCGGCTCAACAGCTCGCTGAGAGGTTCGAGCGTATCGGCGGACCCGATCAGACTGACACGGCGATTGATCTCGACATAGGCGCCGGTCTCGCCACGGCTTGCCTGCCAGACGCGATAGGGCAGCAAACCGTCGCGGCCGAGAAATCCGATCGCAACGCGCGCGCCCTCGCGCGCCAGCGCAGCGCGTTGTGCTTCGATGAAGGCGCCGAACGCCGCCATCACCGGGCCGAGCACAGTCACGCCAAGGTTGAAAGCCGGAGAATGCTCCGAACTGCGTGCCGTCACCGCGCGCCGCAGCGTGCGGGCGCCGCAATCGAGCCGCGACGGCTGATCGGGACACAGCAATTCGAAGATCGATGTTTCGCGCTGAAACTTCGACGCTAACGGTGCACTGGCCTGCGGATAGTAGCGCGGGCGGATGCCGTGACGGCGGGCGCCCTTGATATCGGCGTTGTGATTGTCGCCAACATGGAACGAGCTTGCCGCATCGATGCCTTGTTCGGCGAGATAGACCGCGAACAGTGCTTCGCTCTTGCCAGAGCCGTGATCGCAGGATGCATAGACGAAATCCCAGGTCAGTCCCGGGCTGCAGGAGCGCAGCAGTTGCGCGAGCTGATCGGTGCTCCAATAGGTGTCGGAAATGAAGCCGACCCGAAAGCCGCCGCGCTTCATGTCCAGATATTGCTCGAGCATTTCCGGATTGGCGCGACACAGCTCGAGCTCGGATTCGAACTCGATCCGCGCGAGATCGCTCAACGCTTCGCGGCTCAGGCCGAACAGCCTGAACGGAAAGTACTTATAGATGTCGACGATGCGCACTTCAGTGGAGCCAATGCGCTCCTTCGCGAGCTTGCGCGCACGCGCCTCCGCCTGGATTCGATGCTGAACGAAACTGACAGACATGTTCGGAAATTTTTCAGCAATGCGGGAAAGCTGAAAAACCCTTTCAAATACGCCATCCGGCGTCGTGCAGGCACGCAACAGAAATGTATCGAAAACATCGAATGAACATGCAGAAACATTCTGCGCTCGACGCGTTGCGTCGACCGTCATGATCGTCATGCGCGAAATTCCCGCCAGTCCTCATGCGTTGAACGCCTGCGTGAGACAAATCAGGCGCGATGACTCAAAAAAGTTGATGCGGAATTCGAAAACGCACGCTTCGCGACTGACAGATTCAAAAAATCCGATAACGTCGAAACGGTGATTCGGAAAAAATTGCCTAGTCGCAATCGTCGAATGCAAGTTGGCGACCAACGGCGATGGATCACTCGCATGCTGCGCGCATGCATGTGTTCGCGTGGCGTTAGTTGAGGTGACAACAGCGTTTTCCGGCGCGACGAACTCTCCCGCGGGCATGCAAGGCGATGCTGAACGACTGCTCCAGACTCCGTCGAACTTTTCCGTGCGCCTCCGCGCAGCGGCAGCTTTTGCCGGGCGGTCGGCAAAAAAATCCAACTAAGCATTTGAAAAATAACGAAAAAAGTTCGCCTGGTTTGCTCAGTCCCTCCGTTCAACGCTCAGAAGCCGCATGCGATGTGTGCTTGCGGCGTTGGTTGGAGAGCGGCGGATGAGTTACGCGCTTGATGTGATGGCAGCGGTCGAGGTGGAAGCCACGGCGGCCGCGGCTGCGCCGGTCGAAGCGGCCGCTCCCTGGAGCAACGTCCCCACGGTTGCCGATGCGGGCGCGCTCGACACCGTCGAGATCCAGGACGAGGACAAGGAGCTGCTCGACCGCCTCGCCGCCGGCGACGAGGTGGCGTTTCGTGCTCTCGTCGAACGCCATGTCGATCGCGCCTACGCGATCGCGCTGCGCATCGTCGGCAACGCCGCAGATGCCGAAGACGTGGTGCAGGATACGATGCTGAAGGTCTGGACGCATCGCGGCCGCTGGCAGCATGGCCGCGCCAAGTTCTCGACCTGGCTCTATCGCGTCGTCAGCAACCGTTGCATCGACCTGCGCCGCAAGCCGCGCACCGAGAATGTCGATGTCGTGCCCGAGGTCGCCGACACCCAGCTCGACGCTTCTACTGTCATCGAGCGCAACGAGATCGGCAATCTTCTGGAGCTCGCGATGCAGCGGCTGCCCGAGCAGCAGCGCGTCGCGGTGATCCTTTCCTACCACGAGAACATGAGCAACGGCGAGATCGCCGAGGTGATGGATACGACCGTGGCTGCGGTCGAGTCGCTGCTGAAGCGCGGGCGGCAACAGCTGCGCGACCTGCTCAAGCGGCACGAGCGCGACCTGCGCGGCGCGTTTACCGACTGCTAACCATAAATTCCGGCTTGTGAAGATTTCGCGCCTGACCACCGGCGGCCGACCCGTTTGATCGGGCGGACGGGGGCTGGATCCGCGTCACCTCTCTTTCTCACGATGCGGCATGTCATGCCCCATCAGCACAGGAGCTACTCATGCCGGCAATTTCCACCAACACAGCCGCCAACTCCGCGGTCCGTTACCTCAACATCAACTCGATGCAGGAAACCAGCGCGCTGTCGAAGCTGTCGAGCGGCTCGCGCATTACCTCCGCTTCCGACGACGCCGCCGGCCTCGCGATCTCGACCCGCATCTCCTCCGACATCACGACGCTGCAGCAGGCTGCCACCAACGCAGCGCAGGCGACCTCGATCCTGCAGACCGCCGACGGCGGCGCGTCCAACATCTCGGACATCCTGGCCCGCATGAAGTCGCTGGCCTCCGAGTCCGCATCCGGCACCGTGGCCGACTCCAGCCGCGCCTACATCAACTCGGAATTCACGCAGCTCAAGGGCGAAATCGACTCCATCGCATCCGGCACCCGCTACAGCAGCCAGAGCCTGCTCGATGGTTCGAGCGTGTTCTCCTCGGGCGTCTCGGTGCTGGTCGGCTCGACCTCGGCCGACACCATCACGATCACGCTGACCAGCCTGACAGCGTCCTCGCTCGGCGTGACCTCGCTCGACGTCTCCAGCCTGTCGAGCGCCACCAGCGCGATGTCGGCCCTCGACAGCGCGATCGATACCGTGTCGTCCGCCCGCGCCGAGATCGGTGCCCAGGAATCGCGCTTCAATTTCAGCGCCGACTCGATCTCGACCCAGACCCAGAACCTGCAGTCCGCCAATTCTGCGATCAAGGACGTTGATATCGCTTCCGAACAGGCGACGCTGTCGTCGGCCGAAGTGAAGACCCAGGCCGCGGTGTCGGCGGAAACGGCTGCCAACCAGATGCCGCAGTACCTGCTGAAGCTGCTCGGCTAATTCGAACGATAGATCGGGCCGGCATCGTGCCGGCCCGATTCTCACGACGGCGGAGGTGTCGACATGACGGTTAGCAGCGCCACCTCGAGCACATCAGGCGCGACATCGTCGAGTTCCGCCAGCTCTGCCAGCACGGTGACCACGACCGGCACGACCAATTCGGCCAGTATAGACTGGACCGCCCTGATCGATGCCGAAGTCAACGCCAAGCTCACGGCGGCGACCACGATCGCCACCAAGATTACGGCGAACCAGGCCAAAGTCACCGCCTACCAGTCGCTACAGACCGAGCTGTCGACACTGGCAACCGGGCTGTCGTCGCTCAGCACGTCGATCATCAACTCGATCGCCACCAATGCGTTCGCCACACGTTCGGCGACGATTTCGTCCACCGGCGACGTCAGCGCCTCCTCGGCGCTGTCGATGAGCGTCAACAGCGGCTCGGCGACCGGCGATCACGCGCTCCAGATCACGCAGCTCGCAACCGCGCAGAAGGCGATCGGCACTCCGCAGCCGAGCAGTTCCACTGCGCTCGGCTACTCCGGGACGTTTTCGCTGGGCCTCGCCGGCGGCAGCAGCACGGCGATCTCGATCACCAGCGGCATGTCGATGCAGGATATCGTCGACACCATCAACGCCCAGACCTCGGCGACCAATGTCCAGGCCTCCATCGTCCAGGTGTCGAGCGGGTCCTATGAGATGGTTCTGACGGGGACCCAGGACGCCGCAAACATCACCTATTCATCGACATCCGGCGACGACATCCTGAACAAGCTCGGCGTCACCGACACCTCGGGGGCGTTCACCGACGTGTTGCAGAAGGCGCAATCCGCGGAATTCGCCCTCGACGGCATCGCGCTCACCCGCAACACCAACGATATTTCCGACGTTCTCTCGGGCGTCACGTTCGACCTGCTGCAGCCGACGCCGAGCGGTACCAGCCTGAACATCAGCATCTCGACCGACACCAGCCAGATCACGTCAGCGCTGCAGACCTTCGTTACCAACTACAACGCGTTTCGCGACCAGGTGATCGCGCAGTCCGCGCAGAATTCCGACGGCACCGCCGCATCGAGCGCCGTACTGTTCGGCGACAGCACGATGCGCGATATCATGACCCAGCTTCAGCAGGTGCTCAGCGGCTCCGTCGGCGGCATGACGATGGCCGACCTCGGCCTGTCGTTCAACCAGAACAACGAGCTGCAGCTCGATACCGGTACGCTGTCGACCGTGCTGACGCAAAATCTGGCCGGCGTCACCAAGCTGCTGTCCGCGCAGACGACGACCTCGTCCAGCCAGCTCAACGTCGTCAACACCGGCACGTCGCCGCAATCGTTCACGCTCGATGTGACGGTGGATTCGACCGGCACGCTGACCGGCGCCTCGGTGGGAGGCGACAGTTCCGGCTTTTCGGTGGTCGGCAACACCATCATCGGCAATTCGGGTACGATCTACGCCGGCATGGCATTCACCTACACCGGCTCGACCTCGCAATCGATCACCGTGATGTCGTCGTCCGGGATTGCGGCACAACTGTATCAGCTCGCGCAAACCAACTCCGGGACCAGCGGTCAGCTACAGACCATGATCACCAACCTGCAGTCGCGCGATACCGATCTGCAGTCCCAGGTCGGCGACATCCAGAGCAATGCAGCGACGTTCAAGGCGCAGCTGCAGCTTCAATACGCCAATTATCAGGCCGCCATCGAAAGCGCGAACAACACGCTGGGCTACCTGAGCGCTCTCCTGAACGCATCGTCGAGTAAATAATGACCCAGAATGCTACGGCCTACCTTGCCAACAATGCCTATCGATCCGCCGCGGTGGCGGTCCCGCCGCTGAAGGCGGTGGTGATGCTGTGCGACGGCGCCATCACGTTGCTGCAGAAGGCGCTGGATGCGCACGAGGCGAAGCGCTTCGAGGAAGGGCATACTTATCTGACGCGGGCGACCGCGATCCTGCGCGGATTGAGCCACCATCTCGACGTCACCCGCGGCGGCGCGATGGCCGATCGCCTGTTCCGGACCTACAATGCCCTGATCATGGCGTGCCTGCGCTCCTACGGCCGGCCGCATGCCAGGGAGAATTTCCGGCGCATCATTGCCAGCCTGACGGAACTCCGCGACGCCTGGAAGTTCGTCGAGGCGACCGCCGGCAAGGCCGCCAAAGCCAGGACACTCGACAAGACGCTCGAATCAGCCGCCGGCCGCTGAGCGGGCGAATCGGCCCGCGAACCCCGTTTCGCCGGGAGGAGGCAGGGCGCTCGGGCGGGCGTCCTGTTGGGGAAAAAGGCCGCTCGGTGAGCACCATGCTGGACCTGACGCTACGGCGGCGGAAATTGATTTCCGCCGTCCCGCGAATGCTTTATGACAGCCTTGGCGACGAGGCTGGATCTGCGCGCGGGATGGACGTTGCGACATTCGAAGACCTGATCGACCGGCTGGGGGAGGATCTGTCCCGCTGGCCC
Organism: Bradyrhizobium sp. USDA3010; assembly: GCF_056429065.1. NCBI lineage: Bacteria > Pseudomonadati > Pseudomonadota > Alphaproteobacteria > Hyphomicrobiales > Nitrobacteraceae > Bradyrhizobium > Bradyrhizobium sp. USDA3010. The sequence continues at coordinate 379,000 of NZ_JBWJZD010000003.1, forward strand.
GATGATCAACGTCTTGCCGCGGTCCAGCTCCTCGCATCCTCGGCTGAGGCGCGGACGCTCTATGAGCAGGCGAGCGCGGTACGCCGGGCGCTCACGGCGCCGCCGGTTCGTGCACCCAAGGGTCTTGTCGACCGCATCGTGACCGCGGCGACGAAACTGCCCCAGAAGGAACTGCCCGAAGTTGCGGCCCCGGAGCCGACCCCGTCTGAGGAGCAGCCGAACGATGCGCAAGCTCCAGGCGATGCCGCGCAGCAAGGCAAGGTGCTGCCGGCGCTGCTGCTGGCCCTCTGCCTGTTGCCCGCGCTGGCGCCGCCGGCACTGATGCTCGCCGAGCCGGATCTGCCGATCAGCCTCTCGCTCTAATCTCTCCGCAATTCCTTTTGCAACACTCGGTGCCCTCCGCGGCGGGTCGGCCTGCGCGCGCATTTGCGCGCCTCTGGGCCGCGGCCGACCGGCAAATTATGCCGATTAATCAAGTGATTCCGCGCGGATGAATCCGCGCCTGAAATCGCCGCGTCATCCGTTCTATCTGCGAACGACTTCACGATCCCAATGTTTCACCGCGTTCCGTCGCCTAGCCCGCGACGAAGAGAGCCTTGTCATGACCGTTTCCTCGGCAACCTCTGCTGCAGCCTCCGCCGCCTCGAGCCCGTCGTCGAGTTCGTCAACCAGCGCGTCGATGGGGATGAGCTCGACCGATTTCCTCAACCTGCTCGTCAGCGAACTGCAAAATCAGGATCCGCTGAACGCCACCAGCACGACCGACTTCATCAATCAGCTCACCTCCTACGCCAACTTCACCGAGCAGCAGTCGACCAACGCCAGCATGACGTCGCTCGCGAGCTCGTTCTCGAGCCTCGTGACGCTCAACTCGGTCAACTATATCGGCCACACCGTCGAGGCGAAGACCAACACGGCGGAGCTGACCTCCGGCTCGGCGACCTTCGGCTATTCGCTCACTTCGGCTGCTTCCAACGTCGCGATCGCGATCCAGGACTCCTCGGGCAACACGGTGTGGAGCGGCAAGGGGACTGGGACCGCCGGCTCAAACACCTTCACCTGGAATGGCCAGACCACGAGCGGCACCCAGCTCAGCAATGGCGGCCAGTACACGATCCAGGTGACCGCCACCGACTCCGCCGGAAACTCGCTGCTCAGCTACACCACGATGACCGGAACGGTGACCGGGATCGATGCCTCCGGCTCGACACCCTCGCTGCTCGTGAACGGCGTCCCCGTCAGCGCCGCCAACATCATCGGCGTCACGTCCTGATTGCTTCCGGAGTATTATCATGAGTCTTACTGGTGCACTTTCCTCGGCGATCTCGGCGCTCAATTCGCAGAGCCAGTCGCTAGCAATGATTTCCGACAACATCTCGAACGCCGATACCACGGGGTATAAGACCACGTCGGCGATGTTCGAAGATCTGGTGACGGCGTCGAACAGCGCCACCTCGTACACGTCCGGCGGCGTCACGGTGTCCGGCCGCGCTAACATCACTCAGCAGGGATTGCTTGCCGCGACCACCAACGCCACCGACGTTGCGATCCAGGGCAGCGGCTTCTTCGTCACCACCAATGCAACGACCGGCGGCACCACCTCCTATACGCGCAACGGTGCGTTCACCACCGACAACTCGGGTTATCTCGTCAACAACGGAAACTATCTCGAGGGCTGGCGCACCGACGCACAAGGCAACATCATCGGCAATGCTTCGGCCGCAAGTCTCGGTCCGATCAACACGCAGGTAGCCTCGACCAGCGGCAGTGCCACCACCAAGACCACCGTTGCGGCGAATCTGCCGGCCGACGCCGCCATCGGCGCGACGTTCAACAGCTCGATGACGGTCTACGATTCGCTTGGTACGGCGAGCACGATCCAGATCGACTGGAAGAAGACCGCAGATAATGCCTGGCAGGCAAGCTTCGAGCAGCCGAAGCTCGCGTCGGACTCCAGCACGGCCAGTGCCAACGCGATCACCGATACGGTGGCGATCACCTTCAATCCCGACGGTTCGCTCGCATCGACGGTGCCGAGTCCGCCGACCATCTCGATCACCGGCTGGAAGGACGGCGCGGCCGACAGCTCCACCGCCAATGGTACGGCGATCACGCTCAATCTCGGCGCGGCCGGCAAGACCGACGGTCTCACGCAATATTCGTCGGGCCAGACCACGCCTTCCGTCGACCTCACGAGCATCACGTCGGACGGCCTGCCTTACGGCAAGCTGAGCAGCATCGCGATCGGCAAGGGAGGCGTGGTCGATGCGACCTACTCCAACGGGCAGACGATAGCGATCTACAAGATTGCGGTCGCGACCTTCAGCGACCCCAACGGATTGAGCGCGGCCAGCGATGGCCTGTACTCCGCGACGGCAGCCTCCGGCAATGCCACGCTGCAGACCTCGGGGGCCAACGGCGCCGGCACGATCTACGGCAGCGAGCTGGAATCGAGCACCACCGACACTAGCGGTCAGTTCTCCAACATGATCTCGGCGCAGCAGGCCTATTCGGCGGCATCGCAGGTCATCACCACTGTCAACAAGATGTTCGACACGCTGATTTCGGCGGTGTCGCGATGATGACCGGAAAGATGAATGACCGCCTGCTGGTCAGGCTTCAGCGGCTGAAGGCGGGGGCGGCCTCGGTTCGGCCGAACGATCGGGCGCAACTCACTGCGTTGCTCGACGACGTCGGAGCGTTGCGGGACCTGCTGATGCGCGAGTGCGTGCGGCTCGACCAGGAAATCAACCGGGCCTCGGTGCGGGTAACGGCAATCACCGCGTATGGGCGCAGCGCACAATCGGTTCGCGCCCTGCGTCGCGGACACTAGCTTGAACGGGAGCGATGACATGACACCGGAACGCAACATCAAGATCAATCCCGCGGGCAATGACGAGCGCGCCAGGTCGTTGATCGCACTGATCGACAATCTGATCGAGATCGTGAACGAGGAGAACGTCGAGCTCGCCAAGGGCCTGCCGGCCTCGCGGCTGAAGCAGGTCGACGAGAAGAACCGCCTCGCCACGCTGTTCGAGCAGTGCGTGGCGGAGGCCGTCGGCAAGACCGCCAACCTCAACGTCCAAGACCGCGTGCTGCGCGAGCAGCTGATGGATCGGATCCTGAAGCTTCGGGTCGCGATGGACGAGAACGTGATGCGGCTGCGCGCGGCGATCGATGCCAGCAACCGCAGGATCGAGGCGATCATGCAGGCGATCCGCGAGCAGATCGCCAACGTCTCGCCTTACGGGGCCGGCGGCCGTCGCGTCACATCCGCGATGTCCTATGGCACCAACGTGCGGGCCTGATCGCGCCGGCGCCGGAAGGAGTGGGTCGTGTCGTCGCTCGATATCGCACGAAGCATTGCATTCAGCGGGCTGTCAGCCACGCAGGTGCAGATCAGTGTGGCCTCGGCCAACATCTCCAATGCCGACACCAAGGGCTATACCGAGAAGACCGCCAACCAGAGCAGCAGCGTCACCAGTGGTGTCGGCACCGGCGTCACGATCTCGAGGATCACCAGCGCGGTCGACAAGCTGCTCCTGAAGTCGCTGGTCGGGGCCGATTCCGATCTCGGCGCCGCCGACACCAACAACAACTATCTGACGGAGCTCCAGCAGCTCTATGGCAGCACGTCGAGCGGCGACAGCTCCACGACGGGGACATCGCTGGCCAACACGATCGCGGCATTCGAGTCGGCGCTGTCCTCGCTCGCGAGCACTCCGAGCAGCGCTTCGCTGCAATCGAACGCCGTCAGTGCGCTCGCTGCGGTCACCAATCAGCTGCAGCAAACCTCGGGCGGCATCCAGAAGCTGCGCTCCAACGCCGACCAGGACATCGCCTCGTCGATCACCGGCATCAATTCCGATCTGCAGCAGATCTCCGACCTCAACAAGCAGATCAAGCAGGAAGCGGCTGCGGGCCAGTCGACCGCCGATCTCGAGGACCAGCGCAACGGCGCGCTGCAGGACCTCGCCTCGCAAATGAATGTGAGCTATTTCACCACGTCGAGCGGTGATCTGCAGGTCTATACCGGCTCCGGGCAGGCGCTGGTCGACAGCACGGTACACCCGCTGAGCTACACGGCGCTCCCCGGTGTCACGGCATCAACGACGTATAGTGCGGGATCGTCGAGCGGCTTCAGCGGTATCACCGTCAACGGGGTCGACATCACCTCGCAAATCTCCTCCGGTAAGGTCAGCGCCCTGATTACCCTGCGCGACCAGACCTTGCCGGCCGCGCAGTCGCAACTCGACGAGCTCGCCCAGCAGCTGGCCTCGAGTGTGAATACGGTCTCGAACCAGGGCACAGCGGTGCCGCCGCCGGCCAGCCTGACTGGTACAGCGACTGTCAGCAATTCGACACCGTTCGCGGGCACCGGCACGGTGCGTATCGCGGTCGCCGACAAGAGCGGGAATCTCGTATCGTATCAGGATATCGATTTATCGGCGTATTCCACGGTGGGGGCTCTTGCCGCCAAGATCAACACCATCCCCGGCGTATCGGCATCGGTCGATGCCAACGGACATTTGTCGATCTCGGCGACCGGCTCGGGCAATGGCATCGCCATCAACCAGATGACGAGTTCGGTCGGCGGTGAGGGATTTTCCCAGTATTTCGGGCTCAACGACCTGATCACGGGGACCAGCGCCTCCAACATCGTTGTGCGCAGCGACGTCCTGAGTGGCACGGCCACGCTGCCGACGGCGACGCTCGATGCGTCGTCCGCGCTGACGGTCGGAGACTCGGTGCTGTCGTCGGGCTCGGCGGCGGTGGTGAATGCGCTCTCGATCGCGCTGACGGGGTCGACCAATTTCGCGATGGCGGGTGGGCTGGGCGCCACCACCGGCTCTTTCACTGACTATGCGGCAGCAATCGTTGCCGACGTTGCCGGTAAGGCAACCCAGGCGTCGGCAACCTATACGTCCAAGCAGACCGCGCAGTCGACCTATGCGAGCTCGTTGTCGTCGCAGTCCGGCGTCAACATTGACCAGGAAAGCGCGAATCTGAGTGCGTTGCAGAACAAATACGCAGCCGCATCCCAGATCATTACGGCCATCAATTCCATGTTCTCGGCGCTGATGACCGCAATGAGCGCAGCCTGAGTGTGAGGGCGTTGTCATGATGATGCGTGTTGCCACCTTCGCGCAATCGGAGCAGATGATATCAAGCGCGCTGCGCGTGCAGTCGGTGATGGCCAATGAGCAAGTGCAGGAGTCCTCCGGGCTGCAATCCGAGGATTTCGGCGGTTACGGCTCAGGCGCCGGGCGCGTGATCAATTTGCAGGTCTCGGTGACGCGCGCCCAGTCCTATATCGATGCCAGCAATCTCGCCGACAACAAGGTGCAGGCGATGTATTCGGCGGTCGGCTCGGTGACCGATATTATCACGCAGCTTCGGACCCAGCTCAGCGCCGCCACGACCGGCAGCAGCACGGCGACGGCATCGGTGATCAACTATGCCCGGCAGGCGATCTCGCAGATGCAGGGGCTGCTCAACACCCAGTATGACGGCGAATACGTCTTCAGCGGCGCCCGCACCGATACTGCGCCTGTGGATCTGTCGAGCTATGACATCGGCACGGGCTCGCTGACGACATCGGACACCAGCTACTACAAGGGTGACAGCGAGATCGCGTCGGTGCACGTTTCGGACAGCCAGTCGGTTTCCTATGGCGTCACCGCCGACAATCCTGCCTTCGAGCAGGTCATGCGGCTGTTGAAATACGTCGGCAACAGCACGACATTATCGTCGAGCGATATCTCGCAGGCGCTCGATCTCGCCAGCAATGCATTGGATGCAACGTCCACGGTGCAGGCAAAGCTTTCGACCTCTGCGTCGCAGATCGAGACCGCCAGCACGAACCAGAGCGACTACCAGAATTTCGCCAAGACCCTGTCGACGAACCTCACCAGCGTCGACGTCGCGGCGGTGACGGCGCAGCTTTCGACCTATCAGGCGCAGCTGACGGCGTCCTATTCGGCGATCGCCAAGATCCAGAGCATGAACCTGGCGAGCTATTTGCGATAGCAGCCTGTCGCCGGCATCATCGGTTCAGGATCTTCAGCCAGACGTCGCCGAGAATGATCGGTTCGCGCGGGGGAAGCCAGGTCAGGCCTGCTGCCTTGCCAAGCTCGGCGATGGTGCCTTTGGCGTGCAGGTCGGACAGCACCTCGTTGACGGCCTCCAGCAGAGCCTTGTCGATCTCGAGAGCGACGTAACCGCGGTTGGCGCCGATCGGATAGTAATAGCCGGAGGCGGTGATTTTGGTGTCGGGATGATCAGCGCGGTAGGCGTCGAACCGGCGCAGATCGAGCAGGGTGGCGTCGAATTCACCGCGCTCGAGCTCTCCCAGCAGGTCGCTGCGCCCGGGAACGAGGTGGGTGATGTCTTCGATCAGCTTTCCCTTGTCGAAGGTCATCAGGATGGCATCGCCCAGCGTGCCGCTTTCGATCGTCAGGCGAAGCCCGGCGAGATCGCCGATATCGGTCATCTTGCGGTCCTTGACCCAGTCCTTGGCCTTGGGGCCGAGCACGACGGTCATCGGCGAATAGATGTAAGGCTGGCTTGGCGCCAGCACCCCGATCGGAATCCGCCGGCGGCGATCGTCGCGGGTGGCGCCATCGAAGTCCGGCAGCTTGGCCGTCGTAACACCAGGCGCCTTCAGCGAGTCTGTGGTGAGGGCGTAGCCGCCGACCAGCGAGCATCGTCCGTCCGACAGCAACGCATTGGCCTCCAGCGCGGGGCTCGAGTCCTCGTCTAACTTGCTCTCGAACCACTGGATCTTGAGCGGCCGTCCGAGCCGCTCGGCGACGACTTGTGCGAGCGCGACGTCGAAGCCGGCATCCGGCTTGCCGCGACGATGCGCCGACAACGGCGGGAGATCCTCGTCGAGGCATACTTTGAGCGGCTCGCCGGCCGCATGCGCTGCCGCCGTCATGGCGAGAAGCCAGGCTGTCGCGGCGCCCACCAGCAGCGCTCTCATAGGCGCCCTCATTGGGGCCTCCGGCTCGTCAGGAAGGCCCAGACGTCGGCGATCTCCTGCTCGCTCAGGATGTCGGCCCAGGGCGGCATCTTGCCGTTCTTGCCTTGCTTCACGGTGCTCACAAAGCGCGTCTTGTCGTCGGGAAACGCGCGCAGGTCCGGCGTGATGGTGCCGGAGTTGACCATGTTGGGCCCATGGCAATGCGAGCAGTTCTTGGCGTAGGTGACCTTGCCCTGGTCGGCCAGACCCTGAAGGTCGATTGCACTGGTTTGCTGTGCGGCTGCCGGGATCAACGTGATCAAGGCCGCCGCGACGGCGGCGAAGATCGCCGCCGTCAACAGGGTTACTCTTTCAGTCACGTGTGCTCCGCGCTCAGTTCTTGACCGCGAAAACCCACAGCGAGCCGCCGGGCGGGACCTTAGCAAGGCGCTCGTCGCCCGAGAACAGCGAATAGACGCCGCCATAGCCCGAGGTGACGGCGACATACTGCACGCCGTCCTGCTGCCAGGTCACGGGTTGTCCTTCGATGCCCGAACCGGTCTGGAACTGCCAGAGCTTCTTGCCGGTGTCGGCGTCGAATGCCTCGAATTCGCCGGTCAGCTGACCGGAGAACACCACGCCGCCGGCCGTGGAGAGCACGCCGGAGAAGCGCGGAATATCGCTCGGCGCTTCCCACTTCGCCTTGCCGGTCATCGGATCGATCGCCTTGAGATGGCCGCGCGGTCCGGTGCCCCATTCCCAGGGATCGGTGAGGTCCATGCCGAGATACCACTCGCCCTGCTTGAACGTCACCGGCTCGGACTTGTAGCGGCCGCCGAAAGCGAGCGTGTTGGCGTAGGCGAGGCCGGTCTGCGGATTGAACGACATCGGCTCCCAGTTCTTTCCGCCGAGGATCGACGGGTAGACCGTGACCTTCTTGCCGTCACGTGCATCCTTGGCGACGTCGGTCTCGATCGGGCGGCCGGTCTTCAAGTCTACTCCGGTGGCCCAGTTGACGTTCACATAAGGATTGGCCGCGAGCAGCTTCCCGTTGGTGCGGTCGAGCACGTAGAAGAAGCCGTTGCGGTTGGCATCCATCAGCACCTTGGTCGGCTTGCCCTCGACATTCATGTCGGCGAGCACCATTTCGGCCACCGAGTCATAGTCGAACGGATTGTTCGGCGAGAACTGGTAGTGCCACTTGATCTTGCCGGTCTTCGGATCGAGCGCGAGCACCGAACAGGTATAGAGGTTGTCGCCTGGACGCACCGCAGAGTTGAACGGTCCGGGATTGCCGATGCCCCAATACACGGTGTTCAATTCGGCATCATAGGAGCCGGTGATCCAGGTCGATCCGCCGCCCAGCTTCCAGGTGTCGCCCTTCCAAGTGTCGCCACCGGGCTCGTCCGGAGTCGGGATCGAGTAGGTACGCCAGAGGCGCTTGCCGGTCGCCGGATCCCAGCCGTCGATGAAGCCGCGGGTGCCGAATTCGGCGCCGGAGATGCCGGTGATCACGACGCCGTCGGCGACCAGCGGCGCCACCGTCATCGAGTAGCCTTCCTTGATGTCCGCAGCCTTTTCGCGCCACAGTTCCTTGCCGGTCTTGGCATCGAGCGCGATCACATTGGCGTCGAGGGTGGTGCGGAACAGCTTGCCGTCATACAGAGCCGCGCCGCGATTGATGATGCCGCAGCAGACGATACGCGGCGTCTCGGCGGGATACTCGACCTTGGTCTTCCAGATCTGCTTGCCGGTCTTGGCGTCGATCGCCATCGTGGCATTGTGGGTGGTGACGTAAAGGACGCCCTGGTAGACGAGCGGCTGCGATTCCTCGCTGCGGTCGTCGTTCAAGCTGTAATTCCAGACCGGGACCAGATGCTTGACGGTGTCCTTGTTGATCTGGTTCAGCGTCGAGAAGCGCTGAAGATTGTAGCCCATTCCGTAATTGAGAACGTTCGATGTATCAGTCGCACCCTTGACCAACTGCTCGTTGGTCTGAGCGCTTGCACCATAGGATGCAAGAATCACGAGGCTTGCGGCCAGCGCAATGCGTCTCATCATATCCTCCCAATGAACCTTTTCCGCACGCCTATTCCTGACGTTGCGGACGGAACCATCCCCCTGAAACCAAAACGGGTCAATACGAAAACGTGAACGAACCCCAGTCAGCCGCCGGAGGCCGGCCGAAAGCGTCAGGTTTTTGCTGATGCGCCCGTAGCTTACCGTGGCATGGAATACACAACGCCAGGTGTGACTCGCCGCTATGCCGCAGCGCGAACGGTTCGGTCAGCTCGACGGCGCATGCCGACAGGCGCTCGGACGTGGCTTGGCGCCTCGCTTGTCCGACGGCACATTGCAATTGTCGATGCGCTGCTCGTCGGTCCATTTGCGTCCGAGCCGTTCCTTGCCGGTGAGCGTGCGCTGCTGGACGGTCTCTGCCGATGGGGTAGAGGCCCTGTTCTGCGCGGACGCCGGCGCGGTCAGACCGAGCGCAACGAGACAGCCCATCGTGGTCCTGCAAATGTCGCTCATGGGTCACCTCGCTTGTTCAGGTGCGATGCCATCTGCCGAACGCCAGAGATGATCCGTGAGGCAGTCCCTTTCCACCCGAAACCCGACGCCTCACCGGTTACTCTGGCTGTAGGAGGCCTCGTCGAAGCTGCTATGGTAGCTTCGATCGCAGGGCACGCTCCGTATCCTTGCCGGAGCGGCACTCAAGGGAGACCGATGATGATTTCGCGCCGATCACTTGCCTTGACCTTGGCTGTTGCCGTCCTGTCAGGCCCCGCTCTGGCCGCATCGGGTGGTCGCAGCGCGCTCAAGATGCTCGATCCCGACAATGACGGCACGGTCGACCTCGCCGAAGCCAAGAAGGCTGCCGCCGACCTGTTCGCGAAGCTCGATCCCGATCATGATGGCACGCTCGACATCCGCGAATTGCGTGGACGGCTGACCGCGAAAGAACTGGCGAAAGCGGATCCGGATCATGACGGCACCCTGACGCTCGACGAGTATCTCGCGGTCGTCGAGCAGCGATTCAAGGCCGCCGATCCCGACAACGACGGAACGCTGGATGCGAAGGAGTTGAAGTCGCGCGCCGGCCGGGCGCTGCTGCGCTTGCTCAAGTAGGTCCGTGCCAGCGGATAGCGTCGGGCGGATTCCGCCTATTGACGCTGGATCTTCGCCATAACAAAAAAAGTTGCGATTTCGCTCTTGGGCAAGACTCGGCTGGCGCAATCGGGTCTGCTTATTGGTGCGCCGCCGCCCGGCAGCCGGAAAATGCCTGACAGATCAGCGTCGGGATTTCCCAGCCGTTTCAAAGCCGGGTGGACGTCAGCGAGCCGTCGTCCGTTTCGGCATGTCCAGCAGCGAAGTCGGGTCCTTACCCGGCCGGCTTGCGCCCTGGAACAGCCAGCCCTAGCTTGCCGCGCGGCGCGACGCTTGCGCCAACTTAGACTTGGGAGAAGGAAATGGCCTGGAAAACACCGAAGATCGTCGAAGTGCCGGTCGGCATGGAAATCAACATGTACGCCTGCGCAGCGCGCAAGTAATCCGAGACAAGTAACGCGAGACAGCCTGCCCGGCTCGTGCAGCTTGCTGCATCGAGCCGCGGCAGGCGTCTTTCGCCGGCGCGACGCTGCCGCTCGAAATTCCCGCAGATCCTTCCCACAACACGCTGAAATCGAGACCTCCTGCGCGATTGGCGGGCCGTCCTGCTTTGTCCTACAGTGCGGCTTGAGGCGGTGGTCCGGGGACGATGAGTTTCGAAATCAAGCGAGGGTGTTGGGTAGGCGTGCTGTGCGCGGCGATTGCTGGCGTCGCAGCGGTGCTGCCGCTCGGCGCCTACGCCGAGGGTTTTGATACCGAGCACATCTTCGGCTTCATGATCGGGTCCGATGTGGGCGACGTCGGCGAGCGTGAGTTCCAGAGCCAGAGCACCGGGCGCTTTGCCAAGGATGGCGGCCGCTACCGTGCGCTCAATCAGGAAATGGAGCTCGAGCTCGTCCCGGCGCCGAATTTTCGTGTCGAGCTCGGCACGTCGTTCAGCGCGTACGATATCAACCGCGTCCCGGGCTTTGACGATCGCCGCCAGCTGTCGTGGCAGAGCGTCTCGGTCGATTTTCGCTATCGCTTTCTCGAGCGCGAGGCGGCGCCCTTCGGCATGACGGTGGCGCTGGAGACACGCGCTGGCCGCGTCGACGAGACGACGGCTACGGCAGTCCGCAGCTACGGCACCCAACTCACGGTGGCGTTCGACCGCGAGGTGATCCCGAATTTTGCAGTGGCGGCCCTCAACGTCAGCTATGAGCCGGAATGGACTCGCATCCCACGCAACGGCACAGCAGAGCAGGATGCCACGATCGGTGTCGCATTTGGCCTGATGGCCAGCGTGAGGCCCGATATCCTGATCGGCGGCGAAGCGCGCTATTTCAGGAAGTATGAGGGGATCGGTCTGGATGAACTGTCCGGGCAGGCGCTGTTCATCGGTCCCACTGCCTATGTCCAGCTCTCGGAGCGCTCGCGCCTGACCGCGACCTGGAGCGTGCAGGCCTGGGGGCAGCGGGCCGGCAGCAATGCCGCCTTCGATCTGGTCAATTTCGAGCGTCACCAGGCGCGGCTGGTGTACGGTCTGAATTTCTAGAGCCGGGTTCCCAGGCCTTGTCACGGGCCTGTGAAACCCTGACCTGGCTGATTACGTATTCCGTCGTGCTATCTATTTCGTGAGCACGCCTAGGGATCGCGCATGAACCCGATTGATCTGATCGTCACTGTATGTGCCGTGCTGTCGCCCGCGACCTGCGAGGAGCAGCATCTGGTGTTCAACTGGAGCGGTTCGCTGCAGCAATGCGCCATGGCCGCGCCGCCTTACATCGCACAATGGGTCGGCGAACATCCGAAATGGACCGCGGTGCGATGGCGGTGCGAATATCCGCACGCCAACGATCGCGCCAGCACGGACGGCAAACCGCCGGCGGGCTAGCTGCTATTTGTTGCAGTCCTTCAGATCCTTGTCGGACACTGAAAACACCGCATCGGCCTTGATCTCGATGTCGCGAACGAAGCACTGCCTGGCGCCGCTGTAGCCGACCTTGGCATCGTAGCGGCCGGGCTCGATGCCGGTGATCCGCAAGCGCTCGTCGTGGTCGACTTCCTTGTCCTTGTCGTTGAGCGTCTGGTTCGGACCCCACTCGTTCTTGCCAGCCGGCGACAGCTCGAAGCTCGAAATCGTGGCGCTGGTCAGATTCCACAGCCGGATGCCTTTGCCCTTGCTTTGGGCGAGCGCTGGCGCCGGCAGGACAAGCAACGCAACGGCAACAGCAACAGCAATCAACGCACGCGGCATCCAATCTCTCCCTCACGCTTTGGTCCAAGGATGACGGCGCCTCACATATTTGCAAGGTCCAACTGTGAGAGCCGCCGCTTGATTTCGTCGATCTCCGGCTCGCCGCGCGTCGCGCGCGGCGCGGCGATGGTCTCGACGTGAAGGATTCGGGCCGGTCGCGGCGACAGGAAGAACAGGCGGTCGCCGAGGCGGACTGCGTCGTCGAGATCGTGGGTGACCAGCAGCGTCATCATCTTCCGGCTGGCCACCAGCGTGGCGATCTGGTCGCGCAGCCGCCCCGCAAGTGCATTGTCGAGCGAGGCCAGCGGCTCGTCGAGGAGGAGGAAATCCGGCTCGATGGCGAAGGCGCGGGCGAGCGCGACGCGGCGGGCGAGGCCGAGCGACAGCTCACCGGGAAAGTGGTTGCGGTGCACGCTCAATTCGAGCACCTCGAACAGCGCCGACAGCGTGCCGTCGTCGACATGCGGTGCGGCGATCCGCACATTCTCCTCCACGGTGCGCCAGGGCAACAACCGCGGCTCCTGAAACACCATGCCGAGGCGCATGCCGGGAGAGCGCGCGACATGGCCCTGGTAGTTGGCGTCGAGCCCGGCGAGAATCCGCAGCAGGGTGCTCTTGCCGCAGCCCGACGGTCCGAACAGCACGCCAACCTCGCCGGCGTTCAACGTGAAGGTGACGTTGTCGAGCACGTCGTGCCGCTTTCCGGCCGCACTCGCAAAGCTCTTGCCTGTGATATTGACCTCAAGCTGCACGGAGCCGCCACCGCGTTAGCCTGGTTTCAAACGGCTGCACCAGCAGGGTCTCGATGACGAGCACGACACCGGCAAAGCTCAGCGAGTAGGCGAGCAGCAACGGGATATCGAACAGCTGGAAAGCGACCCCGATCTCGAAGCCGACGCCGTTGGGGCGGCCCAGATATTCGGCGACGAGCACGATCTTCCAAACCAGCGACAGCCCGGAGCGCGCAGCGGCCGCGATGTAGGGCGCAAGCTGCGGCAGGACCACATGCCGGAAGGCGCGGCCGCGCGGCAAGGCAAAGGCCGTTGCCATCTCGTCGAGCGCAGGGTCGAGCGCGCGGGCCCCCTCGCGCAGGGTGACGACGGCGGTCGGCAGCTTGTTGATGGCGATGGCCGTGATCGCGGCGACCTCGGTCAGCCCGGCCCAGATATAGGCCAGCACGATGACGACCAGTGCCGGCAAATTGAGCAGCAGGATCAGCCAAGGATCGCCAAGGCGATTGGCAAGCGACACGCGGCCCATCAGGTAGCCGATCGCCGAGCCGAGCGCCATGGCGAGGGTGAAGGCCAGCGCGACGCGCGCCAGCGTTGCGCCGAGATTGACGAAAAGCGCGCCCGATCGCGCTTCGGCTATCAGGACCGACAGCACCGCCGGCGGCGCCGGCAGCTTGGCATCGCCGATCAACAGCGAGGCAATCCACCAGGTCGCGATGAACAGCGCGAATGACAGGAGGCGCAGCACCGTTAGTCTCCCGGGATCGCTTGATAGAACGTACCGGGATCGAGCTCGGTCGCGGTGCCGACGAGATCGCGGCCGCCGAGCTGCGCCAGCACCCGGTAGAGCACGCGAGCATCCGCCTCTTCGTCAGCGATCGGACGGCGCGGGATGCCCTCGCGGTAGCGGTCGCGATAAGCGCGCAGCGTCGCCGCATCCTGCGCGCCGGTCAGCGGCGCAATCGTGTCCCATTCGGCATCCGAGGTCGCCAGAATCTCTTTCGCGGCGCGCGTCACGGCGATGAAGCGGGCCACCAGATCCTTGTTCGCATTGGCCCAGGCTTCGTCGAACACATAGCCGATCATCGCGATGCGGCCCTTGCTGCCGAGCTTTTGCAGGACCTCCTCCATGCCGGCGAGCCGGCGAAAGCCCTTGGCTTCAAGCGCCGCGCAGAAATTCCAGTAGTTGAGCGTCGCGTCCATCTCGCCACCGAGGGCCTTGGCGGCCAGCAGCGGCGGCGCGCCGTAGACGATGGTTGACTGCGACTTCAGGTCGACGCCATCCTGCTTCAATGCGGCCTGCAGCAGCAGCCAGTTCTTGTCGATCGCACCGCCGGCAACGGCGAGCTTGCGCCCCTTGAGGTCCGCCAGCGTCGTGAGCGGCGAGGCGGCCGGGACCATCACGGCCCCCAGCGCGCTTGAATAGGGATAGAATTGCAGTTTGGCGCCGAGCGAGCGTTCGCGCGACACCCAGGGCCAGTCGGATACCATGACGTCGGCCGAGCCGGAGCGCAGCGCGATCTTGCCGGCCTCGGGGCTGGCGAGCTCGACGACATCGATCGACAGATTGGCCTTCTTGTCGAGACCATGGGAGCGAATGACGGCCAGTTCCCAGGCCAGCGTTCCGGTCTTCTGCGCTGCAACGCGGATGGTCTCCGCGTTGCACGAGGTGCCGAACTGCATGACCGCCAGAACTGCCGCAGCCAACACCGTGCGTACAGAGATGATCATCGTTTCTTGAGCCACTTCCCCGAATGTTTTCTTTTCTGATCAACATCCATAGCATAGCTTGCGGAAAGAGAAGAGGAAGCAGGACCATGGCAGGAGCTGGCATGCTACGACCGATTGTCGCCGTCCTGGTGCTCGGCGGGACGGCCGTCAGCGTGCGAGCCCAGGAGATCAACGACTATCCGACCTCGGCGCGGGCCGAATATGTGTTCGGCTGCATGAAGTCCAATGGCGAATCCCGGCAGTCGATCGAACAATGTTCCTGCTCGATCGATGTGGTCGCCTCGATTATCCCCTATGATCGCTACGTCACCGCCGAGACCGTGCTGAGCATGGCGCAGGTGCGCGGCAATCTGGGCGGCCAGTTCCGCTCGTCCGAGCAGGCCGCCAACGCGCTCAACGACCTCAGGCGTGCGCAGGCCGAGGCCGAAGTGAGGTGCTTCTAGCGTTGATCGTGAGATCGCGAACGCGTCAGGTCCCGGGATTCTCGACCTTCCATTCGTGGTCGAAGACGTGCCCGTCGGTGTCCTTGGCCTCGGCACGGAAGTGCTTGGCGCCATTCGAGACGTAGGTGAAGCGAATGTTGGGATCCTCGGAAATCGAGATGCCGCCCTCCATCGCCAGCACCGGACTGTCATCCTGCCAGATGTACAGCTCATTGACGAAGAAGGCCGGGATATAGAGCTGCGTGACCTGATCCATCTGTAGGCCTGAATTATTCGGATGCCCGATCATGATCTGGGCTTCCCTCGTGCTCGTCGCCGGCCCTTGTTCGGACCTTGTGAATTGCCGGTAACGCATCTGGCCGAGCCGGTTCTTCGCTTCCTCGACGTTCTTGCCGGCCGGTGCCGAGCAGCCGCCGGATGCTTTCACATACACCTTGCTGACATAAAGCTTGCCGTCGCTGAGCTCCGCGACGGCGTGTACATTGGTGTAGTTGTTGACGCGGACGCGGGTCGAGATCTCGGTGACGTTGGCGTCCGGCCCCAGCGTGAACTTCGCGGCCATCGGCGCCGGATTCTCGTCGATCACAAGCGTGATCGCGACGACGCGGCGGCTATCGCTGGGCTGCAGCTTGGTGCGCAGCGTCACCGGAACGATTGCGGCGTCTTCCGCGCGCGTCGGCATCTCGATGCCGATGATATCGTTGCCGTCATCCATCGGACGATTGCTGAAGATGTCCTGGACGAGGCCCGGCCAGGGATCATAGGTCTCAGCCGCGGGCGCAGCGGGTGTCCCCAGCGCGATCGCAAGGAGGCCGGCGATGCAAAGCAGGCGGGCGCGATGTCCAGTCATGTTCGCGAGATCCTATGCAGCCGCGTCATTATAGGACGAACAGCTACTCCCATTCAATTTCCGAGAATGCTGCAGTTGCGTTACGGGCGTTGTAATCGTCGAACAATTGCCAGCGCGGCCGCTCGGCTGCCGCGGCATGCTCCGCCGCGGCCGTGATCGGCTTGCCGCGTGCGACCAGCGCACGGACGTCCGCGGCCAGCGTCTCAAGATAACGCCGCTCGTCGGCAAGCGCTGCAGGCCACGCACTCACGGGTCCGTGACCGGGAACCGCGCGCTCGGCAGGAATAGCCTGGAGCTCGTCGAGCGCACGCAGCCAGCCCTTGAGGCTGCCGTCGACCACCGGAATATGTTCGAGGAACACCAGATCGCCGGCGAACAGGGTACCGGTGCGCTCATCGAACACGGTGAGGTCGTTGTCGCTGTGGGCGGGTGGCCATGCTTTCAAGGTGAGGGTCCGTCCGCCGAGGTCGAGCTTCAGCGTGTCCGCGACCAGCACGGTCGGCGGAATGATCCGGACCTCGTCGATCAACGCGTCGCCCATCGTCCGGCGAAAACCGTCGAGATAGAATTGCCCGCGCGTCGCCAGCGCTTGGGGCAGGGCCTTGTGGCCGACGAAGCTGGTCCCGTCAGCCACGAAAGCCGCGTTGCCGAAGCTATGATCCGGATGCGCGTGGGTGTTGATTACATAGCGGATCGGCTTGTCGCTATGGCTGCGCACGGCGGCGAGCAATTGCTGCCCTTCGCGGACGCTGCCGCCGCTGTCGATGACGGCAATGGCGCTGTCGCCGACCACGAAGCCGACATTGGCGATGGCGCCTTCGTTGTCGCGCGTCATCAATGCAGTGACCCCGGTGTGAACGAATATTCCGGGCGCGACTTCGCTCACAGGCAATTCCGCCTCTTGAGCCTGCGCTATGGTCGGCGCCCAAAGCATCAGGAGCAGCGCAAGCACCGAACCGCCATGAGCCATGTTTCCGCCTCAGTTTTTCCGGGACGCGCGATCGATGTCGTCGCGCTCCAGTTTGCGCTGCAACAAGCAACGCGGCACCGTCGCGATCATTATCCCTGTTGCACGTCATGGTGCGCCGGGCAATCGGTGGATGGCGGCAATCCGTCCGATCAAGAGGAGACCGCGCAATGAGAGTTATCGCATGCCGTCCTGTTCTGCTCGCGCTTGCCGGCTTCATCGTCTGTCTTGCCGGCCGCGACATCGCGCGTGCGCAGGTCAACGAGCAGGGCGAACTCTCCATCGAGCTGGTCGATCCCAAGGTGCTTCGCATCTGCGCCGATCCGCGCAACCTGCCGTTCTCGAATGACAAGGGCGAGGGGTTCGAGAACAAGATCGGCGAGCTGTTCGCTGAAAAGCTGCAAAAGAAGCTCGATTATATGTATTTCCCGCAGGCGACCGGCTTCGTGCGGATCACGCTCGGCTCGCATCGCTGCGACGTGATCATGGGCTTTCCGCAAGGCGACGACCTCGCGCAAGGCACCAATCCCTATTACCGCACGGCCTATGCGATCGTTGCCAAGCCGGGCAGCGGACTGGATGAAGTCACGACGCTCGAGGATGAGCGGCTGAAGGGCAAGCATATCGGCATCGTCGCCGGAACGCCGCCAGCGACCAACATGGCCATCAACGGTCTGATGAGCAATGCGAAGCCTTATCCGCTGATGATCGACACGCGCTACGATTCCTCGGCCGAGGCGATGATGAACGACCTTGAAAAAGGCGAGATCGACGCCGGCATCCTGTGGGGGCCGATGGCGGGCTTTTATGCCAAGAAGGCGAACCCGCCGCTGCATGTCACGCCGCTGCTCAAGGAGACCACGGGACCCAAGCTGGTCTATCGCATCGGCATGGGCGTGCGGGCGTCCGATCAGAACTGGAAGCGGCAGCTCAATCGCCTGATCCAGGAGAACCAGCCGGCGATCAACAAGATCCTGCTCGACTTCGGCGTTCCGCTGCTCGACGAGAACGACCGTCCGATCGGGTCGGAGACCGCGACCAAATCGCCATGATCAGGCTCGCGGCCATGCTTGCGGTGATATTGCTCGCCGCTTCGCATGTCCGCGCGCAGGACCAGCCTGCAGAACCCGAGGGGTATCGCACCGAGGATTATCGCACGGCGGTGCCGGCTACGCTTGCCGGCGCACGGGTGCTTACGACGGCGGAAGCGGCAGAGATCTGGCGCAACAAGTCCGGCGCTTTCGTCGACGTGCTGCCGCGCGCGCCGAAGCCTAATCTACCGGCCGGCACGGTGTGGCGCGAGCGGCCGCATCGCGACATTCCCGGCAGCATCTGGCTGCCCGACACCGGCTACGGCAAGCTCGCCGCATCGACCGAGGACTATATGCGTCACGGCCTGGTCCGCGCCTCCGGTGACGACAGGGCCAGATTGCTGGTGATCTACTGCCAGGAAAACTGCTGGATGTCGTGGAACGCCGCCAAGCGCGTGCTCTCCTACGGCTACCGCAACGTGGCGTGGTATCCGGAGGGAACCGACGGGTGGGGGCGCGCCAATCTGCCGCTGGCGGATGTGGAGCCTGAACCGCGCGAGGGCGAGCAGTAAGCCCGTCCTCACGCGGCCAGGAAAATGTTCTAGCGAATTACTTCTGCTTGTCGAGCTTATTGATGGTCTTGCCGCCGTCGCCGTCCGTGGTGGTGAACGTCACCTTGTCGCCGGCGTGAAGCTCCTCTAGCGACTGTCCCTTGGCCACCTTGTATTCCTGAATGGCGCCGCCGGCCGCGCCCACCGTGCCGGTTTGCGTCTGCTGGATCGAGATGGTTCCACTCAGTCGGTCAATCTTGGTGACCATTCCCGAGATGGATTGCTGGGCCAAAGCCGCTGAGGTGATCAGGCTCGCGGCGGCGAGGCTGGTCATGACGATCTTGGCTGCTCTCATCGAGGTCTCCCAACTTCAGATATAGTTGGAGATAACGAGCGGGCAGGGCAGTTTGTTCCGGTGGCTGGTGGTGATCGCCGGGGCGATCGGCCGCAGGCCTAATCCAGCTCCTGCTGGATGGTGCGGCCGAGCGCAAACAGCCGCTGATCGATCATGGTCGGCACCTCGCAGACGAATTTCACCACGCGCCCGCGGTCCTCGAATATCCGCGTCTCCCAGACCAGCTGATTGCCGAGCTCGTCGACCTTGGCCTGGTCCGGCGGCGTGGCATCCTGCAGCGCCTGCAGCGCGATCGTATCGGCGCGGATCTTTTCCGCGGCCTCCCGCTGCTTGCGCATCACGCGCTCCAGCCCGTTCATGACCGAGGCCCGCTGGCCATTGAGCGTATCGAACAGCCCCGCGAACAGCAGCTTTCCCGCATTGGCCTTGTCGGCCGCTGCGGCCGACAGGAATTCGGTGATCTCCTTCTGCGCATCCTCGAGCGGAACGCGGCGCGCCGCGAGCTTGGTCGCAAGTTGGCTGATCTTCGGATCGTCTCTCCACCTGGTCTCGGCATCGCCGAGCGGCGGCCCGGCCCAGACCGCGGCGAGCGAGATTTCGGGCACCTTGGCCTGCGCGCACGGCCAGTCCGGGTAACGCGGGTCGGCACCGAACGCGACCTGGTTCGACAGAACCGTCGCGAGCAGCGCGCCGAGTGCTGGCCGCCGGACTGTCATGCCTCGCCTCCGCCAGGTCCGCGGCGCACCAGGCCGCGCGATGGATCGTAAGCCAGGATCGCGCCGATCATGAACACCACCGTGCAGCCGCCGACCACCGCGAGCGAAACCCAGTTCATCTTGCCGTACAACGCAAACCGGATCAGCTCCACCGCATGCGTAAACGGATTGCACTGGCAGACATAATAAAGCATCGGGCTGCCTTCCTGCACACGCCAGAGCGGGTAGAGGGCCGACGATGCAAAGAACATCGGGAAGATGACAAAGTTCATCACGCCGGCGAAATTCTCGAGCTGCTTGATGCTGGCCGAGATCAGCATGCCCAGTGCGCCGAGCATCAGGCCCGACAGCACCAGCGCCGGAAGCACGGTGAGGTAGCCGAGGGTCGGCGGCGTAATGTCCCAGAACCACGCAATCAGCAGGAAGGCATAGACCTGGAGCAGCGATACCGCCGTGCCGGCGAGGAGCTTGCAGAACAGAAGATAGCCGCGCGGCAACGGACTGACCAACAGCGTGCGCATGTTGCCCATCTCGCGGTCATAGACCATCGACAGCGAGGATTGCATGCCGTTGAAGAGCTGGATCATCGCCATCAGGCCGGGCGCGATATAGACCTCGTAGAGGATGTAGGTCTCATAGGGCGGGATGATCGAGATGCCGAGCACCTGACGGAAGCCGGCCGCGAAGATGAACAGCCAGACCAGCGGCCGGACCAGCGCCGAGACGAAGCGCTCGCGCTGATGCAGGAAGCGCAGCGCCTCGCGCCATACGATGCCGTTCAGGCAGACGATGTATTCCGACACCGAGAAGCCGCTTCGCTCAGTCGTGACCGTCGTGCTGCTCATGTTGGCGGTTTTCCGGTGAGGGTTGCCGTTCCGGTCAGGCGCATGAATGCGGTGTTGACGTCCTGGGCGCCAGCGTCCGCGATCACGCGCGACATCGGGCCGTGCGCCAGCATCCGGCCCTGGTGCAGTACGACAAGGTCGTCACCCGGCATGATCTCGTCGAACAGATGCGTTGCCCAGAGCACGCCGATGCCCTGTTCGGTGACGAGCTGGCGGACATGATCGAGAATGTCGGCGCGCGCCTTGACGTCGAGCCCGACGGTGGCCTCGTCGAGCAGCAACAGCCGCGGCCGGTGCAGCAGCGCGCGGGCGATCTCGAGCCTTCGCATCTGGCCGCCCGAGAGATCGCGCACCTTGCTGGCGGCGCGGTCCGCAAGGCCGATACGGCCGAGCACCTCGGCGCTGCGCAGCCGCGCCTCGCGCCGCGAGATGCCGTGCAGCGCGGCGTGATAGAGCAGGTTTTGCGTCAGCGAGAGGTCGAGATCGAGCGTGCGCGGCTGGAACACGACGCCCATCAGCCGTAGCGCTTCACCCGGCGTCCGGCTGATGTCGTGACCGAAGATCCTGATCTGGCCGTTCTGGATCCCGAACAGCCGCGTCACCAGCGAGAACAAGGTGCTCTTGCCGGCGCCATTGAGGCCCAGCAGAGCGGTGAAGCTCGCAGGCTGAACCGTGAAGTTGACGTCGATCAAGGCGCGCCGCGGACCGTAGCTGTGGCTGACATTGCCGATCGACAGCGCCGGCGGCACGGCCGCTGCAGGGCCTGCATCCGGCGAGGGCGCGATATGGGCGTCGGTTGCGGTCATGGCTGTGCGATCGTGATCCCCCAGGGCAGTTCGCCGACCTGAATAGTCTTGATCACCTTCTGGGCTGCGATGTCGATCACCGACACATCGTTCGAGACGCCGTTGGTGACCATCAGATATTTTTCGTCGGGCGTGAAATCCATATGCCAGACGCGCTGGCCGACCAGCAGATATTTGAGGACCTTGTGGGTCGCGCCGTCGACCACCGCGACGCGGTTGGCGGGGCCGAGCGCAACGAACGCGGTCTTGCCGTCCTTGGTCATGCCGATGCCGACGGGCTGGATCGCCTCGTTGCGCAGGCCCGGGATCTCGAAGGTGATCTTGCCGGTCACCTCGCGCTTCACCGGATCGATGATCGACACCGTGCCGCCGATCTCGGAGGAAACCCACAATTCGGAGCCGTCGCGCTTGAACTGGGCGAAGCGCGGCCGCGAGTCGACCAGCACGTTGGCGACGATCTGGCGCGTGGTCGTGTCGATGAAATGCGCCATGTTGGTGGTTTCGGACGTGTTGATCAGGATCTTGCCGTCCGGGCTGATCGTCATGCCCTCGGGCTCGACGCCGACCTGGATGTCGCCGAGCCGGGCGCGCTTCTCAAGATCGATCACGGTGACCGTGTTGTCGTTCTCGTTGGCGACATACATGGTCTTGCCGGCGGCATCCTGGGTGAACAATTCGGGGTCGGGGCCGGAGGGCAGGGTGTCGACGATCTCCTGGGTCTTGGTATCGATCACCTGGATCGTGTCGTCGTCGCCGACCGCGACCATCACGAACTTTCCGTCGCGCGAGAACTCGATGCCGCGCGGCCGCTGGCCGACCTTGATGGTTTTGGTCACCGTCCAGCTGTTGGTGTCGATGACCGTGACGGTGTTGCCCTTCTCGTTGGAGACGTAAGCAACGAAGGCGGACGCCGGTGCCGCGGCAAGCCAAACGAGCATCCCGATCAACAGACAGCAGCGCCACATGCGTTTCACCTCCCTCACTGCAGCTTGCACTTCGTTTCAGGCCGGTCAACACCGAGCGTGTCGAGCTCGGAGACCTGATGCAGGAAACCTTCCTGCGGCGAGACCGAAACGACCATACGACCATCGGCCAGCAGGATCGGCTGGCGGAGCTGCAGATTCCAGTCGCGCAGGGTCAATCGCGTGCCCTTGAAGGCGGCGATCGAGAAATCCTTGCCCTTGAGGAAGGCGACAACCTTCTTGGGATCCCCCGAATTGGTGCGGGAGGTGGCTTCGCCGATCATGCGCGCCGCCGTCCAGGCCTGCATGTCGAGCGCCGTCATGCGACGCATGTTCAGCTTGACGAAGCGGTTCTGGATCTGGACCGCGCCCCATTGGTCATGCGCGGCGTCCCAGCTGGTCGGCACTAGGCCCGCCGAGCCGGCCACGGGGCGCGGGTCCCAGGTCCGGTAGGGCAGATAGTTCGCGAACACCTCGCTCTCGTCGGCGGCGACCAGCACGTCGTAAGCCGGCGCCTGCTGCGTGAACACCGGCATCTGGCGCTGGATCAGCGTCACGCCGGAGTCGGTGCGGCGGGCGCCGCCGATGTCCTCGAATGTCCGTTCTTGGACGATCTTAGCGCCGAAGCGTGTCGCTGCGCGGCGCAGCGCGTCGGCGTAGAGCTTGTCCTGATCGTGCGAGCCAGTCACCAGCAGCCAGCGCTTCCACTGCTTCCACACAAGATACTGGCCAAGCGCGTCCGCCAGCATCGAGCGTGTCGGCGCGACATGGATGACATTGGCACGGCAGTCCTGCTCGCGCAGCCGATCGTCGATCGCGCCGGCATTGAGCAGCACGGTGCCGCGATCGCGCAGCGCGTCGGCGACCTTGAGCAGGGCGTCGGTGGGCAGGTCAGTGATGATATAGTCGTTGCGGCCGGCGAGATCGGTCGCGACCTTGGCGACATCGTCGCTGTCCTTGACCTTGACTTCATCAAGCACGAAGCGCTGGTTGAGGAATTTCCCGGTCGTATTGTTGTCTTCGATCGCAAGGCGTGCGCCGGCGATGCCGTCATTGTCGGCCGGTTGCTCGACCAGCGAGAGCGTCGACTTGATGCCGGTATGGCCGAGATAGCCGATATGGATCTCGACGGGATCAGCCGCCAGCGCTCCGGTCGCCACCATGCTGAGCGCGATCGTGCCGATCAGCCATCGGAACATAACTCCTCCCGTAGTCATTCTTCACTCGGCATGGCATTGTCGAAAGGCGGCTTCCGCTTTTCTGGCCATGCGTTGACGTGCAAGATGCCGGAATTGGCCTGTCTTGCAACCCCGCTTTTTGTCGTTGCGCGGTACCAAATTTCGATTGGTTCACAATCATGAGATCAGCGTTCGTCTTCTTCGTCATGTCTTTGCTGCTGATGTCTGCGGCGCGCGGCGAACCGCCCAAGCTCGCGGTGTTCGACCTCGAGATGATCGACACCAGCCTTCAAGGGGAGGTGGACGGACCGCGGACCGACGAACAGGCGCGGCTGCTCCGCACCGGCGATCAGGTGCGCAGGGAGCTTGCAGATTCCGGCAAGTTCCATGTGATCGATATCGCGCCCGTCAATGCTGCGGCGCACGGCAGCAATCTTCAGGCCTGCGGCGGATGCGACGTGAAACTCGCCGGCGAGCTGGGCGCTGACCTCGCGATGACCGGCGTGGTGCAGAAGGTCTCCAACCTGATCCTCAACATCAATCTCTATCTGCGTGACGTGCATACCGGGCAATTGGTGGCAGCAGTGAGCGCCGACATGCGCGGCAATACCGACGAATCCTGGTCGCGCGCGACCGATTACCTCGTGCGCAACCGCCTGCTCGCGCCGAACTACGGCGCCCCGCAAGCCCGGTAGAGCAGTCGTTCGCTCGCAATAACGTTGATGGGGCGACGGCAGTCTATCTCCGTCACCCTGAGGAGCGCGCTTTTTGCGCGCGTCTCGAAGGGGTCGACGGCCTCGAGCCGGGCCATGCATCCTTCGAGACGCCGCTTCGCGGCTCCTCAGGATGACGGGGAGGGATTGGCTCAAGCCTTCAACCGCGCGGCGTGCCAGCCCAGATGATCGGCCATGAGGGTCGAGATAAAGTAATAGCTGTGGTCGTAGCCGGGTTGACGCCGCAAGGTGAGGGGGATGTTGGCCTTCTCACAGGCGGCCTTCAGGAGCTCGGGCCGCAGCTGTTCGGTGAGAAAACCGTCGGCATCGCCGTAGTCGACCAGCAGATCGGAGAAGCGGGCGCCATCTTCGATCAGCGCGACCGCGTCGTGCTTGCGCCACGCCTGCTTGTTGCTGCCGAGATAGCCGCCCAGCGCCTTGTTGCCCCACGGCACCTGCGATGGCGCCACGATCGGCGCAAACGCGCTGGCCGCGCGATAGCGATCGGGATAGCGCAGCGCCACCGTCAGTGCGCCATGGCCGCCCATGGAGTGACCGAGAATCGATTGCCGCGCCGTGTCGACCGGGAATTGCTCGGCGATCAGTTTTGGCAATTCCTCGGTGACGTAGCTCCACATCCGGTAATTGGTCGCGAACGGCTGCTCGGTCGCATCGACATAGAAGCCGGCGCCGAGGCCAAAATCGTAGGCATTGGCGGGATCGCCGGGGACGCCTTCGCCGCGCGGGCTGGTGTCAGGTGCAACGAAGATCAGGCCGAGCTCGGCACATGCCTGCCGGAATTCGCCCTTCTCGGTGACGTTGGCGTGCGTGCAGGTCAGGCCCGACAGATAAGTGACGACAGGCAGCTTGGCGCCGGCCGCATGATCCGGGACGAACACCGAGAAGGTCATATCGGTCTTGGTCTCGCGGCTTGGGTGCCGGTATACGCCTTGCGTGCCGCCATGCGACTTGTTCTGGGAAACCGTCTGCATTGCCATATTCCTCTGTGTTGGAGCGCGACGTCAGCCGACGCCGCTCTCGATCGCGAGGCGCACCAACTCTGCCGAGGTGCGCACGCCAAGCTTCTGGCGCATGATCGATGACGTGTTCGCG
This sequence comes from Bradyrhizobium sp. USDA3010, assembly GCF_056429065.1. NCBI lineage: Bacteria > Pseudomonadati > Pseudomonadota > Alphaproteobacteria > Hyphomicrobiales > Nitrobacteraceae > Bradyrhizobium > Bradyrhizobium sp. USDA3010. The sequence continues at coordinate 404,300 of NZ_JBWJZD010000003.1, forward strand.
ACCGTCTTGTAAGACGAATGCACCAGCCAGGCGATCTCCGACAGGCTCTTGCCGGAACTGAGCAGGCGCAGGATCTCCATCTCGCGCGAGGTCAACTTGGAGAGCGGATTTTGCGCAAAGCCCGGCCGCGCAAAGGCGACGTTGCGTGCGATCGCCGGCGGCAGATAGACGCCGCCATTGCCGACTTCGCGCACGGCCTCCACCAGATCGTTGGGGTCGCCGGTTTTCGAGACGTAGCCCTTGGCGCCGATGTCGATGGCGCGGGCGGCGAACACCGGGTCGTCGTTCATGCTGAACATGATGAGGCGCGCGGATGCATCGCGCGACAGGATGCGGCGGGCCAGCTCGAAGCCGGAGACCGTCGGCAGGTTGATGTCGATCACGCAGAGATCGGGCTTCTCCGCGACGAACGCCCGTTCGCCGCTTTCGGCATCCGCAGCTTCCAGCAGGATGATCTCGGGATCGTCGGCGAACACGGTGCGACAACCGGAGGCCACGATGGGATGATCATCAACGATCAGAATGCGCATGGCGTTGTTCCGGCGACCTGCTTCGACTAGCTCATCGTTACATCGAGTTGCACGAAGAAAACCTCGGTTCCGACCGGTTGTGCACCTCGCACGAGATTGCGATAGGGTGCGATTAGATAGCCGGGCGAATTTGGCTGTCAACGATCCTCTCGGAGGAGGGATCGCGGTCGGGGGCAACGTCATGTGGCAAAAGCTATCCTTGCGCGCACGGATCAACCTGCTGCTGGCGCTGATACTGGCGCTTGGGTTGGGCATCAATATCGCGCGCCTCGTGCTGGAAGCGGGGCCGCGTGTCCAGGCCGAGGACCAGAGCGTGATCCGGCTGGCGCGCGAGTTTGTTGCGACGATGGTGGCCGGTCTCGACGAGGCGCCGGATCCGGATGCGCGGCTCGACCAGATCGTCCAGGACCTGAGCCGGCTGCGTCATGTCAGCATCACGCGGCAGGATGACGCGACCGCAAAGTCTGCCGAGCGCCCGGAGGCAGCCGATCCGCGCGCCCCGCCTGAGTGGTTCGTCGCGCTGGTCCATCCCGAACAGACTTCGGTGCGGGTACCGATCTCGGTTCACGGCAAGCCGCAATCGCTAGGCATCACCTCGCATCCCGATGACGAAATGGCCGAGATCTGGGATGGCATCGTCACCCAGATCGAGGTCGGCTCCGCGATCGCGGTGGCGCTGCTGCTCGTGACCATGCTGGTGGTCGGCCGCGCACTTGCGCCGCTGGAAGCGCTGTCGCAGGCCATGACCGGTATCGAGGCCGGGGATTACGACGCGCGCGTCGAGCCCGGCGGATCGCCTGAACTGGCTGCGATCTGTGCCAAACTGAACCATTTGGCGGCGACCCTTGGCGAGGCCGTGGACAGCAAGCGGCAGCTGGCCGAACGTGCGGTCTCGCTGCAGGATTCCGAACGCAAGGAGATCGCGCGCGAATTGCACGATGAGTTCGGGCCCTATCTGTTCGCGCTGCGCGCGCATGCCGGCGCGCTGACGCGGCTGTCGGAGGTCGAAAAGCCCGATCCTGCTGCGCTACGCAAGCACGGCAGCGCCATCCTCGAACAGGTCAACGCGCTTCAGCAGTTCACTCGCCGCATCCTGGAGCGATTGCGGCCGGTGGGATTGGCGGAGCTTGGGCTTGTGGAAGCGCTTGGCGCGCTGGTGCGGCTGTGGGGCGAGACCCACCCGGAGGTGGAGATCGAGAGCAGCGTATCGCCTGATCTCGGCGAGACCGGCGAGACGGCCGATCTAACGATCTATCGCATCGTCCAGGAGGCGCTCACCAATGTGTTCCGCCACGCCGGCGCAACGGCAGTCGATATCACGATCGAGCCTGCGGAGCGGCAGACCGGCCCGCGCGGCAGCCGCGGCTGCGCGCTGGTGTGCGTCCGCGACAACGGCCGCGGCCTGCTCAGGGATCACCGGCTTGGCCGCGGTTTGACTGGCATGCAGGAGCGAATCCTCGCGCTCGGAGGCACGCTCAAGATCAATTCCAGCGATGATGGCGTGACGGTCGAGGCGTTGGTGCCGAAGGCCATGCAGGCTTAGGGCGCGGTTCGGGGCCAGTATGCGAAGACGGCCCATGCCAGCGCGAGCACACCGGCGATCCAGAGCACGATGATTGCGATCATGCCCGCTCGACTGATCGGGCGCTGCAAGACGGCACTGGCATTGGCGCGGCATTCGGCCATCACCTCATCCGGAACGAGCGAGATCGCAAGCCAGATGCCGAACGGCAGCAAGATCAGATCGTCGAGATAGCCGATGACCGGGATGAAATCTGGAATCAGATCGATAGGCGAGAGCGCATAGGCCGCGATGGCGATGGCGAGCGCCTTTGCGTACCACGGTACGCGCGGATCACGTGACGCGAGATACAGCGCAACGCTGTCTCGTTTGAGGTTGCGCGCCCAAGCTTTGATTGAGGAAAGTTTGATTGATGATAGCTTGATGGACAGCATGGCGTGGCGCCTGCACGCCAGGCGAATCGCTATTCCAGTACCACATCGACCGGCATGCCGCCGTGCAGACCCTTGTGCACGGAGGAGGGGGCGATGCCAAAATACTTCCGGAATACGCGGCTGAAATGCGACGAGCTCGAGAAGCCCCAGGAGAACGCGACGTCCGTGATGGTCTTGCCGTTCTGGGATTCAAGCTCCTGCCGGCAATTTTGCAGCCGGGCCTTCCAGATGTAGTCGCTGACCGTCATGCCGCGATCGCTGAACAGCATGTGCAGATAGCGCTTCGAGCAGCCGAGCGCCGCGGAAATGCCGTCGATGCAGAGATCCGGATCGCGCAGATGCTCGCGGATGAAGCCCTGGGCCCGCACATAGGTCGCCTCGGCGCTGCCGCGGTCGAACATCGCGCCGGTCTCGCGCAGCGGCAGCAGCAGCAGGTCGATCAGCGCATCGGCCACGCCGACGGCGTTGACCGGGGTCAGCGTCGGCGCTTCGCCGAACGCGGCATGCACGAAATCATAGGCGATGCGGCCGGTGCCATTGCGCGCCGAGAGCTTGCACGGCGCCATCTTGGAGAGCTGGAAGCCGCGCTCCTTGAGCAGGTCCTTCGGAACGATGACGACCTCGTGACGCGTCAGGGACGGGCTGATGATGGTGTGCGGACACGACACGTCGTAAGCGAAACAGTCGCCCGGCATGATGTCGAAGTGCAGGCCGTCCTGCTCGAAATGCGAGACGCCGTGGGTCTGGAAGACGATCTTGATGTAGGGGTGCTCGCTCAGCTTGATGCGCGAGACGGTATGGGCGATGCGGTGCTGGCTTGCCTCGATCTGGCACAGCTTCAGTCGCGATACCGTCGTGAAATTGATCCGGCCCTCGAGCGAGGATCCTTCCAGCGCATCGACGTCGAACTGACCGCACAGGTCAGTCAGCGCATCCGACCAGCGCTGGATCTGCCGCTTGGGCGTCAATCCGTTCGTGCTGAGTGAATGGACTGTATCGGACATCTTTCCAGCCACCGATTCGATCCCCAACGTGACTGCTCACCGAGCTGAAATCTGGCCCGGGATGATGCGCCTTCTCCCTGATTCTGAACAGCTTAGGGAGGCGGCGGGACTTCTTCCCGGATAATGTCGGGTGATCCTCCGACTTAGTTCTGGGCGCGTCAAGCGCAACCTTGGGCCGGTTCTACTCCGACGCTGGAACGGCACTGAAGACGTTTGATGCCCTGCAACATGAAGCAGCGTTACCTGCCAATTCGCAGCCTGACCGCAAAAATCTGACGATGCTTCGCTTCTGAGCAAACGGCGCTTCGCTGCTGGGCAAGTCAGCGCGGTTCGATGGGACTACCAGTGAGGTACCAAAATGGAAGAAGTGGGGCCGTTTCGGCGGAAACCCTTGAGTTCATGAACCTGGGAGGAAATCCACGATGCGCAAGCTGCTTTACGCGACCAGCCTTGGGGCAATGGCGGTGTTCGCCGCCGGAGCTGCCAACGCCAATGACGAACTCCACAAGATGGCGCAGAACCCGAAAGACTGGGTGATGCCGACCGGCGACTACACCAATCAGCGCTATTCGAAGCTGAATCAGATCAACGCCCAGAACGTCGGAAAGTTGCAGGTAGCGTGGACGTTTTCGACCGGCGTGCTGCGCGGTCACGAAGGCGGCCCGCTGATCATCGGCAACATGATGTACGTGCATACGCCGTTCCCGAACAAGGTCTACGCTATTGACCTTTCCAAGGACAATCAGATCGTCTGGAAGTACGAGCCGAAGCAGGATCCGAACGTCATTCCGGTGATGTGCTGCGATACGGTCAATCGCGGCGTTGCCTATGGTGACGGCAAGATCATCCTGCATCAGGCCGATACCACGCTGGTTGCGCTCGATGCGAAGACCGGCAAGGTGGAGTGGAGTGTCAAGAACGGCGATCCGAGCAAGGGATCGACCGGTACGTCGGCGCCGATGGTCGTCAAGGACAAGGTCCTGGTCGGCATCTCCGGCGGCGAGTTCGGCGTTCAGGCTCACATGACGGCCTACGACCTCAAGACCGGCAAGCTGGTCTGGCGTGGCTTCTCGGAAGGTCCCGACGACCAGCTCTTGGTCGACGACAAGACCACCGAGCTCGGCAAGCCGGTCGGCAAGGACTCGAGCCTGAAGACGTGGCAAGGCGATCAGTGGAAGATCGGCGGCGGCGCGACCTGGGGCTGGATCTCCTACGATCCCGAACTCAACCTCGTCTATTACGGATCGGGCAACCCCTCGACCTGGAATCCGAAGCAGCGTCCCGGCGACAACAAGTGGTCGATGACGATCTGGGCGCGTAACCCGGATACCGGTGTCGCCAAATGGGTCTACCAGATGACGCCCCATGACGAATGGGACTATGACGGAGTCAACGAGATGATCCTGTCAGATCAATCGATCAACGGCACCCCGCGCAAGCTGCTGACGCACTTCGATCGTAACGGCCTCGGCTACACGCTCGATCGCGCCACCGGCGAACTGCTGGTCGCCGAGAAGTATGATCCGAAGGTGAACTGGACCTCCGGCGTCGACATGAACAAGAGCTCGCCGACCTATGGTCGTCCGAAGGTTCTTGACGCAGCGTCGACCGACAAGGCCGGCGAGGACCACAACGTCAAGGGCATCTGCCCGGCGGCGCTGGGTTCGAAGGACGAGCAGCCGGCGGCCTACTCGCCGGATACGCAGCTGTTCTACGTGCCGACCAACCACGTCTGCATGGACTACGAGCCGTTCAAGGTGAGCTACACCGCAGGTCAGCCCTATGTCGGCGCGACGCTGTCGATGTATCCGCCTCCCGGTGAGACCAACATGGGCAACTTCATCGCCTGGGACGGCAAGACCGGCAAGATCGTCTGGTCGAACAAGGAGCAGTTCTCGGTCTGGTCGGGTGCACTCGCGACCGCCGGCGGCGTGGTGTTCTACGGCACGCTGGAAGGCTACCTGAAGGCAGTCGACGCCAAGACGGGCAAGGAGCTTTACAAGTTCAAGACTCCGTCCGGCATCATCGGCAACGTCACCACCTATGAAAACGCCGGCAAGCAGTACGTCGCCGTGCTGTCGGGTGTTGGCGGTTGGGCAGGCATCGGCCTCGCGGCCGGTCTGACTGATCCGACGGCCGGTCTCGGTGCAGTCGGCGGCTACGCAGCGCTGAGCAACTATACCGCGCTCGGCGGAACGCTCACCGTGTTCGCGCTGCCGCAGTGAGCTGAGCAACCCTCGTTCCGGCGCATGGAGCGATCTCCATGCGCCGGTCCGTCTTCAATCCGCACGCGAGGATATGCTTTTGCGTAAGATCTGGTTTGTGACTGCCGCGATCTTCGTCGTGGCAATGGGAGGAGTTGCCTCCGCCGAGGACGCAGGTGATCCAACCGCCGTCAAGTCCGAGGACGGCAAGTATCTCGACAAGGATGGAAACCCGACGTTCAAGGTCGCGTCCGACGGTACGGTGGACTGGTACACCTACTCGGGCTACCGCCGCTATCATTCGGAGTGCCACGTCTGCCACGGACCCGACGGCATGGGCTCGACTTACGCACCGGCTTTGAAGGATTCGCTGAAGACCATGAGCTATGCCGACTTCATGGGCGTGGTCGCGAGCGGGCGCAAGAACGTATCGACGTCGCAGGAAAACGTCATGCCGGCATTCGGCGATAACCCGAACGTTGCCTGCTACATGGACGACCTCTATGTGTATCTGCGCGCCCGCGCCAATGATGCGGTTGAGCGTGTCCGGCCGGCCAAGCACGAAGACAAGTCGGAAGCCTATGGAAAGGCGGAAGACGCCTGCATGGGCAACAAGAACTGAGCGTGACCGGCGCGAATGACAAACCTGTTTGATGTTTTGTGGAGACCGAGATGAAGACCCGCGCCGCAGTTGCATTCGAAGCCAAGAAGCCGCTTGAGCTCGTCGAGCTCGACCTGGAAGGCCCCAAGGCCGGCGAGGTCCTTGTCGAGATCAAGGCGACGGGCATCTGTCACACCGATGCCTACACGCTCGACGGCTTCGACAGCGAAGGCATCTTCCCCTCGGTCCTTGGGCACGAAGGCGCCGGCATCGTTCGCGAGGTCGGCGCCGGCGTGACGTCGGTGAAGCCGGGCGATCACGTGATCCCGCTCTACACGCCGGAATGCCGGCAGTGCAAAAGCTGCCTGAGCCAGAAGACCAATCTCTGCACCGCGATCCGCGCCACGCAGGGCAAGGGCGTGATGCCCGACGGCACCTCGCGCTTCAGCTACAAGGGCAAGACGGTCTTCCACTATATGGGCTGCTCGACCTTCTCGAACTTCACTGTGCTGCCCGAGATCGCGGTGGCGAAGATCCGCGAGGACGCGCCGTTCGACAAGAGCTGCTACATCGGCTGCGGCGTCACCACCGGCGTCGGTGCCGTCGTCAACACCGCCAAGGTGACGCCGGGCTCCAACGTCGTGGTGTTCGGCCTCGGCGGCATCGGCCTCAACGTGATCCAGGGCGCCAAGATGGTCGGCGCCGACAAGATCATCGGGGTCGACATCAACGACTCCAAGGACAATTGGGGCCGCCAGTTCGGCATGACGCATTTCGTCAACCCGACCAAGGTGAGCGGCGATATCGTGCAGCACCTGGTGGCCCTGACCGACGGCGGCGCCGACTACACCTTCGACTGCACCGGCAACACCAACGTGATGCGCCAGGCGCTGGAAGCCTGCCACCGTGGCTGGGGTGTGTCGGTCGTGATCGGCGTCGCGGAATCCGGCAAGGAGATCGCAACCCGGCCGTTCCAGCTCGTCACCGGACGTGTCTGGAAGGGCACCGCGTTTGGCGGCGCGCGCGGCCGCACCGACGTGCCGAAGATCGTCGACTGGTACATGAACGGAAAGATCCAGATCGATCCGATGATCACCCACGTGCTGAAGCTCGACGAGATCAACAAGGGCTTCGACCTGATGCACGAGGGCAAGTCGATCCGTTCGGTCGTCGTGTTCTAAAATCAAAACACCAAGCACTAGGAGGATAGGTCAATGACTGTTCATATCCACCCGTCAGTCGACAATGGCGTCAAGCAAGGCTCCGGGAGTTTTGCCGGCGGTACGCTGGTCTGCAAATGCGCGGACAAGAAGGTCAAGGTCGGGGTCAAGGGCGACGTCGCCCACAACCACGCCTGCGGCTGCACCAAATGCTGGAAGCCTGCGGGCGCCATCTTCTCGGTGGTCGCGGTGGTCCCGCGCGAGAACGTCACCGTGCTGGAGAACGGCGACAAGCTGAAGATCGTAGATAGCGCCGCGGTGATCCAGCGCCACGCCTGCACCGGATGCGGCACGCACATGTACGGCCGGATCGAGAACAAGGGTCATCCGTTCTATGGCCTCGACTTCATCCATCCCGAACTGTTCCAGGAGTCCGGCTCTGCGGCTCCGGGATTTGCCGCCTTCGTGTCGTCGGTGATCGAGTCCGGCGTCAAGCCGGCCGATATGGCCGGGATCAGGTCGCGGCTGAAGGAGCTCGGGCTCGAGCCCTATGACTGCCTGTCGCCGGCCTTGATGGACGCGATTGCCACCCATGTGGCGAAATCCAAGGCAGCCTGATCAAGGCAGCCTGACCAGGGCGGCACGACCGGCCGGCCCTGACGAGATCCGGCGTCGGCAGAGGGCCTGCCGGCGACGGATATCCTGGTAGTACCCGTGACCTTGAACCTTGCATGCCCTGCGGGCGACCACAGGGCATGCATTTTATTCTCCGCCTTGCCCTCGTCCTATCCCCGATCCTGGTCCTTTCGCCGGCCCGCGCCGCGTCGCCGGAGGACCGCTATATTGCCGCGCGCGACGCGGCGATTGCCAAATTCGCCAAGCTGTCGAACGACAACAAGATCAATGAGGCCGTCGACAAGGCGGAAGCGGCCGCGCGTGACGACCTGAAGGGGCAGCTGATCGCGATCCTGTCCCAGCCAGCCCGGCCTGGCTTTGCGCCCGCCCAGCTCAACCTCGACACTCTGTATAAGGGCGATATGGGGTTCGGCATGCTGGACGGCCTGCGCTTCGATGCCGACACCGGCAGGGACGGCGGCAAGATCGGTGAGAAGCGCGCCGACGGCAGCTTCGTCGAGCCGAAAGCCCATATCATCGTCACCTCCGAAGCCCTGTTCACGCGCTGGCTGCGCGAGCACAAGGCGTGGTGGGACAAGGGCAGCAAGAATGTGCCGCAGCAGATCGAACCGGCCCTGAAGTTCGAGGGCCTCTACACGCAGGCGATTTCGACCGATGCGGCGGTGATCAACTTCAACGAGCTGCCGGTCGTCAAACCGGCGTCGGCCACCCTGACTTACGGCTTTCTCGCCGGCCGTACCCAGGACACAACCCCCGAGGCCGCCGACGAGGTGTTCGTTGCGGCGCTTGCCAACGGCAAGTTCTACATCGCCTATGGCGAGATCGAGCCCACCGTGCCGGTGCCGGCCTGCGCGACGATCCGCGCCGACTACAACAAGCGGGCGGATGAAGCGGACGAGAAGCTGCGTCAGAAGCGGATCGATAAGAAGGCCTATGACAAGCTCGGCGACCTGCGCCAGCAGGGCGACGATGCATTCAAGCGCTGCTTCGTCCAGCACGCCCCGGAACAGCCGGCATTCGCTGAAGCCACCAAGCAGGCACAAACGCTGTTGGCGACGGCGCTCGGCAAGTAGCGTTACCTGGCGGTTTGATCGGCCCGCGGTCCGGCCCTATGTTCCCCAGGCAGATTTCGAGCCCCGGGGAGACGCCATGAATACCGCCATCAGTCCGTTTCGCATCGCCGTCAGCGACGATGTCCTCGAGGATCTCCGCATCCGGCTGCGCCGGACCCGCTGGCCGGAAGCCGAACTGGTCGACGACTGGAGCCAGGGCGCGCCGCTGCAATGGATCAGGGATGTTTGCCGCTATTGGGCCGAGACCTATGATTGGCGGCAGCGCGAGGCGCAGCTCAACCGCTTCAGCCAGTTCATCACCGAGATCGATGGGCTCGACATCCACTTCATCCATGTCCGTTCAAAGCATCCCGAGGCACGGCCATTGATCATCACCCATGGCTGGCCGGGTTCGGTGGTCGAATTCCACAAGGTGATCGAACCGCTGACCGATCCGACGGCGTATGGCGGCAGCGCGGCCGATGCCTTCCATGTGGTGTGCCCGTCACTCCCGGGCTTCGGCTTCTCGGCCAAGCCGACCGTGACAGGCTGGGGCGTCGATCGGATCGCCAAGGCCTGGGCCGTCCTGATGGAGCGGCTGGGCTACGCCAGGTACTTCGCGCAGGGCGGCGATTGGGGCTCAGCGGTCACGACCGCGATCGGCGGGCAGGATGCGGCGCACTGCGCCGGCATCCACATCACGCTTGCGATGTCGACCCGGCCCAATGTCGAGGGCCAGCCGACGCCGGAGGAGGCCCGCGCGCTCAACGGCATCAAATACTACGCCGACTGGGATTCCGGCTATTCCAAGCAGCAGTCCACCCGGCCGCAAACGCTTGGTTACGCGCTGACGGATTCACCGAGCGGGCAGGCGGCCTGGATCCTGGAAAAGTTCTGGGCCTGGACCGACTGCGACGGGCATCCGGAAAACATCCTCAGCCGCGACGAACTGCTCGACAATGTCATGCTGTACTGGGTGACCGAGACGGCCGCATCGTCGGCGCGGCTCTATTGGGAAAGCTTTGGGCCGGGCAAGCGAACCCCGCACAAGGTAAGCGTGCCGACCGGCGTTGCGGTGTTTCCCAAGGAGATCGTCACGCCGGTCCGCAAATGGATGGAGACGAATTTCACCAACATCCAGCACTGGCGCGAGATGCCGAAGGGCGGACATTTCTCGGCGTTCGAGCAGCCCGAGCTGTTCGTCCGCGAGGTGCGGGAGTTTTTCGGGGAGCTGCGCTAGCCGTGAAGCTAGACGCAAGGATGGGTAGAGCGAAGCGAAACCCATCCTACGAACTGCGAACTACAGAAGTCCCCGGTAAATCCCCGGCGCGGAGCCTTCGATGGCCACCGCGCCGACAGCCTTCGAATAGAATTCGGCCGGCCCGACGCCGCCGATGATGGCGTAGCCGAAGCCCTGGTGTTTCATGTCCTCGAGGCAGGCGAACAGCAGTGCCTTGCCGATGCCGCCCTGCTGCGCCTTCGGCGCGACGCCGGTCGGGCCGAAGAAGTTGCGGCAGGCCGCGTCGTGGCAGGCGAATCCCACGATCTTCTTTTGCTGGATCGCGATGAAGCAGGAGACCGGTTGGCGGCTGAACGCAACCTCGGTTTCGCTGGCCCATGCCTCGCTGAACGTTTCCCGCACCCAGGCCACGACCTTGTGCTTTTCGGGAGCGAGCGCCCGGCGCATGACAATTCCGGCCTTGAGCAATCGATCGTAAGCAGACCGGGAATCGGGCAGCGCATAGAGTTTGACGAGCATGTCCATCCCGCTACCCTAATTGAAAACGCGTCCCGCGGGCAAATCGTAGGAGGAAGGTAGAGGCGAAGGATGGGTGGAGCCGATGGGCCATTGGGAAACGTGCGGATCGCCGATATATTAGGGATGTCCGCTCTCGCCTGCGGCCCGTGCTGCCTGACTGGCAATCTCGTCAGCTCGCCAGCACCGGACCGCGTGCCCATCGGCGCGCGTTTGAAGCGAAGGCCCGGGCTCGCGCTGGCACACCGCTTCGGCGTAGCGACAGCGTGGACTGAATGCACATCCGTCCGGCGGATTGAGCGGATTGGGAAGCTCGCCCCTTGTCGTCGCGAGCGGTGCGCGGCGTAGCGGATCGGGAATCGCGGCGATCAGGGTCTGCGTATACGGGTGGGCCGGCCGCTCGAATATCTCGCGCCAGCCGCCCGTCTCCACAATGCGGCCGAGATACATGACCGCGACCCTGTCGCTCATGTGCTCGACCACGCCGAGATCGTGGCTGATCATGATGTAGGAGAGGCCGAGACTCTCTTTCAATTCCAGCAGCAGATTGATGATCTGGGCACGGATCGAGACATCGAGCGCCGAGACCGGTTCGTCGCAGATGACGATCTTGGGATTGAGGATCAGGGCGCGGGCGATGCCGATGCGCTGGCGCTGGCCACCCGAGAATTCATGCGGGTAGCGGCCGGCCTGCTCGGGCCGCAGGCCGACATGTTTGAGCATCGCCGCAATGCGTCCGTCGATCTCGCTTTGGGCCGTCACGCCATGCAGACGCAGCGGGTCTTCAAGCGTGCGGCGAACGGTCTGGCGCGGATTGAGCGAGGCGTAGGGATCCTGAAACACCATTTGGGCGGTACGGGCCAGGAGCTTTCGATCGACCGATCGCTGGCCCGTCACGACGTGGCCGTCGAGCACGATCCTGCCTCGCGTCGGCGTCAGCAGCCCAAGCAGCGAAAGGGCGACGGTCGATTTGCCGCAGCCGGATTCGCCGACGAGGCCGAGGCACTCGCCGCGCTTCAGTTCGAGATCGATGCCGTCGACCGCACGCAGCAGCCGCTGGCCGCCGCCCAGGAAGCCGCCGCCGAGCGGAAAATGGACCGCGAGATCCTCCACACTAAGGATGACGTCGTCGCCAGGCTTCGCCGCGGGTTTATGCATGGTGGTGGCACCTGACAAGCCCGCCCGCAGCGAGCCATGTCGTTTCCGGTGCGGTGGTCCGGCAGATCTCGGTCGCCTGCGCGCAACGCGGATTGAAGCGGCAGCCGCTTGGAAAGTCCGCGATCGCCGGGACGACGCCGGCGATCTCCCTGAGCCGCGACCGGCCGAGCGCCGCGCGACTCCCCAGCCGCGGCAGCGAGTCGACCAGGCCTTGCGTGTAGGGATGCGCGCAGGCGCGGAAGATGTCGTCCGAGCCGCGTTCCTCGACAATGCGACCGGCATACATGACTCCGACGCGGCGGCAGACGTTGGCGACCAGGCCCAGATCGTGGCTGATCATCAGGATCGCCGTGCCCCGCTCGGCGCACAAATTGCGCATCAGCTCGATGATCTCCGCCTGTACCGTCACGTCCAGCGCGGTGGTCGGCTCGTCGGCGATCAGAAGATCCGGATCGCATGCCAGCGCGATAGCGATCATCACGCGTTGGCGCATGCCGCCCGAAAGCTGGTGCGGGTAATCCTTCACCCGTCGCTCCGGTGCCGGGACGCGCACGTTCGCCAGCGCCTCGACAGCGAGCTGGTTTGCCTCGCGCCAGCTCTTGCCCTTGTGCAGCACGAACATCTCCGCGATCTGCCGGCCCACGGGCGACACCGGATTGAGCGCCGTCATCGGCTCCTGGAAGATCATGGCGATGCGGTCGCCGCGCAGCGCCCGCTGCTCGGCCGCGGAAAGTCCCTGAATCTCGCGGCCCTCGAACCGTATCGCGCCGGCGGCGACCGAGAGCGGCCGCCGCAGCAGGCCGATCAAGGCGAGCGCCGTAATGCTCTTGCCGCAGCCGGACTCGCCGACAAGGCCGAATGTCTCGCCACGATCGATCCGGAACGAAACACCCTCGACCGCCGCAACATGGCTGGCGCCGTCGTCGAGATCGATGCGCAAATCCTCGACTTCGATCAGCGGAGCGGCCGTCATGCGCGCCGGCTCCGCGACTGTGGATCCAGCACGTCACGCAGGCCATCGCCCAGCAGATTGAGGCCGAGCACCGTCAGGAAGATGGCAAGGCCGGGGAATACCGACAGCCATGGCGCCGTGGTGATCTGGTCGCGCGCCTCCGATAGCATGCTACCCCAGCTTGGATAGGGTGGACGAATGCCGAGGCCAAGGAATGAAAGTGAAGCTTCTGCCAGTACCGCCCCGCCCATGCCGAGCGTGCCGATGACAATGATGGGGCCGACCATGTTCGGCAGCAGCTGCGTGATCATGATGCGCAAATCCCCATAGCCGAGCACGCGCGCAGCCTGCACGTAGCCCTGGCTCTTGAGCGACAGCGTCGAGGCGCGTGCGATCCGGCAGGTGAAGGACCAGTTGGTCAATCCGAGCGCGATCAGGAGGCTCGTCAGGCCGGGTCCGAGCACCGCCATGATGGCGAGTGCGAAGATCAGCGAGGGGATGGCGAGCATCAGATTGGTCAGCCCGTTGACGACATCGTCCCACCACCCGCCCCAATAGCCCGCCGTCAAGCCGAGCGTCACGCCGATGACGCTGTTGACGAGCTGCGAGACGATGCCGACCGTCAGCGAGATGCGCGCGCCGTGCACGACGCGGGAATAGATGTCGCGGCCCTGCGCGTCGGTGCCGAACCACCAGATCCAGCTCGGCGGTTCTTCCGCATTCATGAGGTTGGCGCCCATGACCGGATCTGTATGGGCGAGCCAGGGCGCGAACAGGCCGACGAAGATCGCAAGCGCGAACAGCACGCCGCCGATGATCGCGCTGGTTCCAAGCTTCATCGCGGCCGCTCCGCAGTAACAGGCTGCACGATCGACCGTGCGCTGACGTGATGAGACTGGCCGCCGCTCATGAGTATCTGATCCTGGGATCGATCACGCCGTAGAGCAGGTCGACCAATGTATTGACGGCGAGGAAGAACAGCACCACCACGAGAATGGTGCCTTGCACGGCGGGAATGTCGCGCTGCAGGACGCTGTCGACCAGCAGCGAGCCGATGCCCGGCCAGGAGAACAATTTCTCGACGACGACGGCTTGCCCCATCACGACGCCGAATTGCAGGCCGATCGCCGTAAGAATGATGACGAGAGCATTGCGCATCACGTGCCACGTCACGACCCGGGTTTCGCTCATTCCCTTCGAGCGCGCCGTCCGGACAAAGTCCGCAGTCATGATCTCGAGCACCGCTGCCCGCGTCGTCCGCGCCAGCAGCGCCATCGGCGAGACGCCGAGGGTCACGGCAGGCAGGAGCAGATATTTGAGGCTGCCATCGCCATAGCCGAAGCTCGGCAGCCAGCCGAGCTTCAATGCAAACAGATACATCAGCAAAAGCCCGAGCCAGAATTTGGCCATCGAGAGGCCGGACACCGCCAGGACCATCGAGAGCGTGTCGACGATGCTGCCCGGCTTCAGCGCGGCGATGAAACCGAGCGGAACGCCGACCGTAATGGCAAACGCCAGCGCTGCGAGTATCAGCTGCAGCGTTGGCCACATCCGTTTGGCAATCATGGTCGTGACCGGCTCGCGGGTCCGGAACGAGGTCCCGAAATCACCTGTCGTGAGCTTGGCGATATAGGAGCCGAACCGCACGTAAACGGGATCGTCGAGGCCGAGCTGCTTTTTCATGCGTTCCACGACCTGCGGGTCCGTCGGACCCCGGCCGTCATCGCCCATGCTCGACACGATGCTTCCCGGAACGACGCTGAACAGCACGAAGATCACCAGCACGACAGCCAGCACGGTCGGAATGGTTTGCAGGACTCGACGGATCGCGAAGGAGAGCATTGGACGTTTTCCTCATCCCCTCCATCGTTTCACACGATGGAGGGAGAGCGATTGGCACCTGTCACTTCGCCGGCGAGGTGTCGTCGACCCAGAGGTCTTCGACGTTCTGATGGGTCAGTTCGGTCGCGTCCAGCTGGATTCCCTTGAGCCAGGGCTGCACCGCCATGACGGCCTTGTTGTAGTTGAAGAACCAGATCGGCGCTTCCTCCTGGAGCAGCGCATTGGCCTTTTGCAGCAGCTGGACGCGCTTTGCGGCATCGTCGGTCTGGCCGGCTGCATCGATCATCTTGTCGAAGTCCGCGTTCTTGAAGGTCGTGTAGTTGCAGGCCGATTGCGGCGTCGCCGAATGGAAGCATTTGAGCGCTGCCTGCGGATCCGGGCCGGTCGCCTGGGAATAGATGAAGGCCTGGAAGTCGCCCTTGCGAATGACCTCCGCCAGCACCGCGGTCTCGACCTGCTTGACCTTCACCTTGATGCCCACCTTGTCCAGCATCGGGATCGCGGCTTCGACGATCGGCAAGCCCCAGCTTTCGTTCTGACTGGTGGTCCATTCGAATTCAAAGCCTGAGGGATAGCCCGCTTCGGTGAGCAATTGCTTCGCCTTCGCAGGATCGTAAGGGTAGGGCTTCATGGCCTTGTCGTATGCCGGCGAGGTCAAAGGCAGCCAACTCGTGGCGCGATAGGCTTTGCCCTTGACCAGTTTGCTGATGATCAGATCGGCATCGATCGCGTAGTTGACGGCCTGCCGGACCCGCTTGTCGGAGAATGGCTTGAACGTGGGATTCATCCCCATATAGCGGGTGAAGACCTCGGCGACCTCGACGATGCTGCCCTTGAGGTTGGAGTCGGCCTGATAGGCGACATATTGCGCGGGCCCAAGCACCGAGGTGTCGATCTCCTTGTTGCGGAAGGCGACGTCGCGGGCGGCGGCTTCGCCCATCAGCGATACGACGAGCTTGTCGGCATATGGCTTGCCGGGCTTGTAGAACCGATCCCAGCGTTCAAGCACGATGCGCGATCCCGGCACGTGCTCGACGAATTTGAATGGACCAAGACCGATCGGCTTCTGGAGGAAGCTCTCCTTGCCGCCCTCGTCGGCCGGATAGATCGAGGTCAACGCGGTGAAGAAATAGAAGGCGGGATCGACTTTCTCGGTCAGCTTCATTTCGAGGGTGAAGTCGTCGATCTTCTTCAGGCCGGAGATTTCCTTGGCTTGGCCCTTCTCGACCTCGGCCGCGCCCTCGATCAAGCGGACAAAGCGCGCACCGGGATAGGCCTTGGTGCCGTCCATGATGCGATTGTAGGACCAGATGATGTCGTCGGCCGTCATCTTGCGGCCGTTGTGGAAATAGGCGTCGTCGCGCAGCTTGAAGGTATGAACGAGGCCACCGCCCGAGACGGTGACCTCCTTGGCAAGTTCCAGAACCGGCTTGCCCTCGGTCGAGTCCCAGATGTAGAGCGAGCGGTGCAGAGCCTTGGCGTAGATCTCGTCCTGGGCGCGCGGTGTCGTGTGGATGTCCATGCTGGTGAAGCTGGAGCCATAGGGCGCGGTCATGCGAATGGTCCCGCCCTTGCGCGGGGTCTGGGCCTCCGCCGTGGCGGCGAGTGCGAGCCCGAGGCCAACCGCGATCGCAATCATCTTGAACTTCATGCTTCCCCCAACGATGCAGGAACATTCCGATCAGCGAGTTGACCATCGCCAGCACGTCAAGCGCAAGGTCGTCATGTCGCGTCGATGGCGACCAGCACCAAATATTTGTGTCGCCGCGATGCGCGGGGCAGGATTATGGAGACGCCGCGGGCGCGGCGCGCGCCTCCGGACGTGATTTGACCGCGCCAATACCTTGGCTGCAACTTGCGCGAGTATGTAAGCGATTGCGATTGAACGGATTTCGGCTTCCGTCGCGAAATTGCGAAGCCAGGGTTCCGACCGCATGACCTGGCAACGAGCCGCCTGTGACATAATAACCCGACGGGCAAATCGGCGCTTCCGTCGTCGGGCAAATCAGTGATCAAATTCCGCCCGTCTCACCCGATTGGGGGGCGCGTCGCGATTGTCAGGAGTGTTGCGGTGAGATGCGGTAGACGCGGATCATGCAAGCGACGACAGCATGTGAAGCGGACGGTGAAGTCGTGTGGTCCTGACGCCCAAGTGGCTGGTGTCCTCTCGCAAGATGCGCTTGGGTGTTGCGAGGGCGGTGACAAGCAAGCCTAGTCTCGCCGGGGAGAGCCCGTATAAGCCGTAAGCCATCGCGCAGGGAAAGCCGGAGTCTCCGGTTACACCTGTGGTCCTACCCCCGGTGCTTTTGTTGCCCCGGACCCATGGGTGCAATCGGCACCCGGCTTTCCCTGCGAACGAAGAGGGCGGAACGAGACGCAAGATTCGGGCAGATGTTGTCGCGAGAATGCGAAAGCATGACTCAGAAGCGGCGCAACATATCCAATGTCGTCCTGTCGAAAGCCAGGACCCATTACCCCAAATGTCAGTTGCGATGCGACGCTGGGGCCACGGCCCTCTCTCAACAAATATCGGTGGTTATGGGTCCTGGCTTTCGCCAGGACGACGATTGGGCAGATGGCGGGCTCGTATCTCTGCCGTCATGCCCACGCGGTGGCGAAGACTTCGCGCGGGCATGACGGGGCGGATAGCTCCGCGCGATCTTGGACATTCATTCCAATCCCTAAAGATACCAGGCCAGCACCGCCTTGAGCCGGGCGTTCTCGATCACCGGCAGCGCGACCACCTGGTTCATGCCGGAGCCACGCGCCAGGGTAGCCGCGATCGATTCATCCTGCTTCAGATGCTCGGTGAGTGCGGGCATGCCGGTGGCCCATGCGCCGCCGATGCTGCCTTCACCCCGGCTGATCGTCTTGGCCGCATAGAGCGTGGCAAGATTGGACTGCTCGCTGCAGTCGCCGGAGTGAAACACCAGCGCCGACCGCGCTTCGTTAGGCACCCAGATCTCGAACCGGCGTGCGATCGGCGTCGCCTGCGCCGACAGGAATGTCACCACCCAGGTCTGGTCGCCGGTCGTGTAGGGGATGCCGACACCGCAATTGATACCGATTTCGGACGCGTCCTCCCGGCGCAGGAATCCCTTGGAATTGTGCGGGTCCTTGATGATCAGCGGCATGCCGGCCTTCCAGGTCCGGCCGGGCAGGCCGAAGCCGCGCGGGAATTTGGTGTGACGCGAGTTGAACTCGAACATGTCGGCGGTGCCGTAGTAGCCGTCGACCAGCGCCATTTCGTGGGATTTGTCGGGATCGTTGCGCCAAAGTTCGATCGCGCCGACATGCTTCCTGTCGTCACCGCAGAGCAGCACCATCACCGCCATCAGGAATTCGCCGGCGAACACCGGAAGCGCGACGCCGCAGGTCAGGCCGGCTTCGCGCGCCTCGTCGGTTCGCTTGAAATAGGAACTGGCGAATTCGGTCGGGATGACCGGATGGCCGCTCGCCCAGGCCTTGCCGGGAAGGTCCTCGTCATAGGCGAACAGCGCGTTCTCGCTGATCGCGTTGAACTCCGCAAATTCGGTGCTGTGGAGGCTGCCGCCGAATTCCAGCCGGGTCCGCGTTGGATCGGGCACCCAGAGCTCAACAACGCGAATGAAGGTTTTCATCGCACGCACCTGCCGTCTCGCCGACGGCTAGCATCGGCG
Source organism: Bradyrhizobium sp. USDA3010 (assembly GCF_056429065.1). NCBI lineage: Bacteria > Pseudomonadati > Pseudomonadota > Alphaproteobacteria > Hyphomicrobiales > Nitrobacteraceae > Bradyrhizobium > Bradyrhizobium sp. USDA3010. The sequence continues at coordinate 422,810 of NZ_JBWJZD010000003.1, forward strand.
ATGTCACGGCAAAATGTGCGCTCAAATAGCGGGCAAGCGACGCCCAAAGTTGATGCGAAGGCGCGATTTCATCTCAGTCCCGGTACGACGGATCGGCGCGATCGAGCTTGCGCAGCAGCGCCGGCCAGGCGAGTTCGCCGTTGCGCGCGGCGCGGCCGGGCTTGGGCAGCATCCGCTCATAGGTGTCTTCGAGGATGTTTTGCGGCGGATAGATCAGCTTGGTGTTGCAGGACAGCGCCATCACCTGGGCCTGGCAGGCACGCTCGAGCCGGAACAGCACGTTGAACGCGGCGGGCACGGTGCGGCCGACGACGAGCAGGCCATGGTTGCGCAGGATCATCGCCTCGTGGTCGCCGAGGTCGCGCACCAGCCGCTCGCGTTCGTCGACATTGTCGGCGATGCCTTCGAAGTCGTGATAGGCGATGTGCAGGAAGCGCATCGAGGTCTGCGCCAGCGGCAGCAGGCCGCATTCCATCGCGGAGACCGCCATGCCGGCCGGGGTGTGGGTGTGCGCGACGCAGTCCATGTCGTGCTTGGCCATGTGGATGGCGCTGTGAATCACGAAGCCGGCGACGTTGACATCATAGTCGGTGGCGTTGAGCAGCGTGTTGCCCTCGACGTCGACCTTGATCAGGCTGGAGGCGTCGATCTCCTCATACAGCATGCCATAGGCATTGATCAGGAACTGGTCGGTGGTGCCGGGCACGCGGCAGGAGATGTGGTTCGCGATCATCTCGGTCATGCCGTACATCGCCGTCAGCCGATAGCAGGCGGCGAGATCGACACGGGCCTGCCACTCCTCGGCGCTCACCTGCTCGCGAACGGATTTCACGACCTTGATCGCGGGCGAGCTGATGGGGGGATTCATGGCGTTCTCTCCTTGAGACATCTGCGGGGTCGGGGCCCGATCGTTGGCGTGGACCATAGCAGAATCCTCACGGCCGTAAGCCGCGGCGCGTCTGCTTATTTGCAGATCTGGCGGGCAAAAACCGAATGCGGCATTGGCCCGCTGCGCCTTCGATGCCAGTATGCGGAAAACAGCCGAGGCGCAAAAATGAGCGAACGCAAGATTCGTATTGCCGTCCTGCATTTCTCCCACGAAACCGTTTCGTTCCTGCCGAACGAGACCACACTCGACGACTTCATCTATCCGGGCTCGCCGGCCAAGGGCGAGGCGCTGCTGCAGTTCGATCCCAAAAACTACATGGGCGGCTTCGTGCAGGTGGCGCGCGAATTCTCCGAGGTCGAACTGGTCGGCATCGAATCCCCGCTCTGGCCGAAGACGTACACCGGGTCGGGCTGGATCACCCAGGAAGCCTACCGGACCTTCACCGGCAGGATGATTGCCGGGCTCAAGGAGGAGGGGCCGTTCGACGGGGTCTATCTGTGCCTGCACGGCGCGATGGCCGTGCGCGACGTGCCGCGGCCGGAGGCCGATCTGGCGCGGCAGGTCCGCGAGGTGATCGGCCGCTCCGCTTTCATCGCCGCGACCTTCGATCCTCACGGCAATGAGGATGAGGCATTCCTGGAACAGGCGGACATGGCGTTCGCCGTCAAATATTTCCCGCATTATGATGCGCATCTGCAGGGCGAACGGGCGGCGCGCATGCTGGTGCGGGCGATCCGCGGCGACTACAGACCGGCGCACAAGACCATCAAGGTCCCCGTGATCTCGCCCACCGTGCTGCAATGGACCGGCGCGCGGCCGTGGATGGATCTCGTGCAGCGTGCGCTGGTGTGGGAGGCCCGCGAGGTCGACGTCTACGTCAACATCTTCTTCTGCTTCCCGTTCGCCGATGTGCCCGATATCGGCATGACCGTGCAGGTCCTGACCAACGACAACCCAAAGCTCGCCGAGCAGGTCGCGCGCGATCTCGCCGGCACGATCTGGCGGCTGCGCGAGGCGCTGCTGCAATCGACCAGGCTGCACAGCATTGCCGAGGGTGTGGCGCTGGCCAAGCAGGCCGTCGCCAATGGCAACACGCCGGTGGTGCTGGCCGATCACAGCGACCGCTCGGGGTCGGCGACCTGGCTGCTGCGCGAGATCATCGCGCAGGATCTCGCCAACACGGTGGTCGCTACGATTGCCGACGCCAGGGCGACGGCAAGCCTGAAGGCGGCCGGCGCCAAGGCCGGCGATACCTTCGACATGGAGATCGGCGGCCGCGCCGACGAGTCGGCGGGCGATCCGGTTCGCATTCAGGGCACGATCTCGGCTGCGGGTGACGGCTACGGGCAGTTCTGGGTCTGCGTGCGCTTCGGCCGCAACAATGTGCTGATCCTCTCCACCTATCTGGTGCAAATCATGGAGCCGTTCTCGCTGAAGGCGCTGGTGCCTGACATCGGCAGCTATGATGTGATGGCGATCAAGTCGCGGGTGCATTTCCGGCGCGGCTTCGACGACAATGGCTTTGCCAGGACGATCCTGCTGGTCGAGCCTGACGAGCCTTTCCTTGGCACGACGCAGCTGGACAAGCTGCCCTACAAGAACGTCGATCTTGCGCAGTTCTATCCGTACGGCAATCCGGCGTTTTCGGAGGGGGCGTCATGACGGAAGGCCGCTACCGCCTGATCGGTTCGACCGCATCGCCCTATGCGATCAAGCTGCGCGCGCTGATGCGCTACCGGCGCATCCCGCACGACTGGGCGATCATGACCAAGGCGCTGCGCGCGGCGACCGCGCATCTGAAGCCGATGCTGATTCCGGTGCTGCAATATCCCGACGGCAGCTATCGCGGCGAGACCACGACGCTTGCCTACGATCTGGAGGCGCGTCACCGGGGGCGGTCGGTAATCCCGGAGGATAAGGCCACAGCCTTCATCTGCGATCTGCTCGAGGACCTCGCCGACGAATGGGCGGTGAAGCCGCTGTTTCTGTATCGCTGGTGGGATCCGGAAGATCAGGCTTATGTCTCGCGCTGGGCGGGAGAGGAGTGGTCGACGTCGGACGCCGCGGCCGGCAGCCGCGAGGAAATCGAGGAATTCCGGCAGCGGCAGATTTCGCGCATGGTCATTCTCGGCGCGACCGAGGAGAACCGTCCGCTGCTGGAGGAGAGCTATCGCCGGACGCTCGCGGCGTTCGAGCCGCATGTCGGCATGACGAACTATCTGTTCGGCAGCCGGCCGTCGCTGGCGGATTTCGCCTGGTTCGGTCAGCTCAGCGAGATGGCCACCGATCCGACCCCGATGCGGATCATGCGCGAACGCGCGCCGTTCACCGATCACTGGGTGCGGCGGCTCGATGATGCCTCCGGTGTGGAGGGCGACTGGTATCCGCGCGAGCACGCGCTCGGCGGATTCGCCGAGGCGCTGCTGCGGATCGCGGGCGAACTCTATCTGCCGTTCCTTGCCGCTAACGCGGATGCATTCGCCAAAGGCCTCGCGCGCCTCGAGATCAATGTCTGGGGACTGCCTTACGCGCTGGCGCCGTTCAAATACCAGGTCAAGTGCCTGCAGCAGCTGCGCGAGAAATTTGCCGCGCTCGATGCCGGAGATCGCGCGGCGTTGAAGCCCTTGCTGGAACGCACGGGATGCTGGGCGATCCTGAATGGAGGCTGATCGATCAGGGACGGCAACCCGATTTGGAACGGCAAGAGCTTAGGTCCGGTGCCTGGTCCCGAGCGCGACCGCGACCGATTCCGGATGCCTGATCCGCTCGATCAGCATGTCGATGCGGTCGCCACCCCAGAACAGCTCGCCGTTGAACACCATGCTGGGCACCCCGAACACGCCGAGCGCTTCGGCCTCGTCGATGATGCGATCGTGCTCCGCGCGGGCAGGGCCGCGAACATAGGCCTCGAAGGCGTCGGAGGAACCGCCGATCGCAGAGATCACGCCGGCAATCTCCGATAGGTCGTCGATCTCCAGCTCGTGGTTCCAGAATCTCTGGAACACCGTGTCATGATAGGGCCGGAACAGCCCGTGGCGCTGCGCGAACAGCATTCCGGCGCTGGCGTGGAAGGCGTCGTAGATGCGGCGCGGGCCCTTCATGGTCAGTCCCTGCGCATTGGCGAACCGCCGCGCATCCATGTAGGAGTAGCGCACCTTGCGCCAGAAATGCGGCGTGCGCGCCTCGACCGTGCCCATGAACTCGGGAATGCGAAGCGTGTAGGGCAGCCATTCCAGCTCGACGCCAAAGGTTTCCTCGAGCTCGAACAGCCGCTTGTTGGCGACATAGGCGTAGGGCGACTTGTAGTCTGTGTAGATGCGTACGTGCGGCTTTTCGATCATCGTTCCTCACCTTGTCGGGACAATTGTTCCCGATCCCACGCGGTGACGCAATGCGGTGCGACGAGGGAGAGATGGCGCGCAAACGAATGGGCCCCGGTGCATTCAAGCATCGCGGGGCCCTGCTACTTCGTTTTAGCGAAGGATCTCTGGTGTAGACCAGTGGTGTTTCGGGACCTAAAAGCGCTTGGCCTTTGCGCTCTCGTCCTGCGGATATGTTCAGATTGTCGGCGGTGCACGCGGCTAGCAGCTGCTGTTCGCCTCAACGTGCACCGAGACCTTGCCGCTGAGCAAGGTCGCTGGCTTTCGCCGGTGGCGTCATGCTCCTCTCCAAGGGTGGGCCGACGGACCTCTGTCCGCTTCTCTGCCTGGCGGCCGATTCCAAAATCGTCCGTCAATTCCTGCGACGCGGGGAGCAGGCGCTCCCGCACCCCAACAGGTGCAGTCACCGAAATGCTGCGGCAGATATGGCCTGCTGTCAAGTTAACGAGCGGGGTATTTCAGGTCAGGTTTCCTGTCGCGCCTTGGTCGTTCGATACCGGGTGAAGTCCGGATCGTGCGTCATTTTCCAATAGTCGACGAACCGCCACGGCATCGCCGAGAACACCCGCCCGCTTCTGTTGCGGTAGTAGGTCGTCATGCCCGGATGGGTCCAGATCAGCTGCTCATGCTCGGCATCGACGTTGCGGATGTATTCGTCATGCGCGTCGGGATGCACGTCGATCGCAGCGATATCGTTCTCGATCATCTCGACGAGACAGGCGGAGATGTAGCGGCTCTGGCATTCTGACTGGAAGATCACGCTGCCGCCATGCGCGGGTCCCGAGTTGGGGCCGAGCATCAGAAACAAATTAGGGAAGTCAGGCACGGTGAGACCGAGATACGCGGTCGGATTATCGTGGTGCCACGCCTGCTTGAGGTTCTTGCCGTCGCGGCCGGTGATGTTGAGACGCGCGGCCATCTCGGAGACCTTGAAGCCGGTCGAGATCACGATGACATCGTGCGGCCGGGATGTGCCGTCGGCCGTGACGATTCCGTCCGCAGCGAAATGGTCGATCGTGTCGGTGACCAGCTCAACATTCGGCCTGGTCAGCGTCTTGAACCAGTTGTTGTCGAGCAGGATGCGCTTGCCGTAAGGCGGATAGGTCGGCATGCACTTCTCGATCAAATCAGGGCGGTCCTTCAGCTCGGAGAGGATGAAGTCGGCCAGCTCCTGGCGATGCCGGTCGTTGCCCTTGTTGACGGCGCGGTCCGGATGCGGCCACGCCGGATCCTTGCGGAGGAACGGCAACAATCCGTCGCCGTAACGCCAGAACATGTTGAAGCGGTACCACTGCACATAGAACGGCAGATGGGCGAGCAGCCACTGCGCACCTTCGGTGATCGGGTCGGAATAGCCCTTCACCGGCCGCGCCCACTGCGCGGTGCGCTGGTAGACGGTGACCGAGGCGACGCGGTCAGCGATCGACGGCACCAGCTGCATCGCGGTCGCGCCGGTACCGATTACGGCGACATGCTTGCCGTCGAGTTTGATATCGTCTGACCACAGCGCCGAATGAACCTTTTGGCCGGTGAAATCCTCGTCTCCCTTGAACGAGGCAGGCGAGGGATCGTTGAGTTGCCCGATCGCGCTGACCAGCGCGGTGGACTCGAATGTCTCTTCGCCGCTCGCCGTCTTCAGCGTCGAGATCCAGCGGCCTTTGCCTTCGTCCCAGCGCGAAGCGACGAACTCGGTCGAGAGGCGGACGTGCTGGCGGATGCCGTATTCGCGCACGACCTTGAGCAGGTAGTCGAGCAGTTCCTGGCGCTGCGCGAAATAGCGGGTCCACGGATTGCGGGGGCCGAACGAGAAGGAATAGGAGTGGTTCGGCGTATCGACGCCGCAGCCGGGATAGCGGTTGACGTACCAGGTGCCGCCGATCTCGTCCTGCTTCTCGACGATGGTATAGGGAATGCCGAGCCGCCCGAGCGCAACGCCAAGCGCGATCGCGCAGACGCCGGCGCCGACCATCAGCACATGCTGATGCGCCAGTCGTTCGTCGGAAGGGCGCTCGTGCCATCTGGCATCGCGGGGAACGAATCCCATCTCCTCGCGCATCAGAGGCGCGTATTCTGGCGCGACGTTCTCGCCCAGCGTCGTGCGCATCATCCGCAGCATCAGCTCGTCGCCGGGATTGGTGATGACGGGTTTCGGCGTTCCGTTCGCGAACAGGTTCAGGACGGCGGCGCGGATCTCGTCCTGGATCTCCTTCGGCACGCCGGCATCCGGATCGGGGATCAGGCGGACGTCGCGCTTCGGCTTGTACGGCGGCTCGAGCCACTTCTCGTCGCCGGTCATGTGCACCAGCACCATCAGCAGCACGCGGATGTCGCCCTCGGCGATGGCGGAGGACAGATCGAGGTGTTGGCGCGAAAGCTCGATATTCATGCGTTGTCCTCAGCTGGCCGGTGCGTCCGGCAGGCCGCCATAGGCGGCCCAGGTGGTGCCTACGATGTAGCCGGCGTCGACCGGCAGATTGATGCCGGTAACGCCGCTGCTCCGCGGCGAGAGCAGCCAGGCGATCGCCTGCGCCACTTCCAGCGGCTCGACCAGCCGGTTCATCGCCGTTGGGCGGGCCAGCAGATCCTTGTTCAAGGCGCCCGACGCGATGCCCGCCTCGAGCGCCACTGTGCGGGTGAAGCCGGGCGACACCGCGTTGACGCGTACGCCGGAACGGCCCCATTCGGCGGCGAGCGTCTGCGTGATCTGGATGACGCCGGCCTTCGCCGCGGTATAGGCGTGGATCGGACCCGACGTCATGCCGGCCACCGAGGCGACGTTCACGATCGCGCCGTGACGCCGCTTGGCCATTCCGATGCCGACGCTGCGCGCGACCAGAAAAGTGCCGCGCAGGTCAATATTGACCTCGCGGTCCCATTGCTCCATCCGTACCCGCTCGATCGTGTGCATCTTGCCGAACACGCCGGCGGCGTTGACGAGGCCGGTGATCGGGCCGTGCGCTTTCTCGATATCGGCAATGCCAGCGACGACCGCGCTTTCGCTCGCAACGTCGAACGGCGCGGGCCAAAGGACGACTGTCGTTCCGACCAGCGGCTCGGGCGCGATGTCGACGATGACGACGCGATGGCCCTGATCGGCAAGCAGCGTTGCGGTCGCAGCGCCAATGCCGCGGCTGCCGCCGGTGACGAGAATGATGCCGTCGGCGCTCATGACTTTCTTCCCTTGTCGCTCGTGGTGAACAGGCCGCGGGTGACCAGCTTCTGGTATGCCGTGATGACATAGTCGGGCACGGCGGTGACGCCTTGCTCGGAGTAGGAATAGCGGCGGCTGAGATAGCCGCGTGCACCCATCAAGACCTGGACGATGGCCTCGAACTCCTCGTCGCTGAAGGTGTTGGTGGCGCCCGCGGCCCGCGCGCGCTGGAGGATCCGGACATAGGCGCTCGAAATATTGTCGAAGTGCTTCTGGTAGCCGATCGGCGCGAAGAACTCGGCCTCGTTGAGGATGCGGAGAAACTCGGGGACCTGGCGGATGAAATCGAAGAAGGCGCTGAAACGCTCGACCTCCTGCCGTGCTTCGTTGGCAGTGCCGGTGCGCGCATGGATGAAGCGGACCATGTCGAGGCCGATCTTCGGCAGCAGCTGGTCGAGCAGCTCCTGGCGGTTCTCGAAATGATTGTAGAAGGTGCCTTGCGCCACACCGGCGGCTTCGGTGATGCGCGCGACCGAGGCTTCGGCATAGCCGTATTTGCCGACGACCTTGGTCGCGGCGTCGAAGATCTTCTGCTTGGTCCAGGCGTTGCGCTCGACCCGGTTGAGTTTTGTCACTTTGGCGGATGTCGCTTGAGTCATGCGGTGGCCTCGAGTTCGGCGCGGAGCACGCGTTTGAGCACCTTGCCGGATGGATTGCGCGGCAGGCTGTCGCGGATGATCAACTGCCGCGGCACCTTGAAGCCTGCGAGCCGCGCACGGCAGAATTCGGTGAGATCAGTCAGGTCGAGCCTTGCGTCGTCCGCCAACACCACGATGGCGACCGGCTTCTCGCCCCAGCGGTCGTCGGGCAGGCCGATCACGGCGACCTCGCGTACCCCGGGGATTTCGTAGACGACGCGCTCGACCTCGGAAGAGGCGATATTCTCGCCGCCGGAGATGATCATGTCCTTCTTGCGGTCGGTCAGATAGAGGAAGCCGTCCTCGTCGAGATAGCCGACGTCGCCGGTGCGGAACCAGTCGCCGAAGAAGGCGGATGCGGTTTTATCGGGATCCTTCCAGTAGCCCTGCGTGACCTTCGGGCCGCGCAGGCAGATCTCGCCATTCTGGCCGGCGGGCAGGCGCTTGCCGGCATCGTCGCGGATCTCGATCTCGACATGAGCAATCGCGCGGCCGGTCGAGCCGATCTTCTCGATCTCGCGGCCGGCGTCCATGAAGGTATCGCCGCCGCAGCTTTCGGTGAGGCCGTAGGCATCGATGTAGCGCGCGTTCCCAAAATAGTCAGAGAAGGCGCGGATGCGGACTTCCGGCGTCTTCTCGCCGCCGCCGATCGCCCATTGCAGGCTGGAGACATCGTAGCGGTCACGGTTCGGGCAGGTGAGAAGCGCGGTGGTCATGACCGGCGCAAACCACGCCGCGTTGAGCCTCTCGCGTTCGATGGCGGCCAGCGCCGGTTCAGGCTCGAAGGTGCGGTGAATGCACAGCATGCCGCCATGCCAGAGCACGGCGATGCCGGGCAGGTCGAGCGCGCCGACATGATAGAGCGGGCCGACGACGAGCAGCCGCGTGTCGGCGTTGAGTCCAAGCACCAGCGTCTGGTCGGCTGATTTCCAATAGATGTTCTCGTAAGTGAGCATCACCCCCTTGGGGCGATCCGTCGTGCCCGAGGTGTACATCAGCCGCATCAGGTCGCGCGGCTGGCGCACATGGATCGGCGCCGGGGCAATGTCGGGCGCCAGGCTGGTGACGCTGGACTGCGCGATTTCACCCAGCAGCACCACCGGCGCGCCACCGGCTGCAATCGCTGCAAATTCCTCGTCGGCGACCAGCAGTCGCGCGCCGGAATTGCCGACGATATAGCCGACCTCATCGGCCGACAGGCGATAGTTGATCGGCAGGAACACCGCGCCGATATGGCTGGTCGCGAACACCAGCTCGAGAAAGGCCGTGCTGTTCTTCATCAGGATGGCGACGACGTCGCCGGGCGCGATGCCGCGTGTCGCGAGCCAGCTGCCGACCTGCCGGATCCGCAGATCGAAATCTGCATAGGAGACGTCTTCGCCGCGATATTTCAGCGCACAGCGGTCCGGAGTCCGCCTGGCATGAAATGCGATGAAGCTGGAAAGATTGATCATTTGCCGTCCGTCGGGCCGATTCCGGCGCCGTTTTCTCCCTGGATGAATTATGAGTCGTAATTCATCTTTGGCTTGACGTCACCCCCCTTGCTCTGAAAACATCGTGGCCATGGAGACGAAACGATCTCCGACAGGGATTTGGGAACGCGAACCCGACAGGGAGGGGAATATGACGAGGACCCGGAAACCGGGCATCAGCCGGCGTTCGACGCTTGCGCTGATGGGTGCCGGTGCGGTGAGCTTTGCTGCGCCATGGGCGGCGCGCGCACAGGCCAAGACCATCAAGATCGGCATGCCGACCATTCTATCGGGTCGCGTCGCACAACTCGGCACATCCTCGCGCAATGCGGTGATGCTGGAAGTCGAGAAGGTCAATGCCGCAGGCGGCCTTGCCGGGCGGCAGATCGAGATGGTGATCCGCGATTCCAAGGGACAGCCGCAGGAAGCCGCGCGTATCGCGCGCGAGCTCGTCAACACCGACGGCTGCGAGATGCTGCTCGATGGCGAGGCATCGTCGGGATCGTTCGCGGTTCACGAGGTGGCGCGTGATCTCGGGGTGCTCTGCATCCATACCTGCTCGGAAGCGTCATCGCTGACGGCCGATCCCAAGCAGCACATTCCGAACGCGTTCCGCTGCGTGCGGCAGGGCATTCATGACTCGATCGTCGGCGCCGGCTACGCGGCCGGGGTCGCCAAGGCCAAGGGCCTGAAGAAGTGGGCGACCTGCTCGCCGGACTATGCCTATGGCCGCGATACCACCGGCGAATTCGTGCTGTACCTGAAGAAATTCGCGCCCGATGTCGAGATCATCAGCGAATCCTGGCCGAAGCTGTTCCAGCCCGATTACACCGAGGTGGTGACCAAGATCCTGCAGGCCAAGCCGCAGGCGCTCTATTCCTGCTTGTGGGGTGGCGATCTCACCTCCTACATCGACCAGGCTAACATCTACGCGATGTTCAACCAAATGGAGGTGTTCGCGGTCAACATGGCCGACTACACCGCGCTCACGGTGGTGAAGAACCTGCCCAAGGGCATCCACTCCGGCGACCGTTACATCAAGACATTCCCGCCGACCCCGGAGAATGCAGCCTGGGGCGATGCCTACAAGGCGAAGTACAACGAGTACCCGACCAACTGGTCCTGGCAGAACGCGACGGCCGTCATGTTCCTCAACGAGGCCGTCAAGAAGGCGAACTCGACCGACGGCAAGAAGGTCGCAGAGGCTCTCACGGGGTTGACTATCAAATGCCCGTTCGGTGCCGACGGCACCGTCACGATGCGCGCCGACGACCACACGCTGGTCGGCTACGCAATCGGCTGGGGCACCACGATCCCGCAGGAGCCCTACGTGCCCGACGTCAAGGCCGGAGACTGGAAGACAATCTTCGAGCTCGAAGCCGAGTGGAAGAAGAGCAAGGGCTACACCTGATCCGCATGCGGGGCGGAGGCAGCGTGCTGTCTCCGCCTTGCATCTGATGTTTGTCGCGCGCCGGCGTTGCGGCCCGCCGTAATGGATGATTCTCGTGGACCTCGACGCGCTCGCCAGTTGCCTCACCAGTCCTGCATGCCTGGTGACGCAGACCACCAGCGGCCTGATCATCGGCATGCTGCTGTTTCTTGTCGCCGTCGGGCTGACGCTGATCTTCGGCGTGCTCAAGGTGGTCAATTTCAGTCACGGCGCCTTCTATATGTTCGGCGCCTATTTCGCGATGACGGCCTACCAGCTCTCCGGCAGCTTTGCGCTGGCGATCCTTGGCGGCGCCGTCGGCACCGCGCTCCTCGGCCTGATCTTCGAACGCGCCTTCATGAGCCGGGTCTACGGCCGCGACGTGCTGATGCAGCTCCTGGTCTGTTATGCCTTCGTGCTGATCTTCGACGATGTCGTTCGCATGATCTGGGGGCCTGAATTCAGGTCGATGGGCATGCCGGCAGCGTTCCAGGTGCCACCATTGTTCATCGCCGGCGGCGTGGTGCCGCCTTATTATCTGCTGCTGATCGGCGTGGCGCTGGCCGCTGCCGTTGTTCTCGGCCTGGGGTTGGCGCGTTCCCGGATCGGCAAGGTGATCCGTGCCGCCGCGCATAATCCCGGGATGGTGTCGGCGCTCGGCATCAACACCGGGCTGATCTATGGCGGCGTGTTCGCGCTGGGCGGCATGCTGGCGGGGCTGGCGGGCGCGCTTGCCGCGCCGGTGCGCTCGCTGACGCCGGGCATGGGCTTCTCGGTGCTGATCGAGTCCTTCATCGTCACCGTGATCGGCGGCATGGGTTCGATCCTGGGTGCGCTGATCGGCGCGCTCCTGATCGGCCTGATCCGCTCGTTCGGATCGCTCGGCTTCCCGCTTTTCACCGAGGGGCTGATGTATCTCTTCATGGTGATCGTGCTGGTGTCGCGTCCGACCGGCCTGTTCGGCAAGGAGGTCGCATGACCGAGTTGCAGGCCGGGCAGGGCGCGCAGCCGCTCGATGTGCCCCGGATCGACGCCAGGCCGCAGCGCTATCGCGACGCGTTGATCGCGCTCGCAGCCTTTGTGCTGCTTGCGCTGCTGCCGGTGCTTTTCGGCAGCAAGCAGCTGCTTGACTTCGTGATCCGCTGCGCCGCCTACGGATTGTTCGCGACGTCGCTCAACCTTCTGGTCGGCTACACCGGCCTGATCTCGTTCGGGCACGGCATGTTCTTCGGCCTCGGCGCCTATGGTTTCGGCCTTATGATGCAGAAGACCGGTGTGCCGATCCCGGTGGCCTTCGTCGCCACGCTGGCGATGACTTTCGTCGTCGCCGTCGTGATCGGCGCGATCTGTGTGCGGCTGAAAGAGATCTATTTCGCCTTCGTCACGCTGGCGTTCCAGATGCTGATCCACTCGACGATCCTGTCGTGGCAATCGCTGACCGGCGGCGACCAGGGCCTGCGCGGCGGCATTCCGCGGCCGCCGTTCCTCGGCATTGACCTCTCGAACCATCTGCATCTCTACATCACGAGCTGCGCGCTGCTGGTGATCGGGCTGCTCTTGATGCGCCAGATCGCGCAGTCGCCGTTCGGCTACACGCTGCGCATGATCCGCGACAACGCGACGCGGGCGAGCTTCATCGGCATCGATGTCTGGCGCGCGAAGCTGACAATCTTCGTGCTGGCGGCGCTGTTCGCGGCGACCGGCGGCATCATCATGGCGCTGTTCGTCTCCGGCGCCTATCCCGAATTCGCTTACTGGACGATCTCCGGCGAGGGCATTTTCATCAACATGCTCGGCGGCGTGACGACCTTCCTCGGGCCGATGGTCGGAGCGGTGCTGCTGCTGATCCTCAACGACACCGTGACCCGCCTGACCGAGTATCACGGCATCGTGCTCGGCATCGTGATCCTGTTCTTTGCCATCGGCCTGCGGAAAGGGCTGATGGACTTTGTCGTCGAATGGTTTGCGCAGCGTCGCGGCCAGGGGCGCAGTTAGCCATGCTGAAAATTCGCGCCCTCTCGAAATCCTTTGGCGGCGTCAAGGCGACGGACAACGTCTCGCTCGATTTCGCCGACGGTTCGCTCACCGCCGTGATCGGTCCCAACGGTGCCGGCAAGAGCACGTTCTTCAACCTGATCACGGGCGCGCTGCGGCCGGACGCCGGGCAGATCCTGCTCAACGGCGTCGACATGGCGGGCAAGACGCCACCGGAGATCGTACGCCACGGCATCGGCCGCGCCTTCCAGGTCGCAAGCATCTTCCCGTCGCTGACGGTCGAGGAGACGATGCTGGCAGCGGTCTGTGCCGATCAAGGCCGTGCCGGCGTGATGCATCGCCGCTTTCCATTGGCCGAGACGCGCGACCGCGCCGAGCACGCGATGGAGTTGCTCGGCCTTGCCGGAAAGCGCAACAGGACCGCGGCGACGCTGTCGCATGGCGACCAGAAGCTGCTCGATATCGCGCTCGCGCTGGTGCTCGATCCCAAAGTGTTGCTGCTCGACGAGCCGACCGCGGGCATGGGCACCGAGGAGCGCTGGCGCATGGTCGACAAGGTACGCGAGCTCTGGGAAAAGCAGAAGATCACCGTCGCGTTCATCGAGCACGACATGGATATCGTGTTCAAGATCGCACCTGAGATCGTCGTGCTGTGTTACGGCCGGATCCTGGCGACCGGGACGCCTGATGCGATCCGCAGGAATGAAGCCGTCATCGAGGCCTATCTCGGCAGCGACGACCCCGCGGGAGCGGTGGCATGAGCACGCAGCCGGTGGTGCAGGTCGAGGATCTCGACGTCTACTACGGCACCAGCCAAATATTGTTCGGCGTCGGCCTCTCGGTGCGGAAGGGCGAGACCATGGCGCTGCTGGGCCGCAATGGCGCCGGCAAGTCGACCACCATGAAGGCGATCATGGGGCTGGCGCCGGCGCGCCGCGGCAAGGTGACCTTGCGCGGCAACGTGGTCTCTGGGATGAGGCCGCATCACATCGCGCGGGCCGGGCTCGGCTTCGTGCCGGAGGACCGCCAGATATTCCCCGAGCATACGGTCGAGGACAATCTCGTCATCGGCCAGAAGACGGGGCCCGACGGCGAGGATGAGTGGTCGATCCGCCGCGTCTATGACGTGTTCCCGCTGCTGGAGCCGCTGCGGCACCGGATTGCCGGACGGCTGTCCGGCGGCGAGCAGCAGATGCTGGCGATTGCCCGCACACTGATGGGCAATCCGGTGCTGCTGCTGCTGGACGAGCCGAGCGAGGGGCTGGCGCCGATCATCGTGCAGCGCATCGGCGAACTGCTGCGGCAGCTCCGCGGCACCGGTGCCACAGTATTGATCGCCGAGCAGAACATGCATTTTTGCCTTGGCCTTGCGAGCCACGCGACGGTTATCGACAAGGGACAGATCGTCTACACATCCTCCATCGATGAGCTGAAGGCCAACGATAACATCCGGCAGCGCTATCTGGCGCTGTAGGCATGATCCGGAAAAGTGTGGAGCGGTTTTCCGAGAGGGTCATGCCCAAAAGAACAGGGCTCTTCGACAGCTGTGGGAGGACAAATGGCGGGCGAACGCAAGCTGATGCCGACGCACGAGGCGCCGTATCGCGGGCTGAAAGTGCTGGATTTCGGGCAGGGGATCGCCTCGCCCTATTGCGCGATGCTGCTCGGGGTCTACGGCGCCGACGTCATCAAGGTCGAGCCGCCTGAAGGCGACTGGTCGCGCTATCTCGGCACGACCTATGGCAATCACACGACGCTGTCGGCGGTCTATAACCGCGGCAAGCGCAGCCTGTGCCTCGACATGAAACACAAGGACGGGATTGCGATCGCGCAGCTTCTGGCGCGCGAGGCCGACGTGCTGATTGAAGGGTTTCGTCCTGGTGTCGCGGAGCGGCTCGGGCTCGGCTATGAGAGCCTGTCGCGCGACAATCCGGGCCTGGTCTATCTGTCGGTCAGCGGCTTCGGGCAGAGCGGGCCATACTCAAAGCGCCCCGGCTCGGACTCGGTCGCGCAGGCTTTCTCCGGGCTGGTCTCGGTGAATGTCGGCACCGATGGCGTGCCGCACCGGGTCGGCACCACGATCTCCGACGTCGTCACCGGCGTCTATGCGTTCCAGGCCATTGCCACGACCTTGTTCGCGCGTGCGACGGTCGGCACCGGACGCTGGATCGATGTCAATCTCTGCCAGTCGACGTCGGCGCTGCTTGGCCATAAGGTCGCGGAGTTCATCCTCGAGGGCGGTGCCCCGCGCGCGCTCAATGTGCCGGCCGGCACCTACCAGACCCAGGACGGCTGGATGATGGTCACGCTGGTGAACGAGCCGCAATACAAGCGGCTGTGCGGTGCGATCGACCGCGAGGATCTCGCCAGCGATCCCCGTTTCGCCGACTTCGCCCGGCGTGCGGATGCTGCCGACACGCTGATCCCGCAGCTGCGCGAGGTGTTCCTGACGCAGCCGACGGATGTCTGGCTGACGCGGCTGCACAGTGCCGATATCATCGCGGAGCGCATCCTCAATCCCGGCGAATGGCTGCGCAACCCGCACGTCGAGGCGACCAGGGCGTCGGTCCGCCAGGATACGCCGGGCGTCGGCGCGGTCTATTCGCCGCGGACGCCGGGGATCGCGAGCCTGTCCGAGGATCATCTTTGTCCTGCGCCGGACGTCGGGCAGGATAGCCGCGCGGTGCTGACAGAGGCTGGCCTTGGCTCGGCCGAGATCGACGGCTTGCTGCTGTCGGGCGCGGTGCGGCAGGCCAAAGCGATGACAGGAGGCAAGACATCATGAGCACGGACCTCGTTCGTTACTCGATCAGCAACCAGATTGCGGAGATTGTGCTGGACCGCGGGCCGGTGAATGCGCTCAGCATCCCCTTGATCGACGCGTTGCTGGCGGCGTTGGCGAAAGCGCGCGATGATGACACGGTGCGCGCCGTCATCATCAGCAGCGCCCACAAGGTGTTTTGCGCCGGACTCGACCTTGACATCGTCAGGGGCAAACCCGCGATCGAGACCAAGGCATTCCTCGAGCGGCTGTACTTCGCACTGAACGATACGCAGTACCGCATGGGCAAGCCGACGATTGCGGCGATCGATGGCGCGGTGCGCGCCGGCGGCATGACGATCGCGATCTCATGTGACATGATCATCGCGGGCGACAGCTCGTCCTTCGGCTATCCCGAGATCGATGTCGGCCTGATTCCGGCAATCCACTTCGTGCAGTTACCGCGGCTGGTGGGGAAGCACCAGGCGTTCGGCCCGCTGTTCCTCGGCGAGCCCTTCGATGCCGCAACGGCCTACCGCATGGGGCTGCTCAGCGAAGTCGTGCCGAAGGGCACTGCGCTCGATCGGGCCCGCGAGATCGCGCGGAAGCTGGCGACGAAATCGCCTATCGTGATGAAGATCGGCCGCGACGCCTTCATGCGCGCGGTCGATGCCGATTTCCGCCGCTCGGTGGAGAACACCGCGGAAAGTTTTGTGGTGGTCGCCTCGACCGAAGACTGCCAGGAAGGGCTGAATGCGTTTGTTGAGAAGCGAACGCCCAACTACAAGGGACGGTAAATGGCTGGATTGTATTTCGAAGAGTTCGAGGTCGGGCAGGAATTCCATCACGAGTTCAGCCGGACCGTGACGGAGATGGACAACACGATGTTTAGCCTCCTGACCATGAATCCGCAGCCACTGCACCTCGATGCGCATTTCGCCGAGAAGACCGAGTTCGGCCAGCGGCTGTTCAACAGCCTCTATACGCTCGGTATCATGATCGGCATGAGCGTGTACGACACAACCTTCGGAACCACGGTCGGAAACCTCGGCATGACCGACGTCAAGTTTCCAAAGCCGGTATTTCACGGCGATACGCTGAAGGCGCACACAAAAATCATCGGCAAGCGCGCAAGCAAGTCGCGGCCGACCCAAGGCATTGTCGAATTCGAGCACACCATGACCAACCAGCGCGGCGAGGTGGTGGCAAGCTGCCGCCGCACCGGCCTGATGCACTGCAAGCCGAAGGCATAGGCGATGCGATCGTTCCTGTTCGTTCCCGGCGACAGCACCCGGAAATATGAGAGTGCGAAGAAGACCGCGGCCGACGCATTGATTCTCGATCTCGAGGATTCCATCGCACCGGAGCAGAAGATCGTGGCGCGCGGCATCACGCGCGAGATGCTCGATGCGCGCAATCCGGACCAGAAGCTTTATATCCGTGTCAACGCGCTCGACACCGGTCTGACGCTCGGCGACCTCGCGGCCGTGATGACCGGAAAGCCTGATGGCATTGTGCTGCCGAAATGCGCCGGCGCCGCCGACGTCAACAAGCTCGCGCTCTATCTCGATGCATTCGAGGCCGCCTCGGATATCGCGCAGGGCAGCACGCGGATCGTTACGGTCGCAACCGAGACGGCGCGGGCGGTGCTGAAGATCCTGGACTTCGAGAACATGAGCCCGCGACTCTGGGGTATGATGTGGGGTGCGGAGGACCTTGCGGCCTCGCTCGGCGCAACCCGCAACCGCACCGACGGCCGCTATCATTCGCCCTTCATCCTCGCCCGCGATCTCTGCCTGATCGGCGCAGCAGCGGCCGGCGTGGTCGCGATCGACACCATCGCCACCGATATCAACGATCTCGACGCGTTGAAGGTGGAGGCGATCGCGGCGCGGCAGGACGGCTTCCTCGCCAAGGCCGTGATCCATCCCAAGCATGTCGATGTCGTCAACGCGGCCTTCATGCCGACCGACGAGGAGATCGCCTGGTCGAAGCGGGTGATCGCTGCGTTTGCCGACAATCCGTCCGGGGTCGCCAAGATGGACGGCAAGATGCTGGACAAGCCGCATCTGCGCGCCGCCGAAAAGATACTGGCGTCGCGCAGGACATAGTCAGCGGTCGGGCTCGATCAGCGCGCCCTCCTTGAGGAGGGCCGCAATCTCGGCATCCGCAAGTCCAGCCTCGCGCAAGATCTCCCGGCCATGCTCGCCGAGGTTCGGCGGATAGGTCCGGATCGACGGCGGCGTCTTGCTCCAGGTGGCGGCTGGGCCGGCCACGCGCAGCGTGCCTTCGGTCGGATGCTCCAGTGATTGGATCAGCCCAACGGCGGTCAGATGCGGATCGTCGATCAGGCTATCGAGGTCGTGCAGCGGCGCGTGCGGAATGTCGGCCTCTTCGAAGAAGCGCACCCATTCGGCGGTGCTGCGGGTCTTCATCATCTGCGAGAACCAGTCGTAGACGAAATCGTAGTTCCTCGTTCGCGCTGAGATGCTGCTCAGCCGCGGGTCGCGGTCGGCCTCGTTCGCAAGGCCGATCTTGGCGAAGAACGCGGACCATTGTTTGTCGGAATAGACCAGCGCGCAGATGTAGCCGTCGCTGGTTTGATACGGACGGCGGTCGGGCGACAGCAGCCGGGAATAACCCGGCGGGCCGATCGGCGGCTCGAAGCTGCGCCCGGCCATGTGATCGCCGAGCACGAACTGCGCCATGGTCTCGAACATCGGGATTTCGATCGCCTGGCCTTCGCCGGTGCGCTCCCGGTGGAACAGCGCCGCGAGGATAGCGTGAACGGCATTGAGGCCGACGATGCGGTCGGCCATGGTCGCCGGAGAGTAGCGCGGCTCACCGGTGATCCTGCCGGTCAGCGCGGGCAGGGCGGTCAGCCCCTGGATCAGGTCGTCATAGGCGGGCCGGCCGGCATAGGGCCCGGTCTCGCCGAACCCGTGCAGGCTGGCATAGACCAGCCGCGGGTTGATCGCCAAGAGATCGTCGGCTCCGAGGCTCAGCCGCGCCATCGCCGCAGGACGGACGTTGTGGACGAGCACATCGGCATCGGTGGCAAGACGCAGCAGCGCCGCGCGGCCGACGGCCTTCTTCAAATCGAGCACGATTGACCGCTTGTTGCGATTGCCCTGCAGATACATCGCGCCCATCGTGGGATGGCGCATCGGGGCGGCGTGGCGCATCACATCGCCATCGGGGCTCTCGACCTTGATCACGTCGGCGCCGTAGTCGCCGAGGATCATGGTCGCGTAGGGTCCCATCATCACGCTGGTGAGGTCGATGATCCTGACGCCGGCGAGCGGACCGGCGGGCGCGGATGGTTTTTCTCTCGTCGGGGCCCGGCTCAATGTGTAGCGGCCAGTGCTTCGGCGAAGGCCTTGAAGACGTCGGTGCCCGGCTTGCCGCGCTTGTCGACGTCCTTCGCCCAATCCTGTGCCACCGACTTGAAGGCGGTGTCGAACACCTTCTTGTCGTCGGCGCTGAAGTTGATGACCTTCATGCCCTGCGACTTGATCTTGTCTGCCGCGGCCTTCTCTCCGTCCTCGAACCGCTTGCAGGCCTCGCGCGTGGTCTGCTCGCCGGCCTCGACCAGCGCCTTGCGCACATTCTCGGGCAGCGACTTGAATTTCAGCTCGCCGATCGAATAGGTGAAGATCGCGGTTCCGAAGTTCAGCCCCTCGGTGCCCGACTTCAGGATCTTGCCGAAGTCGTAGGATGCCGAGCTCTGGTAGGAGAAGATCAGCCCATCGAGCGTGCCGCGGGTCAGCGATTCATAGATCTCGGGCGCGGCCATCCGCACCGGCACGCCGCCGATCGAGCGCATCATCAGGTCCATCGCGCCGCCGGTGGTCCGGATCTTCAGGCCTTCGAGGTCCTTTGCCGTCTTCACATCGCGGCTGGTCGCAAGCTGGACCTGGTAGGCCGGCAGCGCGAGCGTCACCAGCGGCCGAAGCTGGTTCGGCGCGAATTCCTTCGTCTCCAGGATGCCGCCATTGTGCGAGACTTTGTAGAAGGCGAGTGAGCCTTGGCACTCGCTGTCGAAGATGCCGGGCAGTTCGGCGACCGCCGTCAGCGGAAACTTGTCCGACGAATAGGATGGCACGATGTAGGAGACATCAGCGACGCCGAGCGCGGTAAGCTGGGCCATGTCCTTGGCCTTGCCGAGCTGCTCCGCCGGAAAGTGCTGGAACGTGACCTGGCCGTTGGTCAGCTTGGTGACGAGCTCCGAAAACGGCTTGCCGACGAGCTCATGGATCACGTGGCCGGAGGGCAGGCTGTCGGCAAGGCGCAGGGTGATCTTCTCCTGGGCAAGGCCCGACGATGCGGAAGCCGCCAGAAACGCGGTGGTGGCGCCTGCGCCGGCGAGGAAACGGGAATAGAAATTCATAACAGTCTCCCAGAGATGGCCGTCTCGACCGACGGCTTCTTCAATGTTGCATGTGGTTCGGCAGCCAGAGGATGATCTCCGGAAATGCCACGAAAATGGCGATGGCGATCAGATGCGCGATGAAATGCGGGAATGTGCCGTGGAACACCTCGCCCACGGGACGATGTGCGTAGCGTGCGACGATGAAGCAGTTCAATCCGATCGGCGGAGTGATCATGCCGACCTCGGCGGTCACGATCTTGATGACGCCGAACCAGATCGGATCGAATCCGAGCGACTTGATCAGCGGCAGCACGATCGGAACCGTCAGCACCAGGATCGCGATCTGATCCATGAACGAGCCGAGCACGATGTAGCCGCACAGGATCAGCGTGATGATGATCCAGCGCGAGACGTCGAGCCCGCCGACCCACCCGACGATGTTCTGCGTGACCTGGGTGAGGGTGAAGAAATAGCCGAAGATATGCGCGCACATGATGATCAGCACGATCATGCAGGTGCCCTGGGCGGCATGCCGTAACGTTGTGTAGAGCGAGGTCAGGTTGATCTTGCGCTTCCAGCAGGCGAGGCAGAAGGCGCCGAATGCACCGAACGCCGAGGCCTCCGTCGGCGTCGCGATCCCGAGATAGATCGTACCTGTGACGATCGAGAACAGGATCACCATCGGGCTGACCTGCCAGAGCAGGCTGAACCGCTCCGACCATGTCACGGCCGATATCGTCGGTGCGCGCGAGGGATCGAGCAGCACCAGGATATAGATCGTCGACATGATGATGATGGTGACGAAGATCGCCGGGATGATGCCGCTGATCAGGAGCTTTCCGATGTTCACCTCGGCAAGCAGCCCGAAGATCACCAGCGCCACTGAGGTCGGCAGCAGCATCGCCAGCGTGCCCGAGATCGCGACGACGCCAGCGGCCATTTTGGGCTCGTAACCCTGGCGGATCATTGCGGGCAGGCTGGTCGAAGAGAGCGTTGCGGCCGAGGCCGTGCTGGTGCCGCAGATCGAGCCGAAGCCCGCACCGGCCAACGCGGTTGCCATGCCGAGACCGCCGGGGATTCGTCCAACCCAGGCTGCGGCGGTCTTGAACAGATCGTCGGCGACGCCCGACAGCAGCACCAGGTCCGCCATCAACAGGAACATCGGGATCGTGATCAGCTCGTAGGAAGTGACGGCCGACAGTGGCGTGGTCTGCAGCACGCCGAGCAGGATCGGCAGGCCGCCGGTCAGATAGAGGCCGAGCCCGCCGGAGAATGCCATGGCGAACGCGACTGGTGTTCCGATCGCGAGCAGGAAGAACAGCAGCGCGAGGATGAAGGTCGGGATCATTCGAAACCTCCGGCAGCCTTGTCCGAATGACCGGAGATGGCCGGCAGCGGCAATAAATTCTCGCCGGTCAGGAGGCTTGCGGTATTGGCAATGAGATGAACGGCAAGGCGCAGCGCGAGAATTCCCGCACCGACCGGCACGAAGATCGAGGACGCCCAGGTCGGCCACGGGATCGCACCGGCCATCACGTCGCCCGACACATAATTGTCGAGCGCGCGCTGATAACCGAGCCAGGCGATCGGAACGAAGATCGCGAGGCCGACGAGGTTAGAGATGATGACGCAAAGGCGCTGCATGATCGCCGAGAAGCGCGGCAGCAGGATATCGACGCTGATATGGCCGTTGACCGCGTAGGTGCCGGAGAGGGAGAGAAAGAACACGCCGGCCATCACGTAGAGCGAGATCAGGTCATAGGCCCAGGAAAACGGCCGGTTGAACACGTAGCGCATCACGACATCGGAGAAGACGATGATCATGATCGCAAACATCAATGCCGCGGCGATAGCCGAGGTCACCTTCTCGATGGCGGTCAGAGCCTTCAGGCTTGTCTTGATCACGTTGGGCTCCGTCCGCGTTACTGGGCCGGCACGGCTGCAACGGCAGCACTGAATTCCTTCAGGGCGTCGCTGCCGCGCTTGCCGCGCGCATCGAGCCCGTCGGCCCATGCCTTGCCCACGCCTTTCGTCAGGTCCTTGAGCTTGGCGACGACGTCAGGCTGCAAGGTGTCGAAGTGGACGCCTGCGGCTTCCATCGACTTCATGGTCTCGCTGTCCTGCTTCTGCACTTCCTTGCAGGCAGACGGCAGGATTTCCTCGGCGGTGTCGATCATCGCCTTCTGGATCTCCGGCGACAGTTTCTTCCAGGCGTTCTCGCTGATCGAATAGGCGACCACGAAGCTCGCGAAGCCGAAGCCGTCGGTAGAATGCTTCACGAGCTTGTCGGCGCCATAGGCGACGGCGCTCTCGAGCGGAAACAGCAGACCGTCCATCGTGCCGCGCGACAGCGATTCATAGGCGTCCGGGGCAGCCATGCGCACCGGCACCGCGCCGATCGCGCGCAAGGTGAGGTCCTGTGCGCCGCCGGTCGACCGCAGCTTCAGCCCATTGATGTCGGCGGCATCCTTCACCGGCTGCTTCACAGTCAGGATGCGATAGGGCGGCAGGCTCACCGCGAGCAGCAGGCGGATGCCGTTTACGGTATAATCCTGCTCTGCAATCACGCCGCTCCGCGCGGCCTTCCAATAGGCTAGCGTGCCCTGGCAGGAATGCTCGAACGCGCCGGGGAGCATCGCGACTTCGGAGATCGGCATCTTGTCGGATACGTAGGCGGGCGCGACGTAGCCGATGTCGGCGACGCCGGTTTGCGTCAGCTTGAGCATGTCGGCGGCCTTGCCGAGCTGCTGGGCCGGATAGTGCTCGAACGTCACGGCGTTGTTGGTGCGCTTCTGCACCTCGGCCATCCAGGGCTCGAGCACGAGGCGGACGAGGTAATGCCCTTTCGGAAAAGAGTCGGCCACCCGCAGCTTGATCGGCTCCGCCGCTGCCGCCAGATTGATCGATGCGATGAGGAAGCCGTAACCGGCCAGCGCCCGCCGAAGCCCGCCCATATGTCCTGCCCCTGAGTAGCCTTGTTGTTTTGAGCAGCTGCGCACAAACGAATTTGCGCGTCAAGCAGGGCTCGGCTGAGCATGCTTGATCGGACAACCGGAGAGCGCGGGCCACCATGCGCCGACGCGATTGCGCGGGCGAAAGGGATCACGCGAGGACGTCGATGCGCTTGATTTCAAGCCGTAAGCGCGCGACGGCCAACCGGTTGGAAGCTGATGCTGGGAGGCAACCAGATCGCGCTGTCAATTTTGTCCACCACGCGGGAAATTCCTCCGGTGTGCTCGACGGGCATGTCGCGGTGAATGCGGTCGACCGAGGGCGGCCGGCGTCGCATTCAAAGGCCGTGGTCGACGGGCCGATCCGGAAGAGCTGGAACTACCAGGGCATCGTCATGACGGACGATCTGGTGATGGGCGCGATCTATCAGCACGACGTCTGCACCGCAGTCGTGGAGGCGTTGAACGCGGGCGCCGATCTGTTGCTGGTCGCCTATGACGGGTTGGAGTTCTACCGCCTGTTCGATTGCGCGACGGATGCAGCTGCGCGAGGGGGCCTCGACGCCACCATGCTGCACGACAGCGAGACGCTAAGGCGCGCGCTGCTGGTCGACTAGATCGATGGATTCAGGAATGAGCGCCGACCGCCGATTTGTTGTCCTGCTGCTTCGACCACGAGACGTAGTAGGCGACAGCCGTCATCGCCGCAAGACCGGCGAGGCTAACCGCGACCTGCCTTGTCAGTGAGTATGGACCGGTGATCAAGATCAGGTGCGCGGCGAAGGAGAGGAACACGCCTGCACAGAACACGGCCAGCCATTCCTCGCCGCATTTGATGATCGGCTGCAGGGCGTAAGATCGCAGATATCCCCAGTCGCGCGGCACCAACCAGGTGAACAGGAATGTCAGGGTCAGGAAATGCAGGATGCGGTGAGGTGCGACATCCTCCCGGTCGTTTTGCAGCAGCATGTCGCTCAGTCCGCTCGGCATCATTTGGGCGAGTGCCGGGATATCGCTACTGGAGACGATCGTCAGCGCGAACAGCAGGTACAACAACGCCGTGGCGCGCAGCGCGGCAACGGCCTGCATCGCGCGGATCGCGGGTGCATAGCGCGTGCCGATGAGCGCGAGCCAGCCACCCATCACGAACAGCAATTGCCAGCAGAACGGATTAAGGTACCAATCTCCGTACGGATATGAAGTCAGGTTCCAGTCGAACACGCGGGCGGTAGCGTAAAGCGCCACTGACGCGAGAAGCGTTGCGTTCGGCACGTAGAGCAATCCGAGTACGACGAACGGCTGGAAGGCCATCAGGGCGATAGTGAGTTGCAGCACGTCGAGATTGAGCGGTTTGGCCTGCAGGAACAAGCCGTAGATCAGCGTCCGGATCGGGTGGTCGATGAATCCGGTGATGTTGAACTCGCTGATGATCTCGGGCGCCGCGGTCCGCGTGGCGACATAGCTGATCAACTCGACATAGATCACGAACAGGACGATATAGGCAGCATAGAGCTGCCATACGCGCTTGAAGATCCGGGTTGCGGCCACGACGAATCCGCGCTCCAGCGCCATCCGGGCGTAGATGAGCGTCACCGCATAGCCGCCGATGAACACAAAAAGGTCGGTCGCGCCGCTAAAGCCGAAATTGCGCATGGTCAGCGCACTGACGACGTTGTGCGGAACGTGATCCAGGAACAGAAACCAGTTTGCGATGCCAAGCAGCAGCGCGATCCTGAGATCGCCATCGGCTCTCGCGATCTCGGCGTTTGTTGTCGAAGTCATCTGAAGCTGAAATCTGCCGGCCCGAGAAAACGATTTCGCGAATCTAGTGGGAACCCACGCCCGGTCCGAATAGACTCTGCGTGAACCCTATCTAGTCTGTTTCGGGTTCCGGCCAAGTGGCCGGTTCAAGAAAGATCACGTTTTCGCAATCGCCGCGTGAGCGCGGTCAGACCGGCTCGTGTTTGCGCAGGTCGCGGGCGTGATCCAGTGTATTGGCTTGCAGGTTTGCGCCGGTCGGGGCGAGCTCCGGCAGGGCAGCCTCCGCGAGGATATCGTCCGTGATATCCTCGACCGAGCACTCGGCAACCTCGTGGATGAAGCTGATGTTGGTGTATTCACCTGACGCGACCCGTGAGATGACCTCGCGCCGCGTCATTTCGGGATCGACGATCGCCTCGCGGCCACGGCGGCCATAGTCGATCATCACAACAAAATACTGCATTGCCTGGCGGTTCGATGCGTTGACTTTCGTTGTCCATTATTTCCGATAATCGGAATTATGTCAAGGGAGATTGACGATAATCGGAACTCGTGCGCGGTCGCACCAACCGATTCGGGCCGAAGGCACCCGAATCGGTCAGGCCGGCCCCTGCAGCCGGGCGGCTATTTCTCGGACGACCGTCCGCCCTGCGCCCGGGCGGATTTGCGGCCCTTCGCCGCCGTCTTGCCGCGCAGTCTTTCGATCTGGCCGCGGGGCAGGGTGACGCAGATCTCGCCGATCCACTCGAGCTTGACGCCGTTGATCGGCTTGGCATTGAAGCTCTTGAGGTTGACCGTGCCGGACGAGCTGCCCCGCTCGATCGTCTTCAGATAGCGCTCGCCGGTCTTCAGCCGGACCGCAGCTTCCTCTCCGTAGAAGCTCGACAGCGGATAGCGCTGCTCGCGATACACCACGATGACATCGCCGTTCTCGTATTTCGGCAGCATCGAATCGCCCGAAACCTCGAAAGCGACGGTTTCCTCCGTCATCGGGAAGGGGAGTTCGATCTCGCCGAGGCCCTCCGGCGGGACCTGCTCGAGCTCCGGCTGGATCGAGGCGCCGGCGCCGACCCGGCCCACGATCGGCACCGAGTTCAGCTCCAGGTATTCCATGATCGGGGCAATCTCCGATGCCTTGATCAAGCGGATTCCCGACAGGATTTCGGACACCGCCCCGGCCCGAACCCCCATTGCGCGGGCAAGCCCGCCCTTGCTCTTCCCCGTCTTTTCCAGTGCTCGCTCGATAAGTGCCGCGTCCAGCATGTTTCATCCTCTCCAAAGCTGGACATACTCTTACCGTTACGATTATCAGAATTCAAGCTTGACTTTTCCTTCGGAATATCGGAATCTGTGCGAGGCGCCGGCGGAATGACAAAAATGGGAATTTGGAATGGATATGGTGAACTGGCTGCCGGAGCATTCGGCTGCCTTGCAGGACCTGCGCGCCCGCGGCTTGTCCTATTCGGAAATCGCTGAGACGATCAACGCAACCTTCAGCACGGCCTATACGCGCAACGCGGCCCTCAGCAGGGCGCAGCGCATGGGGTTGGCGGGCCTCGATCGGCCGGAGCCGTCCCTGCCAGGGCACCTCGATCCACCCAAGCCGGCCTTGCCGGAGCCACCGAGGATCGGGCGCCTGCGTGAAGGGCGGGCCGAGCTGAAGTCTGATCTGTTTCGCTGGCCGAAGAGCTTCACCGAAACGGTGGAGATGCCCCAACTTCGTTGCGCGGCGGTCGCGCCACGGCATCTTTCGCTGTTCGACCTCAAGCGCGGAGACTGCCGCTATCCCTATGGCGGGGATGCCGACGGCGAAACCATGACCTTCTGTGGTCACCCGTGCCGGCCGGGCGCGAGCTATTGCACGCCGCATTTTCACCTGAGCCGCGATCCCGAAGCATCGACGAGGCCGGTACTGAACGACGCTTGGCTTCAAGCCATCGGGGCCATCTGAGGCCGCTCACCTCCCGACCGATCGATGTCGGTCCACACAACCACGGTCGCGCGGACGACGCCGCGCGCTTTCACGACACATTTCGGAGGCCACCAATGCCGCGCGCAAAACGCCGGAAACCGTACGATCCCGCTGGAACACATGATCGGCGTTCCCAGGATCTGCCCTTCAACGCCGAGGTGGCGACCGTCGAGATCGACGATCCCCTCGCGCTCGAGCCGGGCGAGAAGATCGTTGCCTTTCGCTCGATACGCAGCGACCCGCTCGGCCGGCTGCATGCACACCGGCAGATCGATGACACCCAGTACCGGAGCGGCCGGGCCTTCCAGAACGATTGGGAGAAGGCCGAGCGCGGCCCTCGCGCGGTGGATACGGCGCGTGAATACGTTGACGGCGGTCAGCAACGTGAGCCGATCACGGAGGGACAGCGCCAGGCGACCTTGCGCCTGAATCGCGCCGAGCATGAGCTTGGTGCCGACGGTTCGGCGCTGGTGCACGACGTCCTGATCCTCGGCATGACCATGGAGCAGGTGGGGCAGCGGCGCGGACTGCGTACGCAGCGCTGGCAGGACTATTTTGCACGGCGCCTCAAGGAATGCCTGGATCGGCTGGCGCTGATGTACGGCCTTGCCACGCCGAACAAGGTTCCCGTGAAGGACCGTCAATCCTGACTTGAAGTGACGTGCTCACGCGCCGGTTGCCGCACAGGCAGCCGGCGCGGCAGCGATTCATCACATTGCGGCACTGCGCTTTGCCTCACACTGAGCTCGTCCTGATCTGCGTCGAAGACGGTCGACAGCCGCGCGGACTCTCATGTAACGTCGACGACCTGCCCGCATTGGAGCGCAGTGTGATTGGCTCCGGTGCGAGGAATGGTCTGGTACGTCCACAAGGGAGTTCGTAGCGGCTACGCCCGCCTTGATCTTATCCTGCATCGCGAACATCACGAGTAACGTGGGTCGATGCCGGCGCGGAGTCTGATCAATTCACCCTCCGATCAATTCACCCAAGGGAGAACCGAGCGATGAATCATACTGGAACCTGCTTTTGCGGCGCCGTCGAACTCAAGGTCACTGGGGAGCCTGAGGCGATGGGCTACTGCCACTGCCGTTCATGCCGTTCCTGGTCCGGCGGCCCAGTGAATGCGTTCAGCCTCTGGAAGCCCGAGGCGGTCGAAGTCACCAAGGGCGCCGATCATCTCGGAACGTTCGAGAAGACCGCGATGAGCCAGCGCAAATACTGCACCAAGTGCGGCGGTCACCTGATGACGAACCACCCGACGCTTGGGCTCGTCGACGTGTTCACGGCAACGATCCCAACGCTGAAGTTCAACCCCGGCGTTCACGTCAACTATTCCGAGGCGGTGCTGCCGATACGCGACGGCCTGCCGAAGCTGAAGGACTTTCCGGCCGAGTTCGGCGGCTCCGGCGAAACGATCGCCGAATAGCGCGACGCTTCTCGAGCGGGTGGCGACGAAGCGTCGCTACCCGCCGATGTCCATTCTTCCGCTCGCCGGACGCGCTGACAGATCCGGTATCCGGCGGGCTTCCTCGACATTCGAATCGTTCGGCCGTGTCGGCACGGCCGGCGCCGTGGGCTCCCCTTGCCGGTGACAGCCATGTCAGGCGAAGGTCCCGCCCTGCAAAATCCGGGTTTGGTCTTGGTGATGGGCTTCCGCTAAAAGGCAGGCAGTGCCGGTCCTGGCAAGGCCGTCGTATTTCGCCTGACAAAATAACAGAGGAAGCGTCGGATCATGACCAAACCAGAATTGCCAGGGCGCGCGCCGCGCGGGGAGGGAGTTCCGACGGCGCTCGATGGCCTGCTGGTGGTCGACTTCACCCGCGTCGTTGCCGGCCCGGCCTGCACGCAAACGCTGGCCGATTTCGGGGCCGAGGTCATCAAGATCGAGAATCCGGACGGCGGGGACGACACGCGAGCGTACGAGCACGCCGAGATCGGCGGGGAAAGCGCAGCGTATCTGAGCCTCAACCGCAACAAGCGCGGCATTGCGCTCGATTTCAACAATCCTGCGGCACTCGAAGTCGCGCGCGCGTTGATTGCCAAGGCAGACGTCGTGGTGGAAAATTTCTCCGGCGGAGTGATGAAGAAATTTGGCCTCGACTATGCGTCGGTGTCGTCGACCAATCCGCGGCTGATCTATTGCTCGATCTCCGCCTACGGCCGCAAGGGTGACTTCGCGCTGCGCCCGGGCTTCGACCCGATTACGCAGGCCGAAAGCGGCTTCATGTCGCTCAACGGTTTTCCGGATGGCGAGCCGGTGCGCACCGGGCCACCGATCGTGGACATGGCAACCGGCATGTCGGCCTGCAACGCCATCCTGCTCGCCTTGATTGCGCGGGATCGGCTCGGTCGCGGGCAGCAGGTCGAGGTCGCGTTGATCGACACCGCGGTGTCGATGACCGGCTTCTACGGCATGGCCTATCTCATCAACGGCAACAACCCCGGTCGTTTCGGCAACTCACCGAACGGTTCGCCGACCGTCGGCGTCTACCGGGCATCCGATGGTCCGCTCTATATGGCCTGCGCCAACGACCGGCTCTATCGCCGGCTCGTCACCGACGTACTCGAGCGCCCGGATCTCGTCACCGACCCCGAGTTTGCTCACCGCAAGGCGCGGACCGCCAACAAGGAGAAGCTGCGCGCCATCATCGCCAGCGTGTTTGCAAGCGACACGCTCGAGCACTGGATGGCAAAGATGAAGAAGGCCAATATTCCGGTTGGCTATCTGCGTACGGTCGAGGAAGGGTTCAACGCACCCGAGGTGCGCGATCGTCATCGCCTGAGCAGAATCGCGCATCCGACCGCCGGCTCGGTTCCGAACATCGAGTCGCCCGTCAATATGAGCCTGACGCCGACGGTCGATCCCGTTGCGGCTCCGCTGCTCGGTCAGCACACTCGGGATGTGTTGAGCAAGACGCTTGGCTACGACGACCGGCGCATCGCCGCTTTGGCCGAGGCAGGCGCGTTCGGCAAGCCAGGTAACACCGGCTAGCCGTTTGGTCTGAACCAAAGATCAGATTTGCGCTAACCATCTGACCTGAGGCGAGAGGGAAGCCTCTCGCCTTGCAAGATGTCGTTCAGACGTCACGAGCCCCCACCGCGTGCCGGCGGCCTTCGACCCGGAACTGGCCCGTTCGGGACCTCAGTTCGGCTTGCTGCGCAAGTTGTTCCTTGGCATACTTTCAACTTCCTCGGGCTCCGCCCGATCAATCTCGAGACGGGCCATCCGGAGTATGAGGGTTGCCGTGGTTAGGCCAAGGCGTTCGGCCTCTTGCGCTGCGGTGTCAACCTTCTGGGCCAAGCCTTCACGTTTACCTGGGTATGCCATTCGTAATCCTCACTTAAGGTGCGAGATGAAAAATCCCACATACGTTGCAGAGCTGCAGAACAAGCTCGGAGCTCCATCGAGCGAAACACTGGAAAGCCTGCGACTGTTGAAGGCTTTCCTTCGACTTGCGCCCGACCAGCGTTCCGAGGTCATCGAGCTGGTCGAACGTTTGGCGGTTGAGCCGCCGCGCGATCCCTCACTGTCCTGAGGTGTTCGCGTTTTTCCTGGATGTTAGTTGTTCATTGGCCTGGCGGGCGGCTGTGTCGCGATCACGTAGATTGCACCGCCCTCGAGCGCTTCGGATTGATGCCGGGTGCCGGCAGGCAGCAGGATGGTGTCGCCGGCACCGACGACCCGCTCTCCGCCGTCCCAGATGAAGTTCAACCGGCCGCTGATGATCATCAGGATTTCATCGACCGGATGGGTATGGAAGTGGTGCACCTTGCCGGCTGCATCATGCTGCAGCTCGACGGACCCCTGGGCCGGGAGCAGGTTCAGGATCTCCGGATCGATGGCAAATTCGGTCTTCGTGCCCGCGATGATTTGGGTCATGCTGCCTGTTCCTTGTTCGCGATAGCTGGCGTCTTGTTCTGCGCGAGCTTGGCAAAGGGGCAGCCTCCGCTCGCATTGTTGTCGTCGTGCAGGAAGTACTGCAGATATTCGCGGCCATCGGTCGCGCCGTAGCGGCCGAGAAGCGGA
Organism: Bradyrhizobium sp. USDA3010; assembly: GCF_056429065.1. Lineage (NCBI taxonomy): Bacteria > Pseudomonadati > Pseudomonadota > Alphaproteobacteria > Hyphomicrobiales > Nitrobacteraceae > Bradyrhizobium > Bradyrhizobium sp. USDA3010. The sequence goes on from NZ_JBWJZD010000003.1 coordinate 453,668, forward strand.
GAGGGGCTCGCGCTGTCGTACGGGATCAGGCGCTTGCGCACCTCGGCGAACGCGGCGGTCGCCGCCTTCTCCGTCCCGAGGATCTTGTCGAACACCCAGCGCGGCTGGAACGTGAGCATGAAGGCGCTGGATCGGCGGCTCTGGCGCATCACATGAGCGGGCGTCGTGCACACGACGAAAATGGGCTCGCCCGCAAACGAGAACTCCCACATCGGGTGGTCGATCTGTTCCGGAATCTCGGCCGGCCACGGGTTCTTGTCCAGGCGCGCGAGCTGGTCGAGCGTCAGCCACATCTTGCGATAATAGGCATCGAGCGTCTGAACGGGGCGGGGACGCGTGAACACGATCAAAGAAGTGTTGGGGCCGAACGAGCGCGCCTCCGAAACATATTGTGCGAGCTGCTCGCCGAGCACTGCGACGTCATACGGATCGAGGAAAAGATAGCGGAGCTGGTCCTGGCGATGTCCGGTCACCCCGAACACGCAGGGGAACGGCCTCGCCTCGCTGCTCATCTGCGCTTCAAACTCGGAGAACATCACGCTCTGCCAGCTGCTGACCGGAAAGTTTGACGAGACTTCGCCTTTTCTCAAGAACAAGCGCTCCATAACACCCCCTACACTCATAACGACACTAACGGGCTATCAACTTGCTTCTCATCAATAGCGGCCCGGCAATGCCCGGCAGCGACATGAGAAGCAGAATGACGATCAAGGCGCTGTAGCCGCCGTCACCGATCGCAGCCGTGTTATGCACGGCGTCGGTTCCGGAGGCGCTACTGGCGGCAAGCATCGCAAAGCCGATGATCGGCTGCGAGACGCCGGCGAATATCCCAGCAGCAGTGGTGTTCACAGAAGCGCCGACACCGATCAGTTCGGAGGTGTAGAGCTTCTTCACGCATTTCAGCACCAGCGGGACGGTGCCGCCGGCGACGAGCCCCAAGGCCGTGAACACGACGGTGACGTAGGCGAGACCAAATGTCCGGGCGACCTGCGGCAGCAGCATCGCGATCAGCAGCATGCGCAATACGCAAATGCCGATCAATGCGCGGTCGAGCGCCGCCGCGGCACGATCGGCGGCGTGACCGAGGAAGATCGAGCCGAACGCATTGCCGATCATGAAGGCGAGCAGCGGCGTGCCGGCAGCCGTCGGAGAGATATGGAAGAAGTGGGCGACCATCGGAATGCCCCAGACGCCCGACAGCGTCGTCACAACCGCGAAGTGCGATGCAAATGTCATCGCACAACCCCAGTTCGCGATATGGGCCAGCGATTGCCGCGCAGCGATCACGACGCCCTTCAGCGTCTTGTTGCTGTGCGATGCCGGATCAGGCTTGAGCGCGAGCTTGGCGAAGGCGAGGTTGGCGAGACCAATGCAGGCGATGAACAGGAAGCAGGCCCGCCAGCCGAACCCCGAGACGGCGGCTGCGAGCGGCGTGGTCGCAATCACGCCTCCGACATAGCCGGAGACCTGCGAGATGCCCGACATCATGCCGAACCGCTCGTCGGCGAAGCTTTGTGCCACGAGCTTGAGGAGTGCCGTGAAGACCAGTGCATCGCCGCAGGCGACAATCAGGCGCGCAGCAAAAACGTCGAGCAGGTTCGGCGCCAGCGCGAACGCTGCGCTGCCGAGCGACGAGGCGATCATGCTGAGGAGGACGACGCGCTTGACGCCGTAACGATCGACCAGCAGGCCGGCCGGAATCTGCATCAAGGTGTAGCCCCAGAAATAGCTCGAGGCGAGCATCGCAACACCGGCCGCATCGGTGTTGAAATCGTGCATGAAACTGAGGCTTACCGATTGCGGCGACACCCGCTGCAGGAAGGCGATGGCGTAGGCGATGGCCACTGCCGTCCAGGCGAGATAGGCGCGGTCGGTGAAGCGCGACGTCGGGGCGTAAACGGCTTGTTGTCCGAGCATCGACATCACACCCTCGCGTAACCCACCGAGAACAGGGCATCTGCTGAATTCGGAATCTTCCGCGACATCGCAGCATCGACCAGCGACGCGGTGCCACGATAGGCCTGCCGATGGTGTTTAATGTGGCCGTAAGCGCCCCGCATGATCATGTGGGGCAGTTCGAGCGGCTTGCCCGGATAGAGTGAGGTGCACATCTCGACACAGGCCGCCTGCAACGCCGGGTCCTGCGCATCATCGAGCAACGATGGAGTCACTTTTTCGCAAATTTTAGCGTTCGCTGCCCAGACGATCGGATTGCGGGTCCGCCAGCCGTAGAGCACGTTGCCGTCGGCCCTCTCGGCGGCGCCCGAGCACTTCAGAACTTCCGCCGTAAAGAAGCCGTAGAGGCCGCGGCCCTGATGCGCCGGGAGTACTTCTGTCCCGCTGCGATAGATTCCAAGTCCGGCCGACATGTGCAGGATGCGGTAGACCGAGAAGGCCACGAGGCCGGACCCGTCATAGGCGAGGATCAGGCTGTACTTCTGGTCGAAGGGTGAGGAGGTTGCCGTCCAATGCGGCTCGGTGGCCTGCCAGTTGACGGCAATGATGCCGTTCATGGCGTCCATCAGCGGTTGGCGGTCGCGGCCTTCGACCCGGGAGGCATCGGGGAGACTGTAGATCGCGTAATCCGCCCAAGGCGATTTGATCGTCTCGTATCCGCTGCCCAGATTTCGCGACATGGCAGAACTCCAGAATTCGATTGCAAGCTATACAGGGCAGCCTCGAATGGCTTAAAGGACAATATGCCCTCGAAAACTGCCAAGCCGCCCCGGCCCGAGCCGCGCGACAAGAAAGCGACGCGGCGGATCGCGATCGTTGCCTTTCCGGGCGTGACCTTGCTTGACATCTCGGGGCCGGCTCAGGTGTTCGCGGAGCTGGAGGCGATCGAACTGCCCGGGCCGGACTACTCGCTATCCTATTTGTCGACTTCAGGCGGCTTGGTGCCGACCGATGTCGGTATGATGATCGACACGGCGCCGATCGCCAGTGTTGCGCCCGCCGAGGTCGACACGCTGGTGATCCCCGGCGGACCCGGCATCTGGAAGATCCGCAACGACTCCGAGTTGATGAACTGGATTGCGGAGGCGCTGCCAAAGGCGCGCCGTATCGCTTCAGTCTGCCTTGGCGCATTTGCGTTGGCCTGGACCGGGATTCTGGACGGCAAGCGTGCTGCAACGCACTGGCGCTATTGTCCGCGTTTGCAGGACAGCTTTCCCGACATCCGCGTCGAGCCCAACGCGATTTTCGTCAAGGACGGACATGTCTGGTCGTCGGCGGGTGTCAGCGCCGGCATCGATCTGGCGCTCGCGATGATCGAGGAGGATTTCGGCCACACCATCGCGCTCGATGTCGCGCGCAGACTTGTGGTGTTTCTGAAGCGGCCGGGCGGTCAGAGTCAGTTCTCGACCGTCCTTGCGGCTCAGGCGTCGGACGTCGAGGGACGCTTCAGCGCGCTGCACGCCTGGATCATCGAGAACATCACGAGCGACCTCAAGGTCGAGACCCTTGCGGAAAAGGCCGGGATGACGCCGCGCACCTTTGCCCGGACCTATGTCAGCCGCACCGGCATGACACCTGCTAGCGGTGTCGAGGCGCTGCGCGTTGAGACCGCGCGCTTGCTGCTCGAAAGCCGCCAGATCGGCGGCGTGGTCGAGGTTGCCAAGCGCGCGGGATTTGGCGACGACGAACGAATGCGGCGGGCCTTCCTGCGCCACCTCGGCGTGTCGCCGACCGAGTACCGAAACCGGTTCTCGGGCAGCTAGCGCGTCGGGCGGCTCAGTTTGGAGGCGGCCGCTTCGTGTCGAAACCCGATCCACCTCACAAGCGAATAGCAGGCCTTCGCTGGCCGGATTCGTGGGTCAAGGTGGTAGCTTTTCCGGTTTGTCTGCGGCTAATGTGCCGGCCAAATCGGGAGAAGAAACGACCATGAATGACGGGACCCCCATTCAGCAGGCGCGCAACGTCGAACTCGGCGCCAGCGGCGAGGAATTCCAGAATCTGCACGAATTCGCGCAAAAGGCCCGCGCCAGGCTGAACCAGAACGCCTGGGACTATATCGTTGGCGCCTCGGAGACCGAGACCACGATGCGCCGCAACAGAATGGCGCTCGACGAGATCGCGTTCCGGCCGCGCGTGCTGCGCAACGTCATCAATGTGGATCCATCCACCGAGGTCTTCGGCCGCAAGCTCCGGCTTCCCGTGATGATCGCCCCGGTTGGCGCACTCGAGATCTTCGATCCGGACGCCGGCGCAGCCGTCGCGCGCGGAGCGGGAACGTTCGGCGCGGCGCATATGCTGAGTTCGGTGTCGGAGCCGGGGCTGGAGAACACCGCCAAGGCGGCGCCTGACGCCTTGCGCATCTTCCAGCTCTATGTGCGCGGCGACGATGCGTTCGTCGAGGATGTGGTCAGCCGGTCCATCGACAACGGTTACGCCGCGTTCTGCCTCACCGTGGACACAGCCCATTACAGCCGGCGCGAGCGCGACATCGCCAAGCGCTATGTCCGCGAAAGCCGCATCCGCGCCACCGGCGGCGATTTCCAGAAGGGGCTGGAATGGCGGACGGTGAAGTTGATCAAGGACAAGTTCAAGATTCCGCTCATGCTGAAGGGGATCGCCACCGCGGAAGACGCCAGGATCGCCCTCGATCACGGCGTCGACTGGATCTACGTCTCAAATCACGGCGGACGGCAGCTCGACCACGGCCGCGGGTCCATGCACGTCCTGCCCGAGATCGTTCAGGCCGTCGCAGGCCGCGCCAAGATCATGGTCGATGGCTCGATCTGCCGTGGCACTGATATCGTGAAGGCCATCGTCTCGGGGGCCGACCTTGTCGGGATCGGCCGTCTGCAATGCTGGGCGCTCGCCGCGGCGGGCGAGGCAGGCATCGTCCGGATGCTTGAATTGCTGGAAGACGAGGTGATCCGCTGCCTTGGGCTGCTCGGCGTCACTAGCTTCGCCGAACTGGACAAGTCCTATCTGCATCCGGCGACGCCGACCAATCTGCCGAGCGTGTTCAGCGCATTCCCGCTGCTCGATATAGATCCCTACCGCTACTGAGCCGCGCCGCTACGAAGACATATGGAGTGATGACGCGATCGGGGCGCCGGGCACCTCGATCGCGCCGGCTCGCCGTCAAACTGTGGTGTCCATGAAGCCGCCGCGGCAAAGACAAAGTCTGATCCAAATGCCGCACTAGTCGAAGCGAATGGCAAACAATCCATTCGCTGAAGTTTCACTTGAGCGCGCGATCGCCTTGCGCTGGACCCTCCGTGATATCCAGGCCGGCCGGCTCAAACTGTCGCCGGTCAGCGAAGAGGATCTGCGTGCTCTCACGGAGCTCGGTCTGGTCGAACTGTATGACGGCGAGCCCGAGCTGACGGAGGCGGGGGCCGCGGTCCTGAACGACTGAACGGGCCGATAGCCTAGCGCGCGTTCAGGAAGCTTTCGCCGGAGTTGCACGGCGCGCACCGATAGGTCAGCACGTCGTAGACTTGGTCGCGCGGCTCGATCAAGGCGAGCCGCATTTGCGTGCCGCACTTCATGCACGGCATCTCTATGCTGGTCTTGAAACGGGTGCAGGTCGGTGTTGGACGAACGGCGCGCAGCATCGGATCCCCTTATTCCCCACAAGAGACGCGAACGCGACCAACGACGAGGCCGAATCACTATGCCACAGTGCTGACACGATTGGAATCGGCCTGCGGTGCAGTCCGGTCGCTGCTAGGTAAATTTTCCTTGGCTGCAACAAGTGGGCCTCTCATGGTTTGGCGATACGGCGCTGACGCCGCCACAATCTATGCTAACCTCGGCAGACGCTTTTTTCAGGGGGCGCGATCATGATTGAGCCGAAGCTTGAAGTTCCCGCCGAGTTGCGCGATCTGGCGGAAAAGACCATCGACCAGGCCGAGCAGGCCTTCAGCCTGTTCTTTGATGCCGCGAGCAAGTCGATGACAGCGATGCCAGGCACCGGGACCGAGATTTCAAAACAGGCGCTGTCGTTCACCGAGCAGAATATGAAGGCGGCGTTCGAGCACGCGCGCAAGCTCGTTCACGCGACCGATCTGCAGGAGGCGATGCGCATCCAGTCGGAATTTCTGCGCAGCCAGTTCACCAATGCCGGCGAACATATGCGGCAGATCAGCGGAAGCGTGATGTCCGCAACCAAGGACGCGACGAAAGGCAAGTTCTAGGGCGGCGGCCTTCGCGGCGCGTCGACCCTAGCGCCGGCGCGCTGCAGCAACGCCGAGCAGAAAAGCGACAAACAGGCTTGCGAGCGGCGCTTCGCGCGTGACCGCGCTCACGGTCGCGAGGACGCCGCCCGACCTGCGCGAGGTTGCAATCGCGTCGCTGAGGCGATCGGCCGCCGCTCGAAGTCCGTCCGACACCTCCGCGATGGTACGCGAAACGTCCGTCGCGGTGTCGATCGCCCGCTCACCGAGTGTGGGCTGAAGCGGAGACTCGGGTGTTTCAGAGCTCATGTGCCGTGCCGCGATTTCACTAAAGGTGGGGTGGCCGTTACCCTGGCTATCCGCGCGTGCGCGTAGCGACGTCCACATATCGGGGAAATTCAGCAGCTGGGGATTGGTTCCACCAACATGCCTCGCATTCGCATCGCGGAACCGGAAACTTACACGCCGGTTGCGGCTTGTTTCCGTAGAGGAGACGATGATGACAATGCAGGCGTATGGCATATCGGATGGTCGTTCGGTCAAGCATCGAGATCGGCACGGCGGAACGCCGCTATTGATCGCGGCCCTGGTTGCGATCCTCGGCGTGCTGGGCATGCTGGTGGTCGACCACGGTCCGTGGAGCAAGCCGAAGGTGCAGCCGGCCGCTTCCGCCAACTACTCAACGACTGGCGAGGCGGCGCGCGCGGCCGGCGCAAAGGTGATGCCGACCGAGCCCAAGAGGCCGATCGAGCCTGATCCACCCGGCCCAAAGCCCGTTCAGCCGGCAAATCCTAGCACACCGCAGTAGATGCGGGCGCTCCCGAGATTGCATCCGACGCAAAGTGCAGGAATTGACTTGTCGGGCAAATCAGCGGCACAAAGCTATAGTCGAAATACTGTGGGACGATCAGCGCACGCTGACGAGCATGCCCCACGCCGCGGCGAACCCGGCACCGACGAGAACCAGCACCGGGCTGTCGCAGAAGATGCCGCCATACTGGCACATCGCGGTACCGATCGAACCGATCTCATGATGGCCCGCTGCATAGAACAGGCCGGACAGGACCGCGAGCACGGCAGCAACGAAATACATCGGCGCTTCCTCCTTGCAATCTGACTGCGGCTCGGGTCGACCAACGCGAGCCAAAACTGTCCTGATGTCGATCCAAATGTTGTGAGCCGCTTGTCCGCTTGACGCGTCGGGCAACTCAGCGGCACATTGACATCATCGCAACAAGCATACGGCCGATCGGCGCAGCTCGTATTACGATTCCGGATCATGTGCCGACTTTTGGTCCAAGCGGTTTCTCACCGTCGAAGCCGACGCCTCACATTTTACCGATCGCGTTCAGCTCGCAAAAACATTTGACACGTCGGGCAACTCAGGGGCATAATCCGAAAATCCGAAATTGTTGAGCCCGCGCGGAGCAATCCGCGGCGGGCTTTTTGTTTGCCGTTTCACCAATCGGACGGCGGCCGCAACGTCACGACGCCACATCCTCCCGGCCCGTCGCCTGAGCGTCGCAAGCGAGCCGCCGTCCGAACCCATTGAAACGAACATGAAATTGGCCGGTGCGCGCGAACGCGCCGGTCCTGCGGCGCGGCGAAAGCCGGCGCCGCCCGCGGCCCCACTCGTCAGGGATAAGGTTCGCGCCCCAAAGATCGCCGCCCGCTGCGCGATCTGCCGCATCTTTAATTCGATGGCCGCGCTGGTGCGCTGCCGGCCGATCAACGAGGTTTGCATGACCGCCTATCTGATATCGCTCGCGCTTGCGGGCTTGTTAGCCCTCGTCCTGTGGGAGACAGCCGCATGAGTGCTGAGGTCATTCAGTTCATTCCGCGCCCACGTCGGGATCGCGAGCAGACGGATTTTCCTACGATCGCATTCCGCTTGATGCTGCCCGACCCAGAGGCGGAGCACGTCGACACGGCCCCGAGTGAGTATCTCCCGTCCGATTGGCAGGAGAAGTAGGTTGGCAAAGTCGATTACGCAAATCCGTTCGCTTGCGCGGAGCCATACGAGAAGCGCACTCAACGCACTGGTCGGTGTGATGCGATCGACTAGCGCAACGCCGGCTGCCCGCGTCTCCGCAGCCAATGCCATCCTCGATCGCGGCTGGGGCAAAGCGCCGCAGGCGATCGAAAATGGTGACGGGGCGCTCGAACTTGTGCACCGCATCGAGCGAGTCATTGCGCAGGACGAAGAGGTCGCGGATACGCTCGCCGAGCTTCATCAGCTGACCTTCTGCGACGGGACTCGTGTGCCCGACTTCGAGCAGGGGTATTGGTGGATTGCTTTCCGTGGGCTCAAGCCGATTGCATTCGCGGGCGTCGTTTCGTCAACCCATGTTGCCAACGCCGGATATCTGTGCCGCGTTGGGGTCGTGATGCCGCACTGCGGCCACGGCCTGCAAGTGCGGCTTACTCGTGCGCTGGAAGCGCGCGCGCGGCGCTCCGGCTGGAAGGCGATCGTCTCGGATACGACAGACAATCATTTCTCGGCCAACAACTTCATCCGGCAGGGGTATCGGCTCTTCGAACCGGCCTCGCCCTGGGCATGGCAGCACACGCTGTATTGGCGGAAGCAACTTGTCTAGATCCTGCGAGGTCGATCTGACCGTTGCCGAAAGTTCGACGAGGTAGAGCGCCCGGTGGTCGAATGGCCGCCGGGCTTTTTGGCGTTTCTGGTTCGTAGGCCGCACCCTTCGGCAAGCCGCCGTCGTTGGCCGGAGCTTGGCCGCGCATCGAATCTTGGACGGGAGAATGCTAGAGTGCCGCGTCCCGCGCGGACGAAACATGGCTGAGAGCGTTCCCGTCACCGGACGCCCGGTGGCGGCAGTTGAGTGTTCTGCGCCTTGAATTCGCCGGACGCAGGCTTGCGCGTCTTGATATCTGGTGATCGCTCGATAAACTGAACCGAACGACCGGTCGCGCGAATGTTTCGGAGATCGAACGAAGGAAGAGACCATGGTTGAGGTTGGCCGCGGGCTCGACACCAAGGTGCCGCCAGGGTCAGATCGGGATCATTATTCGCTCATGGTCGCACGAGCCCGAGCGCTGGCACCGGCTTTGCGTGAACGGGCGGCGCGGACCGAAGAACTGCGCCGTTTGCCGCCCGAGACCGAGCGGGATCTACACGATTGTGGGCTTTTCCGAATTCTGCAGCCCAAGCGCGTCGGAGGCAGTGAGCTCGACTATGTTGCGCTGGTCGATTGCGCCGACGCCCTCGGGCTGGGCGACGCCTCGGTTTCCTGGAATTTTGCCAATCTTGCGAGCCACCACTGGATGCTGGGTATGTTCGCGCCCGAGGCGCAGAGCGCCGTGTGGGGCGAGAATCCCGATACGCTGATCGCGTCTTCCTTTGTTTTCCCGGCAGGACGGGCCAGGAAGACAAGTGGCGGTTATTTGCTGAGCGGTCATTGGCCGTTCTCGTCCGGGGTGGAAGCGTGCGGGTGGAACATGCTCGCGAGCGTGGTTGCCTCGGATGATGAGGCCGACGGCGTCGAGTATCGGCTCTTCCTGTTGAACAGACGGGACTACAGCATCGACGACACCTGGAACGCGGCGGGCCTGCGCGGAACAGGATCGAACGATGTGCGAGTAACTGACGCATTCGTTCCCGAGCAGATGACGGTTGCGGTCAGCGATCTTGCGGGTGGCGCAACGCCAGGCAGCGTCGTCAATCCGAACGCGCTCTACATGCTTCCGGTTTTCTCGTTGTTCCCCTATGTGCTGTCTGGGGTCGGTCTGGGAAATGCCCAGGCTTGCCTTGATGATTATGTCGAGATCGCGCGACACCGTGCCTCGACATACAACCGGGCCAAGCTCGGCGACCTGCAAAGCACACAGATCAAGATCGCCGAGGCTTCTGCGAAGATCGATGCCGCACGGTTGATCATGCGCACGAATTGCGTTGACGTGCTTGCAGAGATTCGGCGTGGTGATATCCCCAGCATTGCGGCGAAGACGAGGCTCCGGCGCGATGGCGCGTTCGCGGTCAATTTGTGCACCGAAGCCGTTTCTCTTCTGTTTGCAGCGAGCGGGGCGCGCAGCCTGTTCACGTCGGGGGCACTGCAACGCCAATTTCGCGATGCGCATGCAGTGAACGCGCATCTCGCCTTCAATTTCGACGCGGCGGGCACCAATTACGGACGGGTGGCTCTTGGGCTGCCGTCTGAAAACCTGACGCTTTGAGGCTGGCCGGATGTCCGACTCACCAAAATATCCGCCGGATCCGGCCAATGAACTCGCAAGCGACAGCTCGACGATCGATCCCCGCGACTTCCGCAATGCCCTCGGTATGTTTGCGACCGGTGTGACGATCGTCACCGCGATGTCGACCGAAGGACGTCCGTATGGAATCACTTGCAATTCCTTTGCGTCGGTGTCGCTCAACCCACCACTCGTGTTGTGGAGCCTGGGGATGTTTTCGCAGGGATTGCCGATCTTCCAGAATGCCAGCCATTTCACGGTCAACGTTCTTGATGCGTCGCAGCAGACGCTGGCGATAAAGTTTGCCAGATCATCGGGTGACAAATTCGCCGGTGTGAGTTGGTCACCAGGCCTCGGGAACGCCCCCGTGCTTGCCGACGTGGTAGCGAATTTCCAATGCCGGGCCGCCAACCGCTACTACGGCGGCGATCACGTCATTTTCCTTGGGGCGGTGGAGGCCTACGCCTATCACCGGAGCAATCCGCTGCTGTTCGCGCGGGGAGGCTTTGGCCGGTTTCTGGCCGACGATGACGGCAGCGCATCATGAATCGAAAGGCGTCCGTCAAGCGAACTCGTACCAAGCAGAGACGGTTGTCGGCCGACGATCGTCGCAGTGAATTCGTCACCAAGGCGACAGAGCTTTTTGCCGAGGAGGGGTTCGGCGGTGGCACGCGTGCCCTTGCTCGCAGGCTCGGCGTGACGCAACCGTTGCTCTATCGCTACTTTCCGAGCAAGGGCGATCTCATCAAGGAGGTCTACCGCAAGGTCTATCTCGAGCCCCTTGAAATCGGCTGGGAAAAGTTGCTCTCCGACCGGTCGCGTCCACTCCGCGTGCGGCTTCAGGAATTTTACGAAGGCTACACGGACGCGATCTTCAACCGAAAATGGCTGCGGATCTATCTCTACTCTGGACTGAAGGGCCTCGATATCAATCGTTGGTATGTTGGCATGGTCAAGGACAAGATCCTGACACGCATTGTCAGGGAATGTCGCCACGACGTCGGCCTCGCCACGCAGAGCAGGCCCAGCGCGGCCGAACTGGAGCTGGCCTGGGTGTTTCACGGCGGCATCTTCTATTACGGCGTACGCAAGTACATCTACGAAGCGCCCGTCCTCGAGAACAAGGCGCAGATGATCAGTGATGCGCTGGATCTCTTTCTGTCGGGATTTGAGAGGATGGCGGAGAGCGCGACCGATCGTCGGGGGGCGCCGATCAAGGTCGTCGGCTGAGCCGGATTACCTTGCCGCCATCTGGTCCCGATACCAATCTCCAATCTCGCTCGCCGTCATGAGCGCGACGCCGTCATGGCCTATCACGTAGTCGAGCAGGGCCTCCAGGTACTTGATCCGATGTGGTACCCCCGTGATGTAAGGATGCACCGAGATTGCCATGATCCGCGCGTTCTGTGCGCCTTCGAGATAAAGCCGATCGAACTGGTCGGTACAGCGCGTCAGGAACTGTTCCGAGGGCAGGTGCTGTAGCGCGTGAATGACAATGTCGTTGGTCTCAACGGAATAGGGAATCGTCGTCACAGTTCCGTGCGGTGTCGCGATGTCCTGAGGAAGATCGTCGATCACCCAATCGGCCACATATTCGATCCCGTTGAGGCGCAGGAGATCGAGTGTTTCTTCGGTCTCGGTCAGGCCCGGGCTTTCCCATGATCGCGGTGGCTTGCCCGTAAATGCGGCGATCGTGTCGACAGCACGCTTGATCGCATCGGCCTGGTTCTCGACCTTGTGCATTGGGCCCTGCACGAGCCCATGCCCCATGAATTCGAAGCCCGCCTCGCGCGCCGCCGATGCCACGCGCGGATAGCTGTTGCAGACGTTGGCATTCGTGGCCAGCGTCACCGGTATCTTTCGGTCGGTGAGGGCTTTGAATTGCCGCCAGAAGCCGGCGCGCATGCCGTATTCATGCCACGACCAGTTCGGCACGTCAGGCAGCAGCGGCTGGCCCATCGGTGGACCCAGCACGGTGCGTGGCATCGCATTTTCGATACGCCATTCCTCGACATTGAGGACGATCCAGACAGCAAGCTTCTTGCCATCAGGCAACGTCAGTTTCGGTCGGTCGACCTGAGCCTGGTACGGAATGCGATCAGTGAAAGCCACGTCGAAACTCCTTGGGTCACGCGGATGATCCGGCGGCGGCGTTGATCTGTGGCAAGACCTTCTCGGCCATCAGGATCATCGATTGGCGGCCAAGCTCGCGATCCTTCCAGTCCTTGCCGGCATAGAGCAAGGTTCCGAAGGTGCCGATCTCTTCTTGGAATGCCAGCAGCTGATCGGCCACGCTTTCTGGCGTGCCGTAGACGATCAGCTTGTCGCAGATCGATTCGAGGGTGACCTCCGAGTCTGGTTGATCCCGCCTCGTCTTGAACAGTTCGAGCCGGCCGCCGCGCTTCAGCTTCGTGAACAACTGGTGATAATAGTACACGTAGGGGCTATCGGGCGACGTGGCATAGGCCTTCGCCGTTGCTGCGTCCCTTGCAACGAACACGCTCTTGGCAACGCGCCAATTGGCGGGGTCGGCGACCCGGTTCACACGCGCACAACCCTCGACATATTTCGGCCATTGGCTCTTCACCCAGGCAGGCATCAGGAAATTCGCCGAGATCGGATCCCAGCCGCGCGCAGCGGCTTCCGTAACGCCTTTTGAGAACGGCGCGACCGCGGTCACCACGATCGGCGGGTGAGGGGTTTGCAATGGACGGGCAATCAATCCTTGGCCAATGTCCTCGATCAAGGTTCGCTGGACCGAGACATTCCAGTATCTGCCCCGCAGATCATAGGGCGGCTTGCCTGCCCAGATATCGAGAACCTGATTGATCGCCTCCAGGAACATGGCATTGCGGTCGGCATCGAGATTGCCGAAAACCTCCGCGTCGGACAGCAATCCGCCGGGGCTTATTCCGAATATGAAGCGGCCATCAAGCATGTGATCGAGCATGGCGACGGATGCGGCAACCGCTGCCGGATGAGTGTTCGGCATGTTGATGGTGCCGGTTCCAAGCTTGATCTGCTTGGTTGCGGCTGCGAGCCAGGCAATGAACGCGATGCTGGAGGTGATGTTCTCGGCTTTGTCGGTGATATGCTCGCCGACATACGCCTCCGTGAACCCGAGCTCGTCCGCGAGCAGGAAGGCTTCCCGATCCTCCCGGAGTGATTGCCGCCAATCCTTGTCGAGAGGATGGATCGGCATCGTAAAGAATCCGAGCTTCATCATCCGCCTCCCATTGCGTTGAACTTTAGTTGGCGAGGAGCCTGCGGCCTTCCCAGGGCCAAGACAAGCCCCGCTGCGTAAATAATCACTTGATAAGCAAACTTGACCTTTGAGGAGGGCGGCCCTCTAATCGGGCAAACCAAAATTGGGCCGGGAGGCCACGCCCACATGAAAGCTGCGGCTTTCGCCTACGCCCGCGCAACCAGCGTCGTGAATGCGCTGGAGTTGCTTGCCGCGCATGGCGACAAGGCGAAGGTTCTGTCGGGTGGCCAGAGCTTGATGCCGGCCATGAACCTGCGGCTCATCTCCCCCGACATTCTGGTCGATATCGGTGGCCTCACCGAGTTGCGTGGCATCGCCGTGAGGGCAGGCGTGCTGGTCGTTGGCGCGCTAACGCGGCATGTCGACCTGCTCAGGTCGCCGGAGATTGCGCTGCACGCGCCGCTATTGCGGGATGCCGTTGCCCACGTTGCCCATCCCGCTATTCGCAATCGCGGAACGATAGGCGGTAGTCTTGCGCACGCCGATCCGGCGTCGGAGCTGCCGGCCTGCGCTATCGCGCTTGACGCCACGATCGTTGTTCGCGGCCCGACGGGCGAGCGCCGGATTGCCGCGACCGAGTTTTTCAAGGGCATCTACGAAACGGCGCTGTCGCCGGACGAATTGCTTGTCGCGATCGAGGTGCCAGTCGCTGGCCAGGGCTCGACATTTTTCTTTCAGGAGTATGCCCGGCGGCATGGTGACTACGCCGTCGTTGGTCTCGCCGCGCGAGCTGTTGTCGCAGACGGCAAGTTTGCGGGTCTCCGGCTCGGCTTCTTTGCAGTTGGCGACCGGCCTCTGCTAGCCGCGGCCGCAGGCAGGTTGATCAACGCCACCGTGACCTCTGCGTTGCTTGCAGAAGCCGCGACAGCGTTGGCCGTTGAACTCGATCCACAGGAGGATCAACAGGCGACCGCGGCAATGCGGCGACATCTTGCTATAGTCTTGCTCCGGCGCTGCGTGGTCGCATTGCTGGCGCGGCCCGATCTGGCAGCGGGAGTGACCAGATGAGCACTCCGGTGTCGGTTTCGCTTCTGGTCAACGGCGAGCCCATTGATGCATTTGTATTGCCGCGTCTCAATCTCGCTGACTTCCTCAGGGAAAATCTGAAGCTGACCGGAACCCATGTCGGTTGCGAGCACGGCGTTTGTGGTGCCTGCACGGTCCGGATCGATGGCGAGATCGTCCGCTCCTGTCTAATGCTGGCCGTCCAGGCGCAGGGGGCATCAGTCGAGACAATCGAGGGGCTGTCCGACAGCGGCGAAATCGCCGATCTTCAGGCGGCATTTCGCGAACGCAATGCATTGCAGTGCGGCTATTGCACGCCTGGGATGCTGATGACGGCGCAGGACCTGCTGAAGCATTTGCCCGCGCCTGATCGTCAAGCGATCCGCGAGCACCTTTCCGGCAATTATTGCCGCTGCACCGGCTATCAAGCCATCGTGGATGCGGTGGAGGCGACAGCCAGGACGCGCGCGGAGCGACCGGCATGACGGTGACCCGTGCGCCAGCGGAGACACTTTCGGTGCTTGATCGCCCGAATTCCTATATCGGCAAGACGGTACCTCGGCCGAACCTCGACAGGTTGCTGCAAGGGCGTGGACAATACGTCAGCGACCTGGAATTGCCGCGGATGGCGCACGTGGTTTTCTTGCGTTCGCCTCATGCTCACGCCAGAATTGTGGCGATCGATGCCGACGCGGCACGGCGTATGTCCGGCGTCATTTCTATCGTCACGGGTCGAGAGCTTGAGGCTGTCATCACGCCGTGGGTCGGTGTGCTTTCGCACCTGAAGGGATTGAAGTCGGCGCCGCAGCACGCGATCGCCGTCGATCGGGCCTGCTGGCAGGGTGAGGCAGTCGCGGCGATTGTAGCAACCAGCCGTGCGGTGGCTGAAGATGCAATGGAGCAAATTGCCGTCGACTACGAGGAACTCGAGGCGGTCACGGACATGGGCACCGCGCTCGATCCGGCAACGCCAGTCATTCACGCTTCGCTCGGTGACAATCTCGCCTTTGAAAGGACCCTTGATGCCGGCGATGTCGACCAAGCATTGTCGGATTCCGAGGTGTTCGAGGCCGACTTCGTATTCGGGCGCCATACCGGCGTGACGCTTGAACCGCGGGCCGTCGTTGCCGACTGGAATGCTGCCGAGGCACGGCTGACGATCTACCAGGGCACGCAGGCCCCCCATATGGTGCAGAACATTGCAGCCCTGCATCTCGGACTAAGGGAAGCGCAGGTCCGGGTGGTCTGCAAGGATGTCGGCGGCTCGTTCGGCATCAAGGTCCACATCTACGCCGACGAAATGGCGACCTATGCGCTGTCCAAGCTGCTACGGCGGCCGATCAAATTCGTGGCTGACCGTGTCGAGAGCTTCAACGCGGACATTCACGCCCGCGATCATCGATGCAGGGGCCGGATCGGCGTCAAGCCGGACGGCACCATCACGGCCTTCGAGATCGACGACCTGACGGGGATCGGTCCCTATTCGATGTATCCGCGCACCAGCGCCATCGAGGCCAACCAGGTGGTCAATCTGGTTGGCGGGCCGTATGTCACGGCGAACTATCGGGCGCGAGCGCGGGTCGTCTTCCAGAACAAGAACGTGATGTGCCAGTACCGGGCGGTCGGACACCCGATTGCCTGTTCGGTCACCGAGGGTCTGGTCGACCTTGCCGCAGCGAAGATCGGCATGGACCCCGTCGAGATCCGGCGGCGCAACTTGATCGCCGACGATGCCTATCCCTATGCATCACCTTCCGGCATGAAATTCGAGCAGCTTTCGCATCATGCCTCGCTGGCCAAGCTGCTGCAGATGATGGATTACGACGCGTTGCGTGCTGAGCAAGCGACATTGCGCGCCAGAAATATTCACCGGGGTATCGGAATCGCCAGCTTCATCGAGGTCACCAATCCCAGTGCCGCCTTCTACGGCGTCGGTGGCGCGAAAATCTCGTCGCAGGATGGCGTTGCGGTTCGACTCGACGCGCAAGGCTCGGTGATCTGCCAGACCAGCATCACGGAGCAGGGGCAAGGGTCGGAATCGCTGACCGCCCAGATTGTGGGCAGCGTGCTGGGCGTTTCGATGGAACGGGTCCGCGTGATCCTGGGCGACACCGACAACACGCCCTATGGTGGCGGCACCTGGGCCTCGCGCGGTGCCGGCATCGGCGGCGAAGCCGCATTGCAGGCCGCCAAGGCCCTGCGCCAGAATATCCTTGATATCGCCGCGGCCATCCTGCAATCGACGCCGGGCGGGCTCGATATCGTCAACAACAGCATCGTCAATGCTGACGATTGTGCCTCACGCATCGAACTGAGCGAGCTGGCCCGGATCGTCTATTTTCGGCCGGATACCCTCCCGCCGGGCGTCCAGCCTGAGTTGATGGCGACCCGACATTTCGTGCCGCGCCAGTATCCCTTTGCGTTCACCAACGGGGCTCAGGCCTCCTGGCTCGAGGTCGATACCGAGACCGGGTTCGTGACGCTGCTGAAGCATTGGGTCGTCGAAGACTGCGGCACCATCATCAACCCGCAACTGGTCGACGAGCAGATCCGGGGCGGCGTCGTGCAGGGGCTCGGCGCGGCGCTGTTCGAGGAATGCATTTATGACGAGCGCGGCCAGCTGACCAACGCCAATATGGCGGACTACCTGGTCCCGATGTCCGGCGAGATGCCCGATATCGAGATTGGCCACGTGGTGTCTCCGACGCAGGAGTCGGAGCTCGGAGCCAAAGGGGCAGGCGAGGCAGGGACAGCCGGCGCGGCAGCTGCGGTTGCCAACGCGGTCAACGACGCGCTGCGGCCGTTCGGCGCAACAATTACCGAGATTCCGCTCACGCCTCAGGTTATCCTGACGGCCCTGGGACGAATCTGAGGTGGAGACGTTCCGGCAAAGATAACGATAAACAAAACACAGACAGTTCTTGGGGAGGAATAGTCATGACGAGCAAGGTCACCAAAGCTGGATCGATATCGCGGCGTCGTCTGCTCACGACGGCAAGCGCCGGCGCCGCTCTCGCCGTCTCGCCTTTTCGCATCAATCTGCTCCAGGCCGAGGAAGCGCCCATCAAGATCGGCTTCCCCGTTCCCTTGACCGGTCCGTATGGCGCCGAGGCCCAGGACCAGGTGCGGGCGGGGCAGCTTGCTGTCGCCCAGTTCAACGATGCCGGCGGTCTCAACGGCCGCAAGGCCGAACTCGTCGTGCGCGACGACAAGCTCAATCCCGGTGAGGCGGCAACGCGGACATTGGAGCTGGTCGAGAAGGAGAAGGTGAATTTCGTCGTCGGCAGTCTGTCCGCGGCAGTTCAGCTTGCGATCAACAACGTCACCAAAGAGCGCGGCGTCATCTTCAATTCGATCAGCCAGTCCGACGCCATCAACGAGGCGGCCGATTTCAGCAAGTACACATTCCACGAAGCGTTGAACCCGCACATGACGTCAGGCGCGGTCGGCCGCTATGCCTTCGCCAAATTCGGCAAGAAGGTTGCGTTTCTCACGGCGGATTACGCCTACGGTCACGAGATGGTTCGCGGTTTCCTCGAGGTCGGCAAGGAATTCAACGTTGAGAACCTCGGCGACATCCGCCATCCGCTGGGAACGACTGACTTCTCCACGCTGTTGCCGCGTCTCCAGGCGCTGAAGCCCGATATTCTGTGCATCAGCAATTTTGGCCGCGACCAGCAGATCGCGCTGAAGCAGGCGACCGATTTTGGCATCAAGAAGTCGATCCAGATCATCGCGCCGCTGCTCTCGCATGCCAGCCGTGTCGCGGCCGGCCCCCAGGCATTCGAAGGCGTCGTCGGCGGCTGCTCCTTCTACTGGGGGATCGAGGACAAATTCGCCTCGACCAAGGCGTTCAACGATGCGTTCCGCAAGATGTACGACGGCAAGCTGCCCACCGACTACGGTGCGCTCGGCTACGGCGGTGTTCGGACCGTGCTCGAGGCGGTCAAGGGGGCCGGCAGCGTCGAGACCGACAAGGTCGTCGCTGCATTGGAAGCTCTGAAGTACGACGATTACAAGGGGCCGCAATATTATCGCAAATGCGACCACCAGTCGGTGCAATCGGTGCTCGTGATCAAGTCGAAGTCCAAGGACCTGAGGAACGTGTCCGACGTGTTCGAGGTTCTGTCGACCGAAGAGCCCAACGAGAAGAACCTGCGTACCTGCGAAGCGCTCGGCCACAAGAGCTGAGCTCGTGCGACGGCGCGCGCCGCGGGACGGTGCGCGCCGTGCTGAGGGGGACAAATGGCGGGCCTGAGCTTTGACCTGATAGCGCTGCAACTGTTTGCCGGGTTGGCGCTCGGCGCCATTTATGTGCTGTTTGCGATCGGCCTCTCGCTGATCTTCGGGATGTTGACGGTGGTCAACTTCGCCCATGGCGCGTTCTACATGGTTGGCGCCTATGTCGGACTCTATCTGATCTCGATCGGGGGCAATTTCTGGTTCTGCCTCGTGGCGGTGCCGATCGCAATCGGGCTGTTCGGCCTTGCCGTCGAGCGCGTGCTGATCCGGCCGCTTTACGGCCGCGGCATCGACTATCCGCTGCTGCTGACCTTCGGGCTCAGCTACGTGATGGTCGAATGCGTGCGCATTGCCTTTGGCAAGACTGGCTATCCTTTCGATACGCCCGAAGTTCTGCAAGGCGCCGTCGATATCGGTGTCGGCTATTTCCCGCTCTACCGCCTGTTTGTGATAGGCGCGACGGCCGTCGTGCTGCTGGCGCTCTGGCTGTTTCTGGAGAAGACCAGCTTCGGACTGATTATCCGCGCCGGCGCGCGCGATCCGCAGATCGTCCGTGTTCTTGGGGTGGATGTTTCCAAGGTCTGGTTGATCGTGTTCGGGATCGGTACTGCGATCGCGGGCTTTGCCGGCCTGTTGGCCGCACCGCTTCAAGGCGTCATTCCGGAGATGGGCGGCACGATCCTCGCCGAAGCCTTCGTCGTGACCGTGGTCGGAGGGATGGGGTCGATCGGCGGCGCCGTCCTGGCAGGCCTGCTGGTTGGAGTGGTGGTCAGCATGACCTCGCTGTTCGCACCCGAGATGGCCAAGGTTTCGATCTTTGCCTTGATGGCGATCGTTCTGATCGTTCGTCCCCAGGGCTTCTTCGGCCGCGCCGGATTGATGAGCTGAGCCCGGCATGACCGAAACCACTCAATCGATCAAACAGCCCGGTGCCAGGACGGGCACTTGGTACGAGTTCGCAACGCGGCATCGTGCCAGCATTGTCGCGGCGGTTATCCTGGTTTTCCCGCTGGTGATGCCTTTCACGGCTCTTGCCGTGAACATCCTGATCTATGGGTTGTACGCCCTCGGCTTCAACCTCGTGTTCGGATATCTGGGTCTGTTGTCGTTCGGTCATGCGGCACTGTTCGGGACCGGTGCCTACCTCTGTGGCATCGCCATCGTGCACTTCGGCTGGCCGTGGTATGCGGCGATTGCGGCAGGGATCGCCGGTGGATTGCTGATGGCGCTCTTGATTGGCGTGCTCGCGATCAGGACCCGCGGCATCTACTTCGCCATGGTGACCATGGCGCTGTCGCAATGTGTCTACTACCTTTTCTACCAGGCGGTTGACTTGACCGGAGGCGAGAACGGCCTTCGCGGGATCAACGTCCGCACCATCGATCTGTTCGGCTTGCGGATCGATTTCATCAATCCGATGGTTCGCTACTACGTCATCGCGGCTTTCGTGATCGCCGCATTCTTTGTGATGTCACGCATTCTGGCGTCACCCTTTGGTGCCGTAATTGAAGCGGTGCGCGAGAACGAGATGCGTGCACGCGCGTCCGGCTACGACGTGACCCTGACGCGATTGCTGACCTTCGTCCTGTCCGGCGGTTTCTGCGGCCTTGCGGGTGCGCTGCAGGCCCTGCATTTGTCGATCGTTCCGATAGAAATCCTGCACTACGAGACCTCGGGCCTGGTCGTGATGATCGCTCTCCTGGGCGGTATGGGGACGTTCTTCGGGCCGATGATTGGTGCTGCGGTCTTCCTGGTCCTGGAGAATGTGGTCTCGGTGTGGACCGTTCACTGGCAACTGATCGTTGGCGCCATCTTCATTGCATGCGTGCTGTTCTTCCCGGCGGGCATCTGGGGCACGCTGATCGCGCGGGGCAGACGATGAGCGCCGCAGCAGGCCACGCCGGAGAAATCATTCTGCGCACCAGGGGCGTCGGCAAGACGTTCGGGAAGTTTGTCGCCCTCAACAATATCTCGGCTGAGTTTTCCAGAGGAGCGATCACCTCCATTATTGGTCCGAACGGGGCTGGAAAGAGCACCTACTTCAACCTGCTATGCGGCGCCTTTGCGCCGACGAAAGGCAGCGTTGAGTTCGAGGGCAAGGATGTCACCGGTCTGCCGCAACACCGCTTTGCACATATGGGGATCGCGAAATCCTTTCAGATCACCAGCGTGTTTCCGCAGCTTACGACACGAGAGAACATCCGCGTCGGCCTGCAGGCGCTGGTGTCGCGATACGATATCTGGCGTCCCCGTGCGCGCCTGACCGAACTGATCGAGCGGGCGGACGAGCTGCTGGCGCTTGTCGGGTTGTGGGAATCCCGGGAACGCGCGGCCAGGACCCTGGCCCATGGTGAACAGCGGGCGCTGGAGATCGGCATGGCGCTTGCCAGCCAGCCCCGCTTGCTGCTGCTGGACGAGCCGACGGCCGGCATGAGCCCGGAAGAAACCCGGACCATGATGGATCTGATCGTGAAACTCGCCAAGGAGCGTACGGTCATCCTCGTCGAGCACAAGATGAAGCTGGTGCTGGGGATCAGCGATCGCATCCTCGTGCTGCACCACGGAGAACTGCTGGCCGAGGGAACGCCACAGGAGGTCCGGCAGAACGAGGCGGTGAAGCGCGTTTATCTCGGCCAGCGGGAGCATTGAAAAATGCTGCAGATCAGCAAGCTCAATGCCTGGTATGGTGCAAGTCACGCGTTACAGGACGTCAGTCTCGAGGTGAGCAAGGGCGAAATCGTCTGCCTGATCGGTCGCAATGGAGCCGGCAAGACGACGACGTTGAAATCGATCATGGGGTTGATGGGGCGGGCGCGCGGCTCGGTCACCTTCAAGGGTGAAGAGCTGCTGCGCCAGCCGGCGCATGTGCGCTTCGCGTTGGGACTCGCCTACGTTCCAGAGGAGCGACGGATTGTGCAGGGACTGACCGTGCGGGAGAATTTGCGGCTCGGGCTGGTTGCCTCGAAGGAGAAGAAGCGGGAAGCCGAGCTGATCGACGAGATCGCCGCGATCTTCCCCCGGCTGGCCGAGCGCATGGATCAAGAGGCGGTCACGATGTCCGGCGGTGAGCAGCAGATGCTGGCGATCGCGCGGGCGATGATCGCAAAGCCCGACCTGATCATGCTGGACGAGCCATCGGAGGGCATCATGCCGGTCCTGGTCGACGAGATGTTCGAGCTGTTCAGCAGCATGAAGGCGCAGGGAACGACGGTTTTGCTGGTCGAGCAGAATGTCGAGCTCGCACTCGGCATCGCCGATCGTGCCTATGTGCTGGACCAGGGGGCGGTGGTGCACCAGGCGTCGGCGCAGGCGCTGCTTGCCGACGACGAGATCAAGGAGCGCTACTGCTCGGTGTAAGCAGGCTCTCGGGTTCGTGGTTCCGCGAGCGGTCCGAACCGGCCTTATTCCGCAGCGCTCGCGATCGCACCGGCTTTCCGATTGGTGACGACGACCTTGATTGCGTCATCGACGCGGTCCCGCGCATATCTCAGCGCCGTCGGCAGGTCGGCCAGCGGAAACGTGTGCGTGTGGATCCTGGTCGCGTCGAATCGCTTCGCTGCCATCAATTCCATCGCGCGGTGCGTGGCGCTGCGGCCTTCGCCGCGGATGCCGTAGGCGTAGATGTTGTTCCGTACGAGGTGGGCGATGTCCAGCGTTGCGGCCTCGTGCGGGAAGGCGGCCAGGCAGATCTTGCCGCCGCGATTGGTCATGTGAATGGCCTGGTTGAGTGTCGCTTCGGTGCCGGCACATTCGACGACATAGTCCGCGCCGATCCCCCCTGTTAGTTGCTTCACGACCTCAACGACGTCTTCGTCGTTGATGTTGATGACGCGGTCGGCCCCCAGTTCCTGGCCGATCGCCAGCCGCTTGTTGCGCGTCCCGGTCAGGATGACCGGGCTTGCACCAAGCGCCTTGGCCACCGCGACTGCGAGAAGTCCGATCGGCCCTGGGCCGATCACCACGACGCTCTCGCCGGCCACCAATCCCCCCAATTCCGTCAAGCCATACATCGATGTCCCGGCAGTCACCACGAGGGTTGCTTCCGCATCGCTCATGCTATCCGGGACGCGCGCCAGCGTATTGATATGATTGACCGCGTATTCGGCGAATCCGCCGTCGGTCGTAAAGCCGTTGGCCCGGTGACCCTTCTCCGGCTTTCCATAGTTGAGGCACGATGTGTACATGCCCTGGCGGCAGCGTTTGCATTGGCCGCAGCCGGCGTGGATCTCGACGCTGACCCGCTCTCCGATCCTGAACTCGTCGACGTTTGGACCGAGCGCGGCCACCGTGCCCATATATTCGTGACCCGGCGTAAAGTTCTTGTTGAAGGGCGCGCCGCCTTGAATGCTTGCCGGCGACCCGGCATGGATGATTTCGAGATCGGTGGCGCAGATCGCGACCGCGTCGATGCGCACCAGCACTTCGGCACGCGACGGAATCGGCGTCGGCTTCTCGCGAAGCAGGAACTGGTCCGGGTCACCAAGGACCCAGGCCTTCATCAGGTCGGGGACGGGAAGATCGGGCGATGTCTTGACGCCGGGCGGCTGGTACATGGGCGCTTCCTCATTCGGCTCGCAGCCTAGCGCGAAACGACGGTTTGCCGCGAGCCTCCGGTCATTGGCATCCGGGCTGCTGCATTTGCTGCACGGCGGCAAGCGCGTCGCAAAACATTCATACGTGGTCTATACTTGGTCGCTCCGTTGATGTTGAAATCCGCATCGCATCCTCTCCCAGACCGGAGCCTGCCATGAAGACCGTCCGCCTTGTCCTCGCGTTGCTGGCGCTGACACTGCTCGCGCCGTGGCAATCCGCCAAGGCGGCCGACGTGATCTGCTACAATTGCCCGCCGGAATGGGCAGATTGGGCATCGATGCTGAAGGCGATCAAGGCGGACCTCAACTACGATATCCCGCATGACAACAAGAATTCCGGCCAGGCGCTGGCCCAGATCCTGGCGGAGAAGGCCAATCCGGTCGGCGATATCGGCTATTTCGGCGTGACCTTCGGCATGAAGGCCAAGGCCCAGGACGCGCTCGAGCCCTACAAACCGGCGCATTGGGATCAGGTCCCAGCCGGCCTCAAGGATCCGGACGGCTACTGGACGACGATCCACTCCGGCACGCTCGGCCTGTTCGTGAACAAGGACGCGCTTGGCGGCAAGCCGGTGCCGGCCTGCTGGAAGGACCTCCTGAAGCCCGACTACAAGGGCATGGTCGGCTATCTCGACCCGTCATCCGCTGCGGTCGGCTATGTCGGCGCGGTCGCCGTCAATCTCGCGCTGGGCGGCTCGCCCACCAATTTCGATCCGGCGATCACCTTCTTCAAGGAACTGCGGAAGAACGATCCGATCGTGCCCAAGCAGACGTCATATGCCCGTGTCGTCTCCGGTGAGATGCCGATCCTGTTCGACTACGACTTCAACGCCTACCGCGCGAAATATTCGGAGAAGGGCAACTTCGAGTTTGTGATTCCCTGCGAGGGATCGGTGGTGTTTCCCTATGTCGTTGGTCTCGTGAAGAACGCGCCCGACAAGGAGAAGGCCAAGAAGGTGATGGACTATCTGCTGTCCGACAAGGGGCAGGCGATCTGGACCAATGCCTATCTGCGTCCGGCCCGCCCGATCGAGCTGCCGGCCTCCGTGAAGGGCAAATTCCTCCCCGACAGCGACTATGCCCGCGCCAAGAGCGTCGACTGGGGCGAGATGGAGAACGTGCAAAAAGCCTTCGTTGACCGCTATCTCGCCGAGGTCCGCTGAGGCAATATGGTGCCCTCGCAGGGGCACCAATCTTCCGATGTCGCAAAAATCCTTCGTTTGGCTCTGCCTGCTGCCGCTTGTGCTGGTGACGACGGCGTTCTTCCTGTTGCCGATGGCACGGCTGGTGGTGGCGGGCGCCGAAGGGCCGCACGGGCTTGCCGGATATCTCGCCATCCTGACCGAAGGCCGCTATCGCGCGACGCTGATCAATACCGTGCTGCTGGCGGCGGCAACCACGGTCGTCACGCTGATCGTGGCGACGATCGCCGGAATGTTCCTGCAGCGGCACCGCTTTCCCGGGCGGGCCGTGCTGATTGCGATGCTGACCTTTCCATTGGCGTTTCCCGGCGTGGTGGTCGGCTTCATGATCATTCTGCTGGCAGGGCGGCAAGGGCTGATCGGCGATCTCTCGAACCGGATCTTCGGCGAGAAGTTCGTTTTCGCCTATTCGATCTACGGGCTCTTCCTCGGTTATCTCTACTTCTCGATCCCGCGCGTGATCCTCACCATTATGGCGGCCGTGCAGAAGCTCGACGTCGGTCTGGAGGAGGCCGCGCGTTCGCTCGGCGCAAGCCCCTGGGCGGTCCAGCGTGACGTCGTGCTGCCGGCACTGGCGCCGGCCTTCGTCGCGTCCGGCGCGATCGCATTTGCGACCGCAATGGGCGCCTTCGGCACCGCCTTCACGCTGGCGACGAACATCGACGTGCTGCCGATGCTGATCTACACCGAGTTCACGCTGGCCGCGAATTTCGCGACCTCGGCGGCGCTGTCGGTGGGGCTCGGCCTGATCACCTGGCTTATCCTTGCGCTGGCCCGCACGTTCAGCGGAAGCGCGGTCGCGGCGGCCGGGTGAAAGCATGCGCGATTGCCTGATCTTCACCGGCCAGTTCATCTTCACGCTGCTCGTTGCAGCTTTCCTGGTGGTGCCCGCTGGGCTTTCGATCTCCGCCGGCGTCACCGTGAATTATTTCCGGGGCATTCAGTCCGGCGTGACCCTGCAATGGGTCGCGCAGGTCTGGGAGCTCTATGCCGGCACCATTCTGCTCTCCTTCGTGATCGCCTTCGCGACGCTCGCCATCACGTTGCTCGCCGGCGTTCCCGCGGCCTACGCGCTGCATGCGCGGGGAGGCCGCCTTGCCCGCATCGTCGAGGAGATCATCACGCTGCCCCTGGCGATCCCGGGGCTTGCGATCGCGCTTGCGCTGTTGCTCGCTTACGGGAGCTTTGGCGGCTTTCGCCGCTCCTGGCTGTTCATCCTGGTCGGCCACGTGATCTTCACCATGCCGTTCATGGTGCGCTCGGTCATGGCGGTGTTTGCGACTGTGGACATCAAGACGCTCGATGAGGGCGCCGCCTCGCTGGGGGCATCGCCATGGCGGCGATTCTGCGATGTCATCGTGCCGAACGCGCTGCCGGGAATTCTGGCCGGTGCACTGATGGTGGTCACGCTATCGCTCGGCGAGTTCAACCTGACCTGGATGCTGCATACGCCGCTGACGAAGACGCTGCCGATCGGGCTCGCCGACAGCTACGCCTCGATGCGGCTCGAAGTGGCCTCGGCCTACACGCTGATCTTCTTCGTGATGATCATTCCGCTGCTGGTCGCGATGCAACTGCTGGCCGACAGGAATCACAAGCGATGAATACGACCGGGCACGGTGCAGCGGTGCGGATCGAAGCCTGCGGCAAGACCTTTGCCGATGGGACGCGGGCCCTCGATCCCGCAACCCTCGACATTGCGCGCGGCGAGACGCTGGTGCTGCTCGGACCATCCGGATGCGGCAAGACCACGATGCTGCGCATCATCGCGGGCCTCGAGTTGCCGGATGCGGGCGGCAAGGTGCTGTTCGACGGCAAGGACATGACCTCGGTCCCGATCGAGCGGCGCAATGTCGGCATGGTGTTTCAGTCTTACGCCCTGTTCCCCAATATGACGGTGGCGGACAATATCGCCTACGGCCTGAAGATCCGGGGTGTTGCCAGGGGCGAGCGTGCCGCACGCGTCGCCGAACTGGTGGCTCTCACGAACATCACGGGGTTGGAGAACCGCCGCATCGACCAGCTTTCGGGCGGCCAGCGCCAGCGTGTGGCACTGGCGCGTGCCGTCGCGATCCGGCCGGGCATATTGCTGCTCGACGAGCCCTTGACCGCGCTTGATGCGGCCTTGCGGGACCGGCTGCGAGGCGAGCTCAACCGGCTGTTGCGAGCACTCGGAATCACGACGATCTATGTCACCCATGATCAGTCGGAAGCCATGGAATTGGGCGACCGCATCGTGGTGATGCGGAAAGGTGCGATCGCCCAGATCGGCACGCCGCGCGAGGTCTACTTCGCACCGAAGGACCGCTTCGTGGCGGAGTTCATCGGAGCGGCGAACATCGTGGAAGCTCCGATCGAGCACGGCATACTGATCCTGCTCGGCGGACGATTGCCGATCGAGGGTGGCGCGACGGCTGCGAACGCGACCGTCATGATCCGTCCCGAAACCATTCGCGTGACGGACGCCGGCGCCGCGGCACTCTCGGGAGCTGTCGATTCCGTCAGCTTCATCGGCGACCGGCAGCGGCTCGTCGTGAGCGGTGCATCGAGCAAGCCACTCAATGTCGACGCGCCTAACACAATTCAGGCCAAGGTCGGCGATCGAATCGGGCTTTCGATTGCGGCCGACGCCGTTCGTCTGCTCCCTTCCGAACCCTGAGATTGATCGATGCCGCCGAAACCGGTTCTCATCGCACAGATATCCGACCTCCACATCAAGCCGCCTGGAGCGCTGGCCTATGGCCGGGTCGACACCGCGAAGGCGCTTGAGCGCTGTGTGGCGGCGCTCGGCGCGTTCGAGCCGGCGCCCGATTTCGTCGTCATCTCGGGCGACCTCGTCGATACGCCGTCGGTCGAGGAATACGACTATCTCAAGCGATTGCTGGCGCCGCTGCGCCTGCCGTTTGCCGGCATTCCCGGCAATCACGACTCGCGCCAGTGGATGCGCGAAGCGTTTCCGGCCGCGCCCTATGTTCACGCAACAGGTCCGCTCGACCAGAAGATCGAGGTGAATGGCCTCGATCTCCTGCTGCTGGATTCAAGCGTTGCCGGCAAGCCGCACGGCATGCTCGAACCATCCACGCTGCAATGGCTGGACGCGACGCTGGCGACGGCAGTCGACCGGCCGGTGCTGCTTTTCCTGCACCACCCGCCATTCAAGGGCGGCATCTGGCATATGGACCGGCAAGACCTCTTCAATGCCGACGCATTGGCGGAAATCGTCAGGCGTCACCCGCGTGTGCGGTTGATCGCGTGCGGGCACGTCCATCGTGCGATGCTGACCACTTTCGCCGGGATTGCCGTGACAATATGCCCCGCTCCGAACCATGCGGTCGACCTGGACCTCGGACAGCTGCGCGAACCATCGTTCAAGGTGGAACCGCCCGCATTTCATTTGCACACATGGTTTCCCGGCCCGGACTTTGGACAGCTGGTTACGCACCAGATCCCCATCGGCCAGTTCGACGGGCCGCATCCATTCTTTGGGCCGGACGGCAAGCTGCTGTGAGTAGGTGGCGTCGACCCCTCACACGAACGGGTTTCGCCAGGCGGGATTGCCAGTGACGGGCGGGTTTTCAAGACCAAGGACGGCCGTTGCCTACAATTGAGCGTTGCAACTAGGCACATATTTATTCCAAATTGTACTTTCGATGCCTTCCAGCCCGATCTCACCGGCCTGGACCTTTTGTTGCTGTAGGCCCCTGGTGGGGCTATAGTCCTTTCCGCTTTCATTGATCGATGGCTTGTCGGTGTGTCGCGCTGCTGGCGCGCCGATTGAACGCAACACAATCAGTCTGGATCACAATGACCGGTGCGCTGCCCATAGAACGAACTGTCGGCGCGCCGTTGTTTTCAAACAACAAGCTATCGGTGCTGCGCAAGCATCCCTATTTCGCCGATCTGGAGCCCGAGGCATTCGATCAGCTCTGCCGCTATGCAAAGCACACCACGCTGAAGCGCGGAACGACGATCTTCTCCAAGGGCGATCCGGGCACCAGCCTGATTGCGGTGATCTCGGGCACGGTGAAGATCAGCATCTCCTCGCCGGACGGTCGCAACGCGATCCTGAACCTGATCGAGGCAGGAGAGATATTCGGCGAGATCGCGCTGCTCGACGGCTTGTCGCGGACAGCCGACGCCACCGCCAACACCAATTGCGAGCTGTTCGTGATCGACCGGCGCGAGTTCATTCCGTTCGTGCGCAGCCAGCCGACGCTTGCGATGAAGTTCATCGAGCTGCTGTGCGCAAGGTTGCGCTGGACGAGCGACCAGGTCGAGCAGGTGATCCTGCAGGACTTGCCGGGCCGCCTGGCGAGCGCGCTGCTGCGTCTGAGCGACAAGCACAAGCCGCAGGGGCGCACCATCTCGATCACCCAGCAGGAGATCAGCGAGATGGTCGGGATGACCCGCGAGAGCATCAACAAGCAGCTCCGCGCCTGGGCGACACGCGGGTGGGTCAGGCTCGAGCATGGCGCGATCGTCGTGCTGAAGCCCGAATCGCTTCAGGCGCTGGTCGACGCCGGGGCTGATGACGGCGAGTAGTCGCTCCCGTCTGCGCACTCGGTCCTGCATTTCACGAAATGGTGAACCGCACAAAGCCTGTGAAACCATTCACATCGGCCGCGCGTGCCCTGCGGTAAGTGACGCTTCGGTGGAGCACACGCGCACTGTGGAGGAATCCATGCAGGGCTCTTTCGACAACCGGCAGCAGGACCCCGAAAGCAACTACGGGAGCTTCAGTATCAAGCTGATTGCTTTGCCGGTGCTCGTGGTCGTTGCGCTGATCGGGATGCTGGTCAGCCACCCCGCTGCGGTGAAATGGATTTCGGACGCGGCGCAAGCGGAGTTCGCGGGAACCGACGCCGTCGATGTCGATCCATTGACCAAGATTGCGCAGCCGGCGCCCACGGCTCTGCCGCGCAATGAGGCACGGACGGTGAAGGCCAACTGACCGTCGGCACCGTCGTCACGCGGCAACGCCGAGTAGCTTGGCAGCGGTCCCGCCGAGAATGTTGGCCTTGTCTTCGTCGCTCAGCGATGAGCAGGCGAAGATGTGGTCGGCCGGTGCCATTTGCCATGGATAGGGATAGTCGCTTCCCAGCACAATCTGGCCGGCGCCAACCTGGGCGGCGAGATGCCGGATCGCTTCAGGCGTGAAGACCAGAGAGTCGAAGTAGATCTGCTTGAGGTATTCGGTCGGCGCCTTCTGGAGCTTGATTTCCGGATTGCATCCCTTGGGTCCGACCAGGCAGGCATGGTCCGAGCGATCGGCATAGGAGGGGAGATAGCCGCCGCCATGCGCGGCGATGATCTTCAGTCCCGGGAAGCGGTCGAGCGTACCCTCGAAGATCAAATGGGACAGTGCGATCGTGGTCTCGAGCGGATTGCCGATCGTGTTGCCGAGCCAGCCATTGCCGGAGAGCCGCCTGCCGAGCTCGGGCACGCCCTGCGGATGGATGAACAGGGGAACGCCGAGCTCCTCGGCCTTGGCCCACACGGGATGAAACTTCGGATCGGAGAATTCGACGCCATCGACAACACCGCCGATCGCCGCGCCCTTCAGCCCCTGCTTCTTCACCGCCGTCTCCAGCTCCTGCACCGCAAGGTCCGGCGCCTGCAACGTCAGCGAGGCGAAGGCCGCGAACCGCTCGGGCTTCGAAGCGCAGAGTTCGGCAAGCTTCTCATTCTGGATCTTCACGATCTTCCCGGCGAGATCGCGATCGCGGTCGTACCAGAACGGATTGATCGAGAGCACCTCCATATCGACGGCCTGCGCGTCCATCGCCGCCAGACGCTTGTCGATCTCGATGAAGGCCTCCGAGGCGCCGTTGACCGGCGGCAGTTGCAGTTTCCCGGCATCGGCGCCGAGCAGGGCGCCGGCCTCGCGGAAGTGGCAATGCGAGTGAATATCGATCGTCCTGATACGCTTGCCGTCGACGGTGACCGGCAATTTCTGGCGCGATTGCTGCGCATTCGCATGGTGGACGAGCCCGCAGCTGCAGAACACGATGCCCGCCGCCGCTGCTCCCGCTTTCAGGAAATCCCGCCTTGTGGTCATGACGATCGCCTCCCTGGTCTTTTTGTTATGGACGGGGAGCCTAGGGGTGCCGGCGAGCGGTCGCAAGACAACACGCTGTGCGTGTCGCGCAATGTTGATCTGCTCAGACCGGCTTGATCCCGGCCCTGGCGATGATGTCGATGGGTTCCGGTGACGGCCGCAGTTCTGCAAGATGTCCGCTAGCCCTCAGTGCAGCACCTGGAGTTGCCGCGGCAGCCATAGCGAGATCTCCGGCAGGTAGGTCACGCACATCAGGACAAAGAACATCACCGCGTAGAACGGCCAGATCTTGCGCATGACCTGCTCGATCGTGACCTTGCCGACCGCGCAGCCGACAAAAAGGATTGCGCCGACCGGTGGATGGCACAGGCCGATGCCGAGATTGAGCAGCATGATCATGCCGAAATGAACCGGATCGACGCCGAAGTTCTTCATGACCGGCAACAGGATCGGCGTGGCGATCAGGATCGATGGCGCCATGTCGACGAGTGTGCCGAGCACCAGCAGCAGCACGTTGATCAGGAGCAGGATGACGTACTTGTTGTCGGAGATAGACAGGAAGAAGGCGGTCATCTTGGCCGGCATCTGCGTCAACGCCATGATGTAGCCGACGCTGGAGGCGCACGCGATCAGCGTCATCACCATCGCGACGGTGCGCAGTGTGCGGTGGAGCAGCACCGGCAGGTCGCGCCAGCGATAGTCGCGATAGATGAACATTGTGACGAAGAAAGCCCAGATGCAGGCGACGGCGCCGGCTTCGATTGCCGTGAAGATGCCGCCGAGAATGCCGCCAAGGATGATAACGAGGGTGATGAGACCCCAGGAGGCATCGATGGCGATCCGGATCGCGTCCTTGGCCGGCACGGTCTGGCCGTGCGGATGCTTTTCGCGATAGGCGACCGCCAGGCACAGGATGATCAGCGAGAAGCCGAGCAGCAGCCCGGGGAACACGCCGGCCATGAAGAGGGCGCTGATCGAAATCGTTCCGCCCGTCGCAAGCGAGTAGAGCACCGCGTTGTGGCTCGGCGGCACCAGAAGGGCCTGCACCGACGAGGTGATCGTGAGATTTGTCGCGAACACGCGCGGATAGCCGTTCTTCTCCATCTGCGGGATCATCACCGAACCGATGGCCGATGTATCGGCGACCGCCGATCCGGAAATGCCGCTCAGGAATGTCGTCGCAAGCACGTTGACGATCGAGAGGCCGCCACGCAGACGCGTCAATCCAACCAGCACGTCGGCAAACGCAACCAGACGGCGGGCCATGCCGCCCTCCGCCATGATCGCGCCGGCCAGCACGAAGAACGGGATGGTCAGCATTGCGACCTTGCTGACGCCGTCGGAGATCTTCAGCATCACCGCTTCCAGGGGAATGCCGATCCACAAGGCGCCGACGATGGCCGCCATCGCCAGCGAGTAGGCGATCGGCATGCCGATCAGGAAACAGAGCAGCATGGTCGCGAGCAGAATGAGGATATCCATGATGGCCTCGCGCGATCAGTCGGCGGAAAGGTCGCGGTGTGGTGCGATCGGATCGGGTGGCGCACCCAGGAAAATCCGCTCGATGATGAACAGGAGCAGACAGGCGCCGCCGATCGGAATCGGAAGATAGGTGACGCCGACCGAAAGCGACGGGAAATCGGCGATCGTGTTGTACCAGGTCACCTCGACGAGCCGAGCGCCCCAGATCATCATGAACAATGCGATCAGGCCCATCAGGAGCTGGACAACAAGGTCGGCGAGGTTGCGGAGTGGGGCAGGCAGCTTGTTGGCAAAATATGCGACGTTCATATGCAGATTGAGCCGATATCCGGCGGCCGCACCGATGAACGTCACCACGATGGTGAGCAGCACCGCGAGAGGTTCGGGCCAGGATGCCGCGCTGTTCAGGACATAGCGCGTGAACACTGCCCAGGGGATGACGGCTGAAATCAGGATCAGCGCGACAGAGCCCGTGATGACGCAGGCGAGATACAAATAGTCCATCGCGCGGCGATATGATCCGGCCATGTCCATTTCCTGTAAGAGGACGATTTCGCGTGTGGCGTGGTGTCAGGCAGACTGGATGCGTCCGATCATGTCCTGGTATTTCGGGCCGTATTTGTCCCAGACCGGCTTGACCGCGCTCTGGAATGGCGCCTTGTCGGCAATCTCGATGATTTCGCAGCCGGCAGCTTTCGCCTTTTCCATCGCTTGCTGCTCGTAGGTGTTCCAGAGCCCGCGCTCTTCCATCTGCGCCTCGCGGGCGAGCTTCCTGATCAGCGTCTGGTCATCGGCTGCAAGCGTGGACCAGGCGCGTTTCGAGAACACCAGCAGCTCGGGAACGATCAGGTGCTCGGTGAGCGAAAAGTGCTTCGCTGCGGTGTAATGATTGCTGAAGACGTAGCTCGGGGGATTGTTCTCGGCGCCGTCGATAACGCCTGTCTGCAGCGCGCTGAACACCTGATCGTAGCCCATCGCGACACCGTTGCCGCCCAGCGCGTTCATCATGTCGATGAAGATCGGATTGCCGATGACGCGGAACTTGAGGCCCTTGATGTCGGCGATCGTCTTGATCGCGTGCTTGGTGTTGTAGAGGCTGCGTGCTCCGGAATTCATCCAGCACAACGCGACCAGTCCGGCATTCGGGCTTGCCGTGATCTTGTCCAGCAGCTCCTGGCCGATCGGGCCGTCCATCATCCGCTCGGCATGCGCCATGTTCTTGAACAGGAAGGGCATGTTGACGACGTTGATGTCATCGACGATCGGGCCGATCGAGCCGGCGCTGACGCGCAGCATCTGGATCGCGCCGATCTGGGTCTGCTCGATGGTTTCCTTCTCGCCGCCGAGCTGCATCGAGGGGAACATCTGCAGCGACAGGCGGCCGTTGGTCGCCGCCGCCAGCTTCTTGCCGAGGTTTTCCGTCGCGACCACGGTTGGATAGCCGGGCGGCTGGACGTCCGACGCCTTGAAGGCCGCTTTCGACTGGGCGAGGACCGTCTGCACCGAGGTCGCAACGACCGCGCCAAGGCCGGCGCCGATCTTGATGACGTCGCGACGGTTGAGCCCGGCACCGCGGTGCTGCGATCGATCTATACGGTTCATGTCATTCCTCCCAAAAATGCCTGGCCGGAGTCCGGCCGCGGTCATGCCGGCTGGCTTTGCTCGTCGAAGAACTGCGGATTGTTGTGCTGGGTGGCCGAGATGTCGGCCAGTAGCCGTTCGAGATGTCTGGCCATCGCGGCTCCGGCGGATGCCGGGTCGCGCGCCTCGATCGCAGCCATCACGGCCTCATGCTCGGCGATGACTTCGGCCATCCGTCCACGCTGCGGCAGGGTGAGCCACCGGAAGCGGTCCACGTGAACCTTGACCTGCAGGATCAGCTTCCAGATGCCGGGATGTCCGGCAATGTCGGCGATGGCGGCGTGAAAGGCCTCGTCAGCCTGATGGAATGCTTCGCGATCGGCGGCCATCTCGGCCTCGCGTTGGCGTTCGAGGATCGCGTGCAGGCCGAGGATCTGGCTGGCGCTGGCGCGCTCGGTTGCCATGCGGGTCGTGGTTTCCTCCAGCGACCTGCGGACGATAATCGCCTCCGGAAGTGCGGCGAGCGGGATGCGCGACACGAAGATGCCGGACTGCGGGAATATCTCGACCAGGCCCTCGTCCGACAGGCGCAGGATGGCTTCCCGCACCGGTGTCCGGCTGACGCCATATGCGCGCGCGATCTCGGCCTCGATGATCGGATCGCCAGGCCTGCGCTGCAACGCGACGAGTTCAGCGCGCAGCTCGGCATAGATCCGCGCCGCCGCAGTTGCGGTCCGCGGACGACCGGTCCGCCGGTGGCCGGCGAGGTTGCGGAGCTCCGACTTTTTCGGCGAGCGGGCGGGCATTCTTGCTCCCAATTGATATATTAGTATATGAAGTCGCAGTGGAAGGCAAACGAGTATCGGAGGTCACATGACCGACTACCGCAAGCTATTCGATCTCACCGGCAAGACCGCCGTGGTGCTGGGCGCCGCCTCGGGCATCGGCAAATCCTCGGCTGAAGCGCTGGCCTCGCTCGGCGCACGCGTGCTGTGTGCTGATCGCACGCTGGAGGGCGCGGATGCGACCGCCGCGGCAATCCGCGAGCAGGGCGGAGCGGCAACGGCCGCAGGTTGCGACGCCGCCGACCATGCGGGCGTCGAGGCGCTGGCGGCGAAGGCGCTCGCGGAGTTTCAGCGCGTCGACATCGCGGTCACCACGCCGGGGCTGAATATCCGCAAGACCATCCTCGACTACACCGACGAGGACCTCGATCGCGTCATCAACCTCAACATCAAGGGCACGCTGTGGTTCTTCCAGGCGTTCGGCCGCATCATGGTCGAGCAACAGGGCGGCAGCCTGATTGCCTGCTCCTCGGTGCGCGCGGTGACGATCGAGCCGGGGCTTGCAGTCTATGGTTCGACCAAGGCGGCGATCGGGCTGTTAGTGAAGGGCTTCGCGTCCGAGGTCGGGCGGTCCGGCGTCCGCGTCAACGCCATTGCGCCGAGCATCGCGGAGACCGCGTTGACCGGCCCGTTCAAGCAGCGGCCCGACATCTACAGTCTCTATGCCGGCCACACCGTCTTCAATCGCTGGAGCAGCGCCGACGAGGTTGCCACCGCCGTCGCTTACCTTGCATCTGATGCGGCGAGCTATGTCAGCGGTAGCACGCTGTTCGTCGACGGCGGCTGGACAGCGGTCGATGGACCGCCGACGGGTCTCACGCAACTGGCGCGCTAGGAGACAAAGCCCGCATTGCTGCGTAGCTCTGACGTATCTGACGACGTCAGCAGTGCGATCAGGCGCTGCGCCTGCGATCCAGCCGATGCCTGCGTCGCAACGGCAGCCGTATACATGGTTGCGAGCACGCATCCTGGCGGCAAGGTGCCCGATAGCACGACGCCCTGCGTGCTGATGATCTCGGTGGATTGCGTGCAACCGATCGGCCGCCGGTCACTCGACCCGGCCAGATGCCGCATGGCCGTCGCGCCGTTCGGATAGATTCTCAGCCGGTCGGCAACGACGTCGGCGATATCGAGTTGCGCCAGCAGCCTGGCGACATGAATTCCGGCGGTTGATGCCTTGGTATCGGGCACGAAGATCGCGTCCGCGGCGAGCAACACCGCGCGCAGGCTGGCGGCGTCCTCCGCGCTCGCCGGCGGGTCGCCAGCGCGGACGGCGAGGGCGGTTTCAACGCGGCCGATGTCGGCGATCGAACTGCGCAAAACCAGCCCTTCGTCGGCAAGCTTCGCGATCAGCGCAGCGGTGAGGATGACGATGTCGGTCGGAACGCCGGCACGCAATCTGTCGGCCATGACGCCGACCGCGCCAAAATCACCGGCAATGCCGAGGCCGGTTTCGGCTTCAAACGCTGGCGCAATGCTGCGTACCAGGCCCTGCGCTGCGCCGCCGCTCAGGATGTTCAACGTCTTCATTTGCACCTGTTCTGTCACCACCGCTTGGCCGCTACGTGCCTATTCGGCCTTGTCCAGTCTTTTGACGACGTCTGCCCACTTCACGATATCGGCGCGCAGAAATTTGTCGAAGGCTTCCGGCGTCATGGTCATCGGCACCGCGCCTTGGTCGGCCCAAAACTTCTCGACCTCCGGCCGCCTGACCGCGGCATTCACGGCCGTGTTGAGTTTCTCGATGATCGGCTTCGGCGTACCCGCTGGTGCCATCAGGCCGAGCCAGATCGTCGCTTCATAACCGGAAACGCCCGCCTCGGTCACGGTCGGAACGTTTGATAGCACCGCGGAACGGAACTTGCCGGTTGTTGCGAGCGCGCGGACGTGGTTTTCGGCAACATTCGGTGCCATCGCCGGAACGGCGTCGATCATCATCTGGACCTGGCCGCCGATGACGCCGCTGCGGGCCTCACCACTGTTGCGGTAGGGCACATGCACGATGTTGATTCCGGCCATGGCTTTGAACAACTCGCCTGCCATGTGATACGGCGTCCCCTGACCCGACGAGGCGTAGTTCAGCCTTCCGGGCTCTGCCTTTGCAAGGGCGATGAATTCCTGCAGCGTCCTGGCCGGCACGGCGGGGTGGACCACGATCACCAGATCCGAAGTGTTCAGCGATGCGATCGGCGTCAGGTCGCGCATCAGCTCATATTTGCGCTGAGGCACCAGCGATTCATTGGCGGTCTGGGTGTTCGACATCATCAGAAGGGTGTAGCCATCGGCCGGCGCCTTCGCGACCTCGAGCGTGCCGATCACACCGCCGGCGCCGGTGCGGTTCTCCGCCACGAAGGGCTGGCCGAGATTTTCCTGCAAGATGCTGCCGATCTGGCGCGCGACGACGTCGGCCGGACCGCCGGGACCAAAGGGCACGATGATCCTGACCGGCCGCGCCGGGTAGTCCTCGGCGTCCGCATGTGAGCCCGACATCGACACGGTAAGCAATGCCGCGACACACATCACGGCGTACCGAAAGTCCGCCATTGATCGTCTCCCCCAACTTTAGTCTTCTTTCTTGGCCAGAAGTCTAGCTGCAACCTGAAGCACCTGTCGACGACAGACATCGTCTTCGCGCATCGGAATAGGAGCGGGAGGACGGTGTACTCAAACTTCGCCATCGCGTGCGGGGAATCAAATGGGGAAACATCCTGGGCTATCGCGCCGCGATCTGCTGAAGGGCGCCAGTACCGTGCTGGCGGGGACCGCCTTTTCAACGCGCGTGATCGCCGCCGCACCGGCTGCGGAACCGGTGACGCCGACCTTGATCGAGGCGGCGAAGAAAGAGGGCCAGGTCGTCTATTACACTTCGACCGATCTGCCGGTCGCGGAGAAATTGGCGAAAGCGTTCGAGGCAAAATATGCCGGGATTACCGTGCGTGTCGAACGCACCGGCGCGGAGCGCGTGTTCCAGCGCGTCGGCCAGGAATACGCCAGCAACATTCACGCGGCCGATGTCGTCAATTCTTCCGACGCCGCGCATTTCATCGTGTGGAAGCGCGACGGCATTCTGGCGTCCTACGTGCCGGAGGAGGTCGCGAAATACTATCCGGACGAGCATCGCGATGCGGACGGGCAGTTCGCAAGCTTCCGGGTCTGGCTTTCGATCATTGCCTACAACACCAATCTCGTGAAGGCTGAGGATGCGCCGAAGAGCTTCGCCGATCTGCTCGATCCGAAATGGAAGGGCAAGATCGTCAAGGGGCATCCCGGCTATAGCGGCACCATCATGACCGCGACCTATCAGATGCAGCGCGACCTCGGCTGGAGCTTCTTCGAGAGGCTCGCAAAGCAGAACATCATGCAGGTGCAGTCCTCGACCGATCCACCGAAGAAACTCGATCTCGGCGAGCGCGCTGTCATGGCCGACGGCAACGAGTACAACATCTTTCAGCTGAAGGAGATGGGCCGCCCGGTCGAGCCGGTCTACGCCACCGAGGGGTCGCCGATCATTGTTGGCCCGAATGGGATCTTCAAGGATTGCCCGCATCCGAATGCGGCAAAGCTGTTCCAGTCGTTCGCGCTCGGACGCGAGGGGCAGCAGCTCAACGTCGAGATCGGCGGCCTCAGGTCGGTCCACGCGCAGGCCCAGGAGAAGGCCGGGCGCACGCCGTTGAAGGACATCAAGACGATGAAGGACGACCCGGCGGCGGTGGAGAGGGAAGGAGAATCGATCAAATCGCACTACACCCGGATCTTCCGCGTTTGACGGACGGAGTGGATCGGTAGCAGAGCATTTCGGCGTTTGCTGCATGGCTTATGCGCGGTTTTCGCCCGGACTGGGTCAATAATGCCCCTCGGCGAAGCGGATATTTGATGTTACCAATTTGGCATGAACCAGCATGCCAAGGTCGACATCCGCCATTCCACCTGTCCGCACGACTGCCCCTCGGCATGTGCGCTCGACGTCGAAGTGATCGAGGGCCGCTCGATCGGCCGGGTGCGCGGCTCCAAACAGCAGACCTATACGGCCGGCGTGGTCTGCGCCAAGGTCGCGCGCTATGCCGAGCGGATTCACCATGCCGAACGGCTGATGCATCCGCTGCGCCGGACCGGCCCGAAGGGCTCCGGCCAATTCGCGCGGATTTCCTGGGACGAGGCGCTGGACGAGATCGCGGCGCGATTCGACGCGGCCGAGCGGGAATTCGGCGCCGAGTCGGTCTGGCCCTACTACTACGCCGGCACCATGGGGCTCGTGATGCGCGACGGGCTCAACCGGCTGTCGCATGTGAAGAAATACTCGCGCTTCTACGGCACGATCTGCTCGACCATCGCGCGCATCGGCTTCGCCGCCGGAACCGGCAAGATCGCCGGCGTCGATCCGCGCGAGATGGGCGTCTCTGATCTCGTGGTGATCTGGGGCACCAATCCGGTGAACACCCAGGTCAACGTGATGACACATGCATCGCGCGCGCGGAAGGAGCGCGGCGCCAAGATTGCGGCGGTCGACGTTTACAACAACGAGACCATGAAGCAGGCCGACATCAAGATCCTGCTGCGGCCGGGAACCGATGGCGCCTTCGCCTGTGCCGTGATGCATGTGCTGTTCCGCGAGGGACTTGCCGATCGCGACTATCTCGCGCGCTATACCGATTGCCCCGGCGAGCTGGAAGCGCACCTGAGGACCCGCACGCCGGAATGGGCATCAGCGATCTCGGGCGTGCCGGTCGAGGAGATCGAGGCGTTCGCGCGGCTGGTCGGACAAACCAAGCGCTCGTTCTTCCGTCTTGGCTACGGGTTCACCCGCAGCCGCAACGGCGCCGCGCAGATGCACGCCGCGCTGTGCATTCCCGCGGTGACCGGCGCCTGGCAACATGAGGGCGGCGGCGCGTTCTTCAACAATGCCGGCATCTGGCGCTTCGACGAGTCGATCATCGAAGGCCACGACGCGATCGATCCCACCACGCGGGTGCTCGACCAGTCGAAGATCGGCCGCATCCTGACCGGCGATTCCGAGGCGCTGCGCGGCGGCGGGCCGGTCAAGGCGATGCTGATCCAGAACACCAATCCGATGACGGTGGCGCCCGAGCAGGCGCTGGTGCGCCAGGGATTTGCCCGCGAGGATCTGTTCGTCGCGGTGCATGAGCAGTTCATGACCGAGACGGCCCAGATGGCCGATATCGTGCTGCCGGCGACGATGTTCATGGAGCACGACGACCTTTATTATGGCGGCGGCCATCAGCACATCTCGGTCGGCCCGAAGCTGATCGATCCGCCTGGCGAGTGCCGCTCCAACCACGAGGTGCTGCAGGGGCTCGGCCGCAGGCTCAATGCCGTACATCCCGGTTTCGACATGACGCCGCGCCAGCTGATAGACGCAACTTTGAAGAAAAGCGGGCACGGCGATATCGAGACGCTGGAAGCCGATATTTGGCGCGACCTGCAGCCGGATTTCCGCACCTCGCATTATCTCGACGGCTTCGCCCATGCCGACAAGAAGTTCCACTTCAAGGTCGATTGGGGCAAGGTGCCGGTCGGGGCAGGCGGGCTGATGGGCGCGTGGGACAAGATGCCTTCGCTGCCCGACCACTGGACCATCATCGAGGAGGCGGACGCGCAGCATCCGTTCCGGCTCGCGACGTCACCGTCGCGCAGCTTCCTCAACACCAGCTTCAACGAAACGCCGTCGTCGCAGGCCCGCGAGGGCGCGCCGACCGTGATGATCCACCCCGATGATGCGGCCGCGCTGTCGATCGCCGACGGCGAGGCCGTGACGCTCGGCAACATGCGCGGCGAGACCACGCTGACCGCAAGACTGTTCGACGGCGTTCGCCGCGGCGTGCTGATCGCCGAGTCGATCCATCCGAACAAGTCCCACATCGGCGGGCGCGGCATCAACATGCTGACCGGGGCGGAGGCTGTCGCACCGCTTGGCGGCGCCGCGTTCCACGACAACAAGGTCTGGATCAGGAAGGCGTCCGCCGCCGCTTAAATCCTGCTTGCAGT
This sequence comes from Bradyrhizobium sp. USDA3010, assembly GCF_056429065.1. Classification (NCBI taxonomy): domain Bacteria; kingdom Pseudomonadati; phylum Pseudomonadota; class Alphaproteobacteria; order Hyphomicrobiales; family Nitrobacteraceae; genus Bradyrhizobium; species Bradyrhizobium sp. USDA3010. The sequence goes on from NZ_JBWJZD010000003.1 coordinate 494,283, forward strand.
CGGCGCCGATCCTGCCGCAAATGTGCGCTGACACCAGCGTACAGGCAAGAAGCAGGCGGGAAACATGACCGACAACAGCGTTCTCTTGGAAAAGCGCGGGCAGGCGTTCTGGATCACCATCAACCGCCCGGACAAGCGCAACGCGCTCAATGCCGGTGTGATCGCGGGCATCGCCAGGGGCTATCGCGAGGCGCATGACGACAAGGACGTGCGCGTCATCGTGCTGACGGGCGCGGGCGACAAGGCGTTCTGCGCCGGCGCCGATCTGCAGAACAGCGGCGCGGCGTTCTCGATGGATTTCTCGCGTCCCAATGTCGACTACGCCGATTTGTTGCGGCTGTCGCAGAACGCGACCAAACCCGCGATCGCGCGGGTCGGCGGCGTCTGCATGGCCGGCGGCATGGGGCTGCTGTGCATGACCGACATGGCGGTGGCCGGCGATCAGGTGATCTTCGGTCTGCCCGAGGTGAAGGTCGGCGTGTTTCCGATGCAGGTGCTGAGCCTGCTGCAGTCGATCGCTCCGCCGCGCCTCGTCAACGAATGGGCGCTGACCGGCGAGCCGTTCGACGCCAAGACGGCGCAGGCCGCGGGTCTTCTCAACTACGTCGTGCCGGCGGCCGAGCTCGATGCCAAGGTCGATTGGCTGATCGGCCGCATCGTCGACAAGTCACCGACGGCGATCCGTCGCGGCAAATACGCCATGCGGGCGATCGCGTCGATGTCGTTCGACGAAAGCATCGCCTACACCGAGAGCCAGATCGCGCTGCTCGCGATGACCGAGGATGCCAAGGAAGGCCTCAAGGCCTTCGGCGAGAAGCGCAAGCCGACCTGGACTGGACGCTGAGGCATCACTGGGCCGCTTCGCTTCGCTCCCGTCCGGCCGCTGCAGGCGCGGACCATCAAAATATCGAAAACAACCCCATGCAAAGGGGCCGCGGGCGGTCCGCGTTCGACTAGGCAGCTTGACACGTCGGGCAACTCAGGGGTATATTTCTAATATTCCGAAATCGTGCATCCCCTCGCTCGCCCTGTCGCGTGTTGGAGCGTTTTCGAGCGAAGTGGACACCGGTTCGCGTGAAGAAAACGCGTCAAAACAAGAACCTAGAGCTTCGGTTCTGATTCAATCAGAACCGAAAATGCTCTAGCCCGCGTTGGCCTTCAGGCCGGCGGCTTCGATGCCGGCCACGGCGCAGATCTCGTCATTGTCCGAGGTGTCGCCGCTGACGCCGACGGCGCCGAGCAGGGTCGCGCCGTCCATGATCAGCACGCCGCCGGGGACCGGCACCAGCCGGCCCTGCGCCAGCGTGTTCACGGAATCGATGAAATAGGCCTGCTCCTGCGCGCGCTGAAACAGCGCCCGCGATCCCATGCCCAGCGCCAGCGCGCCATAGGCCTTGCCGTGGGCGATCTCGGCCCGCATCAGGCTGGTGCCGTCCTGCGCGGCCGTCACCTTCACCGCGCCGCGCGCGTCGAGGATGGTCACCACCAGCGGCTTCAGCTTCTTCTCGACGCCCTTGGCGAGTGCGGCATCCAGAATCGTGCGGGCAGTATCGAGAGTGAGCTCAGCCATGGGCCTTGTCCTTTGTCGGCAATGATTGGTCGGAATTCGATTTCGCACGTTTCAGGCTCATCGCCAATACGCTGGCGACATGCAGCGGCGTGCGTCCGCTGCCGTCCTTGATCTGGTGCCGGCAGGAGGTGCCGTCGGCCACGATCAGCGTATCCTGATCCGCGCTGCGGACTGCCGGCAGCAGCGACAGCTCGGCCATCTCGATCGAGGCCTGATAAGTGTCCGCGCCGTAGCCGAACGCGCCGGCCATGCCGCAGCAGCTTGATTCAATGGTCTCAACCTCAAGGCCGGGCACCAGGCGCAGCACCTTCTCCACGGGCTTGAACGCGCCGAAGGACTTTTGGTGGCAATGACCGTGCACGACGGCCTTGCCGGCGACGGCGCCGAGCGGCAGGGCGAGGCGCCCGGCCTCGGCCTCGCGCACCAGGAATTCCTCGAACAGCAGGGCGTGCGCGCTGACGGTCTTCGCGGCATCGTCCGAACGCAGCGACAGCAGCTCGTCGCGCAGGGTCAGCAGGCAGCTCGGCTCGAGGCCAATGATCGGCACGCCGCGCGCCGCGAACGGCGCGTAGGTCGCAACCAGCCGGTTGAGCTCGGCACGCGCCTGCTCAACCAGTCCAGCCGACAGGAACGTCCGCCCGCAGCACGGCGGGCGGGCGCTGTCCAATGGCTTCGGCAGATGCACGCGATAGCCGCCGGCGACCAGGACCTCGATCGCGGCGTCGAGATTCTCGCGCTCATAGCCGCGGTTGAACGTATCGGCGAACAGCACCACCTCTCGTCCGTCCGGCGGGCCCATCACCTCGGCGTCGGGCCGGAAGGTGTCGCGGCGAAACGCCGGCAGCGCGCGCTTGGCGCTGATCCCGGCGAGTGTCTCGAACAGGGCGCGCAACAGCGGGCTGCGGTTGCGCCAGTTCGCGATCGGCGCGAAGCGCGAGGCGAGATCGACATAGCGCGGCAGGTAGCCGACCAGCCGGTCACGCAGCGACAGGCCGTGCGTCGCGGCGCGCGCAGCCAGCACCTCGATCTTCATCTTGGCCATGTCGACGCCGGTCGGGCATTCATGGCGGCACGCCTTGCAGGAGACGCAGAGTTTCAGCGTGTCCATCATCTCGTCGGAGGCGAGCGCGTCCGCACCCAACTGGCCCGAGATCGCCAGCCGTAGCGTATTGGCGCGGCCGCGGGTGACGTCCTTCTCGTTGCGCGTCGCCCGATAGGACGGGCACATCACGCCGCCCTCGAGCTTGCGGCAGGCGCCGTTGTTGTTGCACATCTCGACGGCGCCCTGGAAACCGCCGCCGGCGCCGGGATAGGCCGACCAGTCCAGCGCCGTCTTCAATTCGCCGACGCGATACTCCGGCGAATAGCGAAACAGCGAGCGATCGTCCATTTTAGGCGGATCGACGATCTTGCCCGGGTTTAGCGTATTGTCCGGATCGAAGCGCTGCTTGACCTCGCGGAAATCGGCGACGATGCGCGCGCCGAACATCGTCACGTGGAATTCCGAGCGCACCAGGCCGTCGCCGTGCTCCCCGGAATGCGAACCCTTGTACTCGCGCACCATCGCGAAGGCTTCCTCGGCGATGGCGCGCATTGCCTTGACGTCCTTCTCGAGCTTGAGATTGAGCACCGGGCGCACATGCAGGCAGCCCTCGGAGGCATGCGCATACATCGTGCCGCGCGTGCCGTGTTTGGCGAACACCGCATTGAGCCGTTCGGTGTAGTCGGCAAGATGCGGCAGCGGCACCGCGCAATCCTCCACGAACGAGACCGGCTTGCCCTCCTGCTTCATCGACATCATGACGTTGAGCCCGGCGGCGCGGAAATCGGCGATGCCGGATTGCAGGGCGGGCTCGACGATCTCGACCACGCCGCCCCATTTGCGCTGCGGCTTGTCCCAGCCGAAGCCGAGGTCGCCCATCAGCTCGCCGAGCTGCTTCAGGCGGGCGAGGTTGTCGGCCTGATCTTCCTCGGCGAACTCGACCACCAGGATGGCGTCGGGATCGCCGCGCACAGCTGCGGAGATGATCGGCTGAAACATCGCGATCTCGCGGCCGAGCGCGATCATGGTGCGATCGACCAGCTCCACTGCGATCGGCCGCAGCTTCACCAGATGCTGGGCCGCATCCATCGCCTCGTAGAAGCTGCCGAAATGGCAGACGCCGAGCGCCTTGTTGCGGATCACAGGCCACAGCTTGAGCTCGACCTGCGTCGTGAAGGCGAGCGTGCCCTCCGAGCCGACGAGGAGATGCGCCATGTTGTTCGGCGCATTGCGCGGCACCAACGCGTCGAGGTTATAACCGCCGACGCGGCGCTGCACCTTGGGGAATTTGTCCGCGATCTCGGCCGCCTCGCGCTCGCCGAGATCGAGCATGTCGCGGAACAGCTTCGATCCGCTGTCGGACGCATTGATCCGCGTCAGGTCGCGCGGCACCTCGCCGAAATGCAGCAGCTTGCCGTCGGCGAGCGCTGCATCCATCGACAGCGTATTGTCCCGCATGGTGCCGTAGCGCAGCGAGCGGCCGCCGCAGGAGTTGTTGCCGGCCATGCCGCCGATGGTGGCGCGCGACGCGGTCGAGACGTCGACCGGAAACCACAGCCCGTGTTTCTTCAGCTGACGGTTGAGATCGTCGAGCACGATGCCGGGCTCGACCACGCAAGTCCGGTTCTCGACGTCGAGCGAGAGGATCCGGTTCAGGTGCTTGGAGAGGTCGACCAGGATGCCGTCATTGACGGTCTGGCCGCATTGCGAGGTGCCGCCGCCGCGCGGGGTCACGATCCGCCCGCCGTCGCGGACGATCGCAAGCGTGCGCAGCGCCTCGTCGACGGTGCGCGGCACCACCACGCCGGCCGGCATGATCTGGTAGAACGAGGCGTCGGTCGCGTAGCGGCCGCGGTTGAAGGCATCGAAAAACACGTCGCCGGTCAGGTCGGACCGCAGGCGCTGTTCGAGCGATGAGGCGTTCTTCATCCCAGATCCGATGTGATCCGCGGCGCAACCCATATTGCCCGGGGATTATTCATTCGATTGAGCCGAGAATTACATTATGAATGCAAAATGAGCAACTAGCTGCCTTGAGGCGTTGCCTCTTGGCCGCTGTCCGGTCCCTCGGCGAGGTGCTCGATGGCAGCGCTCCGCTTGTTGCGCAGATGTCCGAACAGGATGTCGCTGAGCTCGCTTCCAGCGCGGCGGCGCAGCGCATCGAGGATCGCCTCGTGCTCCCGCATCGCCTCGGCCCAGCGTTGCCGCTTGCGGGCGAAATTGGCGGAGTAGCGCACGCGGCGGATCCGGCCTGCGAAGTTGGCGTAGGTGGTCTTCAGCGTCTCGTTGCGCGCAGCCGCGACGATGCTCTCGTGGATCTGCTGGTTGGTCTGGAAATAGCCGTGCATGTCGCGGTGCAGATAGTGACCGTACATCTCGTAGTGCAGTCGCTCGATCGCCGCGATTTCCTCGTCCGTGATGTTCTCGCATGCCAGCCGTCCGGCCAGGCTCTCCAGTCCGGCCATGACGTCGAACAGTTCCTCGAGGTCGCGCTGGCTGAGCTGGCGCACCCGCGCGCCGCGATTGGGCAAGAGCTCGATCAGGCCTTCGGCGGCCAGCACCTTGAGCGCCTCGCGCAGCGGCGTCCTGGAGATCCCCAGCATTTCGCACAGCTGGCGTTCCGGAACGCGCCCGCCCTCCGGAATGTTGCCTTCCACCACATAGTCGCGGAGCCGCAGCAGGATCTCGCCGTGAAGCGAGACCTCCTGGCGGTCGCTGCCGTTGCCGGCGGCGGGCTGGGTGATCGGAACCCCGGTCTCGGGAATCGCAGATTTCATATTCTGAACAATAATTTGCCGGCGCGGTCGCGTCGATCCCCACAATCGAATACCAGAATTGGATTGAAAATACAAAAAATGAATGCAAAATGGTTGGCCAAGGAGCCGAAATCCGGCGATTGGGAGGTTCTCATGCATCAAGGACGCCATTTTCTACAGATTCCAGGGCCGAGCCCCGTGCCGGATCGCATTCTTCGCGCGATGGACATGCCGGTCATCGACCACCGGAGCGCGGAGTTTGCCGAGCTTGGCCGCACCGTGCTCGAGGGAAGCGGCAAGATCTTCCAGACCGCAGGCCCGGTGGTGATCTTCCCGTCGTCGGGCACCGGCGCCTGGGAAGCCGCGATCGTCAACACGCTGTCGCCCGGCGACAAGGTTTTGATGGTCGAGACCGGCCACTTCGCCACGTTGTGGCGGCAGCTGGCCGGCCGTTTCGGCATCGAGGTCGACTTCATTGCCGGCGATTGGCGGCGCGGCGCCGATCCTGCGTTGATCGAAGCAAGGCTTGCCGCCGACACCGCGCACAGCATCAAGGCGGTGATGGTCGTCCACAACGAGACCTCGACCGGCGCGACCAGCCGGATCGCCGACATTCGTGCCGCCATCGACCGCACCGCGCATCCGGCGCTGCTGATGGTCGACACCATTTCCTCGCTCGGCTCGGTCGATTACCGGCATGACGAGTGGAAGGTCGATGTCAGCGTCAGCTGCTCGCAGAAGGGTTTTATGCTGCCGCCCGGCCTCGGCTTCAACGCCATTTCGGACAAGGCCCGCGCCGCGTCGCGCACCAACAAGATGCCGCGCTCCTATTTCGATTGGGAGGAGATGCTGAAGCCGAACGCCAAGGGCTTCTTCCCCTATACGCCGGCGACGAACCTGCTTTACGGGCTGCGCGAGGCGATCGCGATGCTGCTGGAAGAGGGGCTCGACAACGTATTCGCCCGCCATCGGCGGCTCGCCGCCGCGACGCGCGCGGCCGTCAACCAATGGGGCCTCGAGAATCTCTGCCAGGAGCCTTCGGAGTTCTCGCCGGTGCTGACCGCGGTGATGATGCCGCCGGGCCATGATGCCGATCAGTTCCGCAAGGCGGTGCTCGACAATTTCAACATGTCGCTCGGTGCCGGCCTGTCGAAGGTCGCCGGCAAGGTGTTCCGCATCGGTCATCTCGGCGAGTGCAATGAGCTGACGCTGCTGGGCGCGCTCACCGGCGTTGAGATGGGGCTGTCGGTTGCTGGCGTGCCGCACCGCTCGGGCGGCGTCGAGGCGGCGATGCGGCTGCTCGAGCAGCGCGATCAACGCAACGCGTCGCATCTGAAGGTGGTCAGCACCTAAGCGCCGACCGACGGCATCCCGCACGCCAACGGCTCAGAAAAATCGCGGATCAGGGAAGGGGAGGGATATGAGGCTTCGGTTCAAGGCCACCCATGTCGTGTTGGCCATGCTCTGCGTGATGTATTTCATCACCTATGTCGACCGCGTCAACATCGGCACCGCAGCCAGCGAGATCCAGAAGGAGCTTGGTCTGTCCAACACCGAGCTCGGCCTGGTGTTCTCGGCCTTCGCCTATCCGTATCTGCTGTTCCAGGTGATCGGCGGCTGGGTCGGCGATCGCTTCGGGCCACGCCAGACCTTGTTCTGGTGCGGCATGATCTGGGCTGCGGCGACCATCATGACCGGCTTCGTCCATGGTCTCGCGGCGCTGTTCATCGCGCGCTTCGCGCTCGGGTTCGGCGAAGGCGCGACGTTCCCGACCGCGACGCGCGCCATGCAGTACTGGACGCCCGCGAACCGCCGCGGCTTTGCGCAGGGGCTGACACACGCGTTCGCGCGGCTCGGCAACGCGGTGACCCCGCCGGTGGTCGCGCTCCTGATCCTCTGGCTGACATGGCGCGGTGCATTCGTGGTGCTCGGCGTCGTCAGTCTGATCTGGGGTGTTGCGTGGATCTGGTACTTCCGCAACGAGCCCAGGGACCACGGCTCCATCACGGAGGCCGAGCTTGCGACGTTGCCGCCGCGCCCGCAGGGCGAGCGGCCGAAGGTGCCGTGGGGGCCGCTGTTGCAGCGGATGTGGCCGGTGACGCTGACGTATTTCTGCTACGGCTGGTGCCTGTGGCTCTACCTCAACTGGCTGCCGCTTTTCTTCAAGAACAACTACAGCCTCGATCTGAAGAACTCGGCGCTGTTCGCATCCGGCGTGTTCTTTGCCGGCGTGGTCGGCGACAGTATCGGCGGCGTCATCTCTGATCGCATCCTCGAGCGCACAGGCAATGTGCGGCTGGCGCGGCTCAGCGTGACGATCGTGGGATTCGCCGGCGCGCTGCTCTCGCTGATGCCGATCCTGTTCGTTCACGACATCACGGTGGTCGCGCTCTGCCTGTCGGCCGGCTTCTTCTGCGCCGAACTGGTGATCGGCCCGATGTGGTCGATCCCGATGGACATCGCGGCGAAATATTCCGGCACCGCCGCGGGGATCATGAACAGCGGCTCGGCGTTCGCGGCGATCGTCTCGCCGCTGGTCGCCGGTTTCGTCATCGACGCCACCGGAAACTGGTACCTGCCGTTCCTGATGTCGATGGGCCTGCTGCTGCTTGGTGGTTTCTCGGCGTTCCTGATGCATCCCGAGCGCCCGTTCGAGGAGGCCGGCGGGTTGGCCGCGCCGCGAAAGGTGGTGGCCGCCGAATGAGTGGATGAAGGTGTCGGCATGGCGCTCCCGGATATGCATGACTGCCCCTCGCCGGGCGGAGGACAAACCCGGCGAGAATGATGACATGGATACAGTCTTGAAGAGAGGCTGGGAGTAGTGAGCTTGGGTATGCTTAGCGGCGGCTGCCATTGCGGTGAGATCAGGTTCGAAGTCCCCGATCAGGCGGCTTTCAGTACCGTCTGCCATTGCCACGATTGTCGGAGGCAATCTGGAGCGCCGATGCTGGCGTGGGCAATGGTCCCGAAGGCCGCGGTATTGATCCAAGGGAAGCCGAAGATCTATTCGTCTTCAGAAAGCGGCCAGCGCTCGTTCTGCCCGACGTGCGGCGCGGGGCTGTTCTTCGGCAATGGCATTCTCGACCAGATGGGCATGATGCAGGTCAGGATCGCTGCGCTCGACGATCCCAATTCGATCTCGCCCAGGGTTCAGGTGCAGACTGCCGAGCGCGTCGGATGGGTAGAGTCCGTTCACGATCTCCCGGCCTTCGAGCGCTTCCCGAGTTGAGTCGTCGGGATCGCCGGGATTTGGGCCTGTACCCATCAGGGCGGCCGGTACGGTTGGGGCGGGTCCCGCTCCAACAGGCGTGGTCCAGCATTCGTCCAGATAGCGTCGCGCCGGATCAATCCGGCCGGGTATGGCCTCGGATGCCAACTCACTGAGCCGTCTCAAGAAGAGCCAAGCCATGTGGGCCGCTATGGGCTGATATGGTTGGCTTCGATTTCCGGATAGTGATATGCGAGCGGCTCGCGAAGAGACTGAGCAAGACCGGGAAGGACGCCGATGACCGTGCACACTGGAAGGCATTTTCTGCAGATTCCGGGACCGACCAACGTGCCGGATCGGGTGCTGCGGGCGATGGACATGCCGACCATGGACCATCGCGGGGCCGAATTCGCCGAGATCGGCTTTGCCGTGCTTTCTGCGATGCAGCGTGTGTTCCGCACCAAGCAGCCCGTGATCATCTACCCCTCGTCGGGGACCGGCGCCTGGGAAGCCGCGATCGTCAACACGCTGCGGCCGGGCGACAAGGTATTGATGTGCGAGACCGGCCAGTTCGCCGTGCTGTGGCACGGCATCGCCGACAAGTTCAAGCTCGACGTCGATTTCATTCCGGGCGACTGGCGCCATGGCGCCGACCTCGAACAGATCGAGGCCAGGCTGTCCGCCGACAAGGCGCACAAGATCAAGGCCGTCTGCGTGGTCCATAACGAGACCTCGACCGCCTGCGTCACCTATCCGCGCGACGTCCGCAAGATCCTCGACACGCTGAAGCATCCGGCGCTCTTGATGGTCGACACCATCTCCGGCCTCGGCTCGCTGGAATATGAACACGATGCCTGGGGCATCGACGTCTCGATCGCCGGCTCCCAGAAGGGGCTGATGCTGCCGCCCGGCCTCGGCTTCAACGCCGTGTCGGAGAAGGCGCTGGCCGTGGCCAAGGCCAATCCGGGGATGCGCTCCTATTGGGATTGGCAGGAGGTCATCAACATCAACAAGGCCGGCACCTGGCCGTATACGCCCGCCACCAACCTGCTGTTCGGCCTGCGCGAGGCCGTGAAGATGCTGGAGGAGGAGGGCCTCGAGAACGTGTTCGCCCGCCACAAGCGCCACAGCGAGGCGACGCGTGCCGCCATCAAGGTCTGGGGGCTGGAGACGCAGTGCCAGGAGCAGGGCGCGCATTCGCCGGCGCTGACCGCGGTGCGCGTGCCCGATGGCCACGATGCCGATTACTTCCGCAAGGTCGTGCTTGAGAATTTCGACATGTCGCTCGGCACCGGCCTCAACAAGGTCAAGGGCAAGGTGTTCCGGATCGGGCATATCGGCCACTTCAACGACCTGATGCTGATGGGCACGCTGTCCGGCGTCGAGATGGGTCTCGATCTGGCCAAGGTGCCGCATCGCAGCGGCGGTGTGGTGGCCGCGATGGAGGTCCTCAAGGGACGCGACCCATCGCAGGCATCGAAAGCCGTCGCTTGAGTAGGCTGGCCTGAAACCTTATCGCAAAGAACAGAAAGAGCGAGACATGAACGCGCCCGTCGCACCGACCGAAGACCTGATCTACTCCGTCGCGGACGGGATCGCGCGCATCACGTTCAACAGGCCGCAGGCCCGCAACGCGCTGACCTTTGCGATGTACGAGCAGATGGCCACGATCTGCGAGAACATCAATCAGGATCACTCCATCAAGGCGCTGATCCTGACCGGTGCCGGCGACAAGGCGTTCGCCTCGGGCACCGACATCTCGCAGTTCCGCGCGTTCAAGACCGCGCAGGATGCGCTGGACTACGAGGCGCGGATCGATCGCGTGCTGGGAACGCTCGAACAGTGCCGCGTGCCCGTCATCGCGGCGATCGCCGGCGCGTGCACCGGCGGCGGCGCCGGTATTGCCGCATGCTGCGACATCCGCATCGGCACCGAGGCGACCCGGATCGGCTTCCCGATCGCGCGCACGCTCGGCAACTGCCTCTCGATGTCCAACATCTCGCGGCTGGTCTCGCTGATCGGTCCGGCGCGGACCAAGGATCTGATCTTCAAGGCGCGCCTGGTCGAGGCGCCCGAAGCGCTGGCTCTCGGGCTGCTGAACGAAGTCGTCCCCGATGTGGAAACCTTGCAGCGCCGCGCCACCGAGACCGCGCAACTTGTCGCCGGCCATGCGCCGATCACGCTGGAGGTGACCAAGGAAGCGGTGCGCCGCATCCGCCGCACGCTGTCGCGCGACGAAGGCGAAGACCTGATCCTGCGCGCCTATATGAGCGAGGATTTCCGCGAGGGCATGGACGCTTTCCTCAACAAGCGCACGCCGAACTTCAAGGGCAAATAGCGGCCGCGCCAAATCACTGAGTTGCCCGACGGGTCGAGGCCCCGAGGGCGGAACGAGAAGCAAGGCTCGGGCAATTCATGTCGCGAGAATGCGACGCTATGTCCCCACCCACATCTGTCATCGCCCGGCTTGACCGGGCGACCCAGTACGCCGCGGCCTTTCGGCTCAAGCATTGGCGCCTCTCGAATACTGGATCACCCGCATGCTGTTTAGACCGGAGACATGGCTGACACCTGTTCCGACACATCACTGACAGGTTCGCCATTGGTCAAGTCGATTGATGCGACCTGCCAGCTAGCGAAGAAGATTCCGTAGTTGCCGTCGCGATCGAGC